>NZ_WPOO01000012.1:0-92323 GCF_009755265.1 Adlercreutzia rubneri | reverse complement strand
GCCCCTTGTTCGGGGCTCGGCGCGGCGCGGAGGCCGCTCGGCCCCGAGGCGGGGCGATTCCGGGCGCCTGCCGGACCCTCGCCGACTTCCTCGGGCGAGCCTGTGCGACAAAACTATATTATTATTTGGACGCCCATGCGGGCGTCTTTTTGTTTTTGTGCGCCCTTAACCGTGAAATGGGAACGGCTTCTTTCTTTGAAAATATAAGGACGCGTATAATGTTTTCTGGAAAACTGGCGTCGATGACAGAGCCGAAGGGCTCGTCAGGAAAGGGAGGTTTCCCTTGAGTTCAGAGACCCCTGAAGATAAGAAGCGCGTTGAGGAGGCGCTGAAGGATTCGGCGAAGCTGAAGGAGTTGGTGGAGGCTCTTTCCGATGGGAGCCGCCGCGGCCGCCAGCAGGCAGCGAAGGTCATTGCAGGCGTGGCTGCTGAGAATCCTGAAATACTCGTGCCTTTCGCGTCCGATCTCGTCGACGCATTGGAGCGCCCTGAGGCTCAGACGCGTTGGGAATGTCTTGATGCGCTGACTTACGTCGTGTCCTTCGACTCTCGGCCCTGCGACAAGGCCATCCCCGGCGCCGAGGCGGCCCTGTTCGACGAGGACAGCGGTCCTTTGCGTTTGGCCGCCATGCGCTTTCTGTGCAAGCTGGGTGCGACGACCGAGAAACGCTCGGAAAAAGTATGGCCTCTCATCGACGAGGGCATCCAGTGCTATCACGGCGATTTGGAATTCCAGGATATGCTTCTGGCGGTCATCGACTTCTCCCAGGGGAAGCTGGACGGGTCTGTGAAAAGCGCCCTGGCCGATCGTATGCGCTTCGATGCCGAGAACGGCAAGGGCATGCTCAAGCGCCGTGCCGCTCAGATCATCGAGAATGTAGCTTAGTTCCAAGGAGATTGATACATGAGCTTTGAAGCTTCTTTGAAGGTGGGCAATGGGGCCTACACCTATTACCCGGTGAGCGAGATAGAGGGGGCGGCGCAGCTGCCTTACTCCCTTACCGTGCTTTTGGAGAATGCGCTGCGCTGCGGGCGCACGCCCGAAGAGGCCCAGGCCATGGCCGAGCGCATCGTAACTGCTGGCTTGGCGGGCCAGACGGGCGAGGAAGTGGAGTTCTCGCCGGCGCGCGTGTTGTTCCAGGACTTCACGGGTGTGCCGGTGTTTGTCGATTTCGCCGTCATGCGCGAGGCCTGCGCCGATCTGGGCGGCGATCCGAAGAAGATCAACCCGCAGGTACCGTGCGATTTGGTCATCGACCATTCGGTCATCGCGGATGTGGCCGGGTGCGACGGCTGCATGGATGAGAACATGAAGCTGGAGTTCAAGCGCAACGGCGAGCGCTACGACTTTTTGAAGTGGGCCCAGGAGTCCTTCGAGAACGTGCGCATCGTGCCGCCGGGACAGGGCATCTGCCACCAGCTGAACATCGAGAAGTTCGCCAGCGTGGTCATGGAGTCTCCCGCCGGCCTTACCGGCGCCGATGGCACGCCCGTGGTGTACTTCGACACGCTTGTGGGCACCGACTCCCATACGCCCACGGCCAACGGCATCGGTGTGCTCGGCTGGGGCGTGGGCGGCATCGAGGCGGAGGCGGCCGCGCTGGGCCAACCCATCACGACGCTTGTGCCCCGCGTCATTGGCGTGAAGCTGACGGGCGACTTGTCCGAAGGCGTGTCGGCCATGGACGTGTCGCTGACGTTCGCACAAATGCTGCGCGAGCGCGGTGTGGTGGGCTGCTTTGTGGAATGCTTCGGCCCCGGCGTGGCGGCGCTTTCCGCCACCCAGCGCGCCTGCATCTCGAACATGACCCCGGAGTACGGCTGCACCTGCACGCTGTTCCCGGTGGACGACCGCACCCTGGACTACCTGCGCCTCACGGGCCGCAGCGCCGAGCAGGTGGCTCTGGTTGAAGCCTACGCGAAGGCCCAGGGCTACTGGAATGATCCCGAGGCGGCGCCGCGCACCTATGCCGAGGTGATCGAGCTCGATCTTTCCACGGTTCAACCTTCTCTGGCGGGCCCCTCGCGCCCCCACGATCGCATTCCGCTCGCCAAGGCCGGCGAGCGCTTCCGCGCCATCTGCGCCGAGCGCGGCCTCGACGATGCGACGGTGCATGTGGAAGTTGACGGCGAGGACTACGAGCTGACCCACGGAGCCATTGCCATCGCCGCCGTGACGAGCTGCACCACGGCCACCGACCAGGCCATGATGCTGGCCACGGGCCTCATGGCGCGCAACGCCGCCGAGCGCGGGCTTGCGCCGGCACCCTGGGTGAAGACCATCTTGGCTCCCGGTAGCCGCGCCACCGAGCTTCTGCTCGAGCGGGCGGGGCTTACTGAGCCCTTGCGCCAGCTGGGCTTCTATACCTGCGGTTTCGGTTGCATGAGCTGCATTGGCAACTCGGGTCCCCTCTCCGAGGCCATGCATGCCGTGGCCGACGACATCGAGCTGGCCAGCGTTCTGTCGGGCAACCGCAACTTCGAGGGCCGCATTTCACCGGACGTGTCGCAGAACTACCTGATGCAGCCGGCCAACGTCATCGCCTACGCCATCGCCGGCACCATGGACATCGATCTGGAGAAGGATCCCCTTGGTACGGACGCTGAGGGAAATCCCGTGTTCTACGCCGACATCGTGCCCGCCGCCGACGAGGTGGCCGCTTTTGTGGACGAGTTCGTGACGGCCGACTTGTACGAGCAGGGCGCCGCAAACATGTTTGAGGGCGACGCCGCGTGGCAGGCCCTGGGCGCCGAGCCGAGCGACACCTTCGCGTGGGACGATGACTCTACCTACGTGCGCCGCCCGCCCTATTTCGACGGGATGACCCGCGAGGTGTCGGGCCAGGATGCCATCGAGGGCGCTCGTGTGCTCGGCAACTTCGGCGACTTCATCACGACCGATCATATCTCGCCGGCCGGTGCCATCGCGCCGGACATGCCGGCGGCCGAGTACCTGGAGACCCATGGCGTGGCTCCGGCCGACTTCAACACCTACGGTAGCCGTCGAGGCAACCACGAGGTGATGATGCGCGGCACCTTCGCTAACGTGAAGCTGCAGAATAAGTTGGCCTGCGGCCGCAAGGGCGGCTGGACCCGCGACTTTACCACCGGTGAGATCACGCCTCTGTATTATGCCGCCGAGAACTACGCCGCCTCTGACACGCCGGCGGCAGTCCTTGCGGGCAAGATGTACGGCTCCGGTTCGTCCCGAGACTGGGCGGCCAAGGGCCCGATGCTGCTCGGCGTGCGCGTGGCCATCGCGGAGAGCTTCGAGCGCATTCACCGCTCCAACCTCATCGGCATGGGCATCCTGCCGCTGCAGTTCATCGAGGGGCAAAACGCGGAGACGCTGGGTCTCGACGGCTCCGAGACCATCACGGTGGCGCCCATCGACTTCTCGGCGGGGCTGCCGAGCCCGGCTGTCGTGAAGGTGACGGCCGAGAAGCCCGATGGAGGCGTCGTGACCTTCGACGCCATCGTGCGCATCGACACGCCCACGGAGGGCCGCTACTACGAGAATGGCGGCATCCTCCAGTACGTGCTGCGCGATCTGATCAAAGGATAAGAACTGATCGTGCATTGCTCAGCCCCCGTCGCTGCGCGAGAGCGACGGGGGCTTTTTGCTGCCGTCTGTGCGCTTTTCCGTTGCTGAACGCGCTGAAAGCTAGCTTGCGCGCCTGCAATGCGGTACGATTACGGGCACGTGATTTTTGACCCCTAGGAGCAACGAAACGACTATGGAAGACTTCCGCAACGAATATTGCATGCATACCGCCACCTGCGGACAGCTGCGTGCGACTGATGTGAACCAAGAGGTGACTTTGTGCGGTTGGGCGTGGCACACCCGCGACCACGGCGGCCTCATCTTCATCGACCTGCGCGACCGTGATGGCTATACCCAGGTGGTGGTCGATCCCGATTGCGTGAGCGAGGAGGACTTCCATGCGGCCGAGCACTTGGGTCGCGAGTACGTGCTGAAGGTGTCCGGGCGCGTGCGCGAGCGTGCACCGGAGGCGATCAACCCGAACATGATCACGGGCGAGATCGAAGTTTTGGCCAATGCGGTACAGGTGTTGAACACGTCGGTGACGCCGCCCTTCTCCATTGAGGATGGCATCGAGACCGATGAGATCACGCGCATGAAGTGGCGCTATCTGGACATCCGCCGTCCCGAGATGCTCGCCAACCTGAAGCTGCGCCACACGGTGACCCAGGCCATGCGCCGGGCCCTGGACGAGCGTGGTTTCCTGGAGATCGAGACGCCGATTCTGGCGAACTCCACGCCCGAGGGCGCCCGCGACTACATCGTGCCGTCGCGTCCGAACCCGGGCAAGTTCTACGCCCTGCCCCAGAGTCCCCAGCAGTTCAAGCAGATGCTCATGTGCGCCGGGGTGGAGCGCTATTACCAGATTGCCCGCTGTTTCCGCGACGAGGACCTGCGCGCCGATCGCCAGCCCGAGTTCACCCAGGTCGACATCGAGATGTCCTTCGTCGAGGGCGACGATGTGTGCGACATGATGGAAGGTGTCATGGCCGAGACCTTGAAGGCCGTGGGTGTGACCGACGTCGCCTTCCCGCTGCAGAAGATGCAGTACGCCGACGCCATGCGCCTGTACGGCTGCGATCGCCCCGACGTGCGCTTCGGCATGCTGCTTCACGACATCACCGACATTGTGAAGGACACCGGCTTCAAGGTGTTCGCGAGCGTGGCCCAGTCCGGCGGAGTGGTGAAGGCCATCAACGTCAAGGGTGCCGGCGACTGGTCCCGCGGCGAGGTGGAGAAGCTCGCCAGCATCGCCGAGGCCAACGGCGCCAAGGGCATGGCCTGGGTGGCGTTCACCACCGATGGCCAGGAGAAGAGCCCTATCAAGAAGTTCTTCACCGACGAGGAGTGGGCGGCCCTGAAGGCCGAGATGGAAGTAGAGCCCGGCGACCTTTTGCTGTTCGCGGCCGATAAGCCCGAGATCGCCAACGCGGTGCTCTCCGCCCTGCGCCTGCACATGGCTGACGCCATGAACATCCCCCGCGAGGGCCACGCGCTGCTGTGGGTCGTGAACTTCCCCATGTTCCGCTACGACGAGGACGAGAAGAAGTACGCTGCCGAGCACCATCCCTTCACCCATGTGCTGAAGGAGGATCTGGACAAGATCGAGAGCGATCCGCTGGCCTGCGGCAGCTACTCCTACGACTTGGTCATGGACGGCTTCGAGGTGGGCGGCGGCACCATCCGCATCCACAACGCCGAGGAGCAGCGCCGCATCCTGCGCGTCGTGGGACTGACCGATGAGGAGATCGACGAGAAGTTCGGCCACCTCATTCGCGCGCTGGAGCTGGGCGCCCCGCCGCACGGCGGCATCGCCCTGGGCTTGGATCGTCTCGTGATGCTTCTGGCCCGCAAGGACTCCATCCGCGATGTCATCGCCTTCCCGAAGACGAGCAGCGCGAGCGACCCCATGACCGGCGCTCCGAGTGCCGTCACCGGCCGTCAGCTGAAGGACGTGAGCCTGCGCATCCTGTAAGCGCGCAGCGAGCTCGCGCAGATGCGACAACCTGTTTTGCACGGCGCCTGCCCTTTGGGGTGGGCGCCCTTTTTGTGAGCAGTCGATTCTTCTCTGGCGGCGAACAGAGGCCTATCGGGTGATGTTGGAGAGCTGCTTGTTGAAGGTCTCCACCGGATAGCCCGTCAGCACGTTTCTGGCGGCAATGAGGCAAGCGGTGAACGAGAGGCGGTTGCCGGCGTAAAGGCGCGCGGCCAATCTGACGGTCGCGCCGTCTTGGAAGGAGACGTCGTCGGCGAGAAGCTCCATCACGGTGCCGATGAGCGATCGGGGAACGCGGTAGTCCTCCTCGAGCAGCTGGACGGTGAGCGCCGCCGTTTCCGGATAAGCTTGGGCGCATCCGGAGGCGATCAGGCGCCGCGCTTTGGCCGATGGTCGCGGCTCGTCGTCGAGCAGGTAGTGCAAGAGGACGGTTTCATCCACGATGGTTGTGGCGGGGTCGGCGACGGTTGTCGTGCGAAAGCGCGCGTCGCCCGTGTTCTCCCCCTGCTTTTTGAGCCATGCGGCGCGCTCGTCTCCCGTAAGGTGGGGGTTGGCGTAATGGCGCAGCTTGCCGAAAGCCGACGTGCCCCCCTCGCTTTTGCTGAGGTGCGGCGTGAAGGGGAGCCGTCGCTCGATAACCGATTGGGCCACGAAGAGGCGCACGGCCTCGGAGGGGGAGAGGCCAAGGGCCTCGAAGAGGCGGTCGGCTTGTTCTTTGAGATCCTCATCGATGCGAATTTGCATGGTTGCGTGCTTGGCCATGGGAGCCTCCTGGGTAGCGCCGTTGCGGCCTCTTCGGTAGCGAGAAGAGGCTTATTTCGGGGGTTTTGTACCAACTTCATAAAGAAACCCCTGGGAAATGGAATATAGTGTAGTACAAATACACTACAAATAGAAGAAGGCTCATCCAAGCTGTCCCTTATTTCCAATTTGAAAAAAGCCAAAATTCACTCTTGCGAAACACTTTCGAGGGGCGTATAACGGCCGTGACATCTTCGAGAGGCACTAGCTGTCCGACTTAATATCTTTTTCCTTTGCTACGGCTTTACCGCAGGGGACACCTGCGTCCATTTTGAGGGGTGCGCAAAGAGCACTCCCGGCGATTCCGGAGCGCCGGGAAGTCGTTGCGCAGCGTCAGGAGGCGCGCGTCTTTGTTGGGTGAAGCGAGCCGCCGCTCCGTGCTTGGGCCGATCCGACGATAGGGGAGGCAACGGCAGGGCGCGGAATCATGCCAGCGACGGCCTTGCGGCTGTCGCGCGAGAAGAGCGTAGGAGGATCTACATGGGTTCCAAATTCGTCATTGCCGACCCGGGCCTGTGCATTGGTTGCCAGACCTGCATGGCGGGCTGTCTTCTGAAGCACAGTGTGCCGGGTGACGTTCCCAAGCCGCGATTGAATCTCATCACCACCCTTACCATTTCGGCGCCCATCGTGTGCCACCATTGTGCCGACGCGCCCTGTGTGGCATCGTGCCCCGAAGGCGCGCTATACTTCGATGGCGCCCGCGTGGCCGTCAAGCAGGAGCGCTGCATCGGTTGCCGCAGCTGCGTGCTCGCCTGTCCCTATGGAGCCGTGGAGGTCGTCTCCCAGGAGGGCGCGGCCAAGCTCGGCGGCCTTACGGTGGAAAGCGCTCCCAAGGCATCCCTTGTCAAGTGCGATTTGTGCTACGACCGCGAGGGCGGCCCGGCCTGCGTGGAGGCCTGCCCCACCGGAGGTCTTATGGTCGTCGACGAGGAGGAGCTGGCCGACCGCCAGCGTCAGCGCCGTATGAGGGCCGCCGTGGCCTCGGGCGCCTTCTCGAGCGTGCCCTTGAACACCGATCTCAACTAGCCCCAAGGAGGAATTGCACTATGGAAAAGCACATGGCCGTCTGCCCGTACTGCGGTGCCGGTTGCAAGCTCAATCTCATCGTGGACGACGGCATGGTCATCGGCGCCGAGGGCCTCGATGGCGTGACCAACGAGGGCGAGCTGTGCCTGAAGGGCCTGTCGGGCTTCGATTTCATCAACGACACCAAGATTCTCACGCCGCGCATCCTGCATCCGATGATCCGCCGCGAGAAGGGCGGCGAGCTGGAGCGCGTCACCTGGGACGAGGCGCTGGACTTCACGGCCAAAAAGCTCATGGCCATCAAGGAGAAGTACGGCCCCGACGCCATTATGCTCACGGGCTCCTCGCGCGGGCCGGGCAACGAGGCCAACTACGTCATGCAGAAGTTCACCCGCGCCTGCGTGGGCACCAACAACATCGACAACTGCGCCCGCACCTGCCACGGCCCCTCGGTCATCGGCCTTATGGACACCGTGGGCTCCGGCGCCATGTCCGTCTCCATTCCCAACATGGAGAACGCCGACCTCATCATGTTGTTCGGCTACAACCCCTCGGCCTCGCACCCGATCGTCGCCCGCCGTATCGTGAAGGCCAAGGAGAAGGGCGCCAAGATCATCGTCGTCGACCCGCGCTCCATTGAGACGGCGCGCATCGCTGATCTGTACATCCAGATCAAGAACGGCTGCAACCTCGCCTTCATGAATGCGTTCGCCAACGTTATCGTGAGCGAGAACCTGCACGACCGCGCCTTCATCGACGCCCACACCAACGGCTTCGACGAGTGGTGGGAGACCATCAAGAACTACACGCCGGAGTCGGTCGCCGACATCTGCGGCTGCAGCCCCGACGATATTCGCAAGGCCGCCCGCATGTACGCTACGGCCCCCAACTCCATTATCGGCTGGGGCATGGGCGTCACCCAGCAGCGCCAGGGCGTGAAGACGGTGCACACCATCGCCGCCATTGCCTGCGTCACGAACCAGATCGGCCGCGACAACGCCGGCCTGGCTCCGGTGCGCGGCCAGAACAACGTCCAGGGCTCCTGCGACATGGGCATGTGGCCGAGCCTGCTTCCCGGCTATCAGAAGGTGGAGAACCCCGAGGCCCGCGCCAAGTTCGAAAAGGCATGGGGTCTGCCGGAGGGGAAGCTTCCCGCCGAGCCCGGCTTCAAGCTGACCGACCTGCCCCATGGCGTGAAAGAGGGTAAGATCAAGGCCTTCTACAACTTCGGCGAGGATCCGTTGCAGACTGAGCCCGACTCCGCCGATATGAAGGAGACGCTGGAGAACCTCGAGCTGCTCATCAGCCAGGACATCTTCATGACTCAGACGACGGCTTTGGCCGACGTGGTGTTCCCGGGCACGTCCTGGGGCGAGCATGACGGCGTGTTCTCCGCTTCCGACCGCACCTTCCAGCGCTTTACGGCTGCCGTGCCGCCCAAGGGCGAGTGCAAGCACGACTGGCAGATCTTCAGCGAGCTGTCGACCCGCATGGGCTATCCCATGCACTACGAGGACACCCAGGAGATTTGGGACGAGATGCGCTCGCTGTGCCCGAACTTCTACGGCGCCACCTACGAGAAGATGGCCGGCGTGGGCCATGCCCAGTGGCCGATTCCGACGCTGGAATGCCCGGGCACTCCGACGCTTTACAAGAACGGCCAGTTCAACACCGCCGACAAGAAGGCCATTCTCATGGCTCACGATTTCGTGGAGCCCACCGAGATGCCCGACGACGCCTATCCGCTCGTGCTGTGCACGGTGCGCGAGGTGGGGCACTACTCCTGCCGCTCTATGACCGGCAACTGCAAGGTGCTCTCGATGCTGGCCGACGAGCCGGGCTACGTGCACATCAACCCCGCCGATGCCGCCGCCCGCACCGTCAAGGACGAGGATCTGGTCTGGGTGAGCTCGCGCCGCGGCAAGGTGATCACGCGCGCGAAGCTGGACGAGCGCATCAACAAGGGCGCCGTCTACATGACCTACCAATGGTGGATCGGCAAGTGCAACGACCTGACCATGCATGTGACCGACCCGCTGTCCGGTACGCCCGAGGACAAGTACTCCGCCTGCGAGGTGCACTGCATCGACGACCAGGTGTGGGCCGAGCGCCATATGCAGTCGCTCTACAGCGCGATGAAAGATCGCCTGGCTGCGGAGGCGGCACCTCAGAACGTCGCGCCCGCCGCTCAATAGGGCGTCTCGCTACCGCACTCATTCCGAAAGGACTCTGATGAACACTTTCATCGCCATAGAGCCGGATAGGTGCATTGGATGCGGCACGTGCCTTGCCGCCTGCAGCCACGGCCACCGTGTGGCCGGGCTGCAGGCGGAGCCCCGTCTCGCACTGACGTTTACCCCGCAGGTGACGGCCGCCGTCACCTGCCATCAGTGCGAGGGGGCGCCGTGCTTGGCGGTTTGCCCCGTGGATGCGATCAAGCGCACCGAAGAGGCCATCGTCGTGAACGAGCAGACCTGCATAGGCTGCAAGTTGTGCGCGGTGGTGTGCCCCTTCGGCGCCATCCATCCCTCGGGCACGTCCACGGCGGGCGTTGCCGGCATCTCCTATCCCACTCCCACTCAGCCGCGGGGCACATCGCCTCTGCTGGCTTGGAGCATCGGCGTCTACACCTGCGCCGTCAAGTGCGACCTGTGCTCCACCTTGGGCCCCGACGAGGAGCCCCATTGCGTCGAAGCGTGTCCGACCAAGGCGCTCTACGTGCGCGATGCCACGACGCTCGCGGGCGTTCGCAAGGACAAGATGCGCGCCGCCGTGGCGGCCAACCAGATCATGATGGGTCGAACGACGAACTTGAAGGAGGCCTAAATGTTGGAACTGATACTGCTTTCCCTCGGGCTCTCCTGCGCCACCGGCGTACTGTCGCTGGTGGCGTCGAAGGCCCGCGCTGCTTCCAAGACCATCGCTTGCGTCGGCGGCATGGGGGCAGCGGCCTTAAGCTTTGCCGGCGGCATCGGCGCGCTGTTCCAGACGGCTACCTACGCCAGCTGGATCGGGCCTATGCCCTTCACGAACTTCACGCTCTTGCTGAATCCGCTGGCGGGCCTTCTCATCGCGGTCATCGCCGCGCTGGCCTTCGTGGCGTGGCTCTACGGGCTTTCCTACTTCGATGAGTACTACGAGGCGGGCATTGGCGTCATCGGGTTCTTCATGAACCTGTTCATCGCCTCCATGAACCTCGTCATCCTGGCCGACAACGCTTTTTGGTTCCTCGTGTTCTTCGAGCTGATGTCGCTCACGTCCTACGTGCTCGTCATCATCGACCGGACGGAAGCGTCGCTCAAGGGCGGTTTTCTGTACCTCATCATGGCCCACATCGGCTTTCTGATGATCGCGTGCTCGTTCTTCGCCATGGCCTCGGCCACCGGCTCGCTCGAGTTCGAGGCGTTCCGCACCCATGCGTTCGCCCCCGGCATCGCCACGCTGGCCTTCGCGCTGGCCTTCTTCGGTTTCGGGGCGAAGGCGGGCATGGTGCCCTTCCATTCGTGGCTGCCCCAGGCCCATCCGGCGGCGCCCTCCAACGTGAGTGCGCTCATGTCCGGCGGCATGATCAAGATCGGCATCTTCGGTATTTGCAAGGTGTGCTTCGATCTGCTCGGCGCTGCGGGCGGCGAAGTTGGTTGGGGCGTGCTCGTCATCGTCATCGGCGCCGTCTCCTCGGTGCTCGGCGTGGTCTATGCTCTGGGAGAGCACGACCTCAAGAGTCTTCTGGCCTACCACTCCGTCGAGAACATCGGTATCATCCTGCTTGGTGTCGGCGTGGGCATCTACGGCTGGGCCGCAGATCTGCCTTGGCTCGCCGCCATCGGGCTTCTGGCCGGTCTCTATCACTTGGTGAACCATGCCATGTTCAAGGGCCTGCTCTTCCTCGGCGCCGGCAGCGTGCTGCATGCCACGGGCACCCGCAACATGGAGGTGCTCGGCGGCCTGGCGAAGGTGATGCCCATCACGGCGGTGTGCTTCCTCATCGGCTCCCTCGCCATTTCGGCCATCCCGCCGCTCAACGGCTTCGTGTCCGAGTGGTTCACCTACCAGGGACTCATTGGGGCGGCCATGGACGGCGGCATCTTCATGCGCATCGTCTTCGCCTTTGCCGTGGTGGCCCTCGCCATCACCGGCGCTCTGGCGGTCACCTGCTTCGTGAAAGCCTTCGGCGTGACGTTCCTCGCCCGTCCCCGTTCGGAGGCGGCCGAGCATGCCCACGAGGTGCCGGCTCCCATGACCATCGCCATGGTCATCCTCACGGTGGCCTGCATCGCTCTGGGACTCGGCGCGGCCTGGGTGGCGCCCGTTATCAGCTCCATCGCGAGCTCGATGCTCGCGGCGCCGTCTCTGCCGGTGGTCGAGGGCGCGACACTGGTGTCCTTGGACACGGTCTCGGTAGTCTCGCCGCTCATCATGGCCGCTCTTATGGCCGTTGTCATCGCCCTGTGCGCCTTGGTGCGCAATGCCGCCAATCGGAAGGGCGGCATGAAGAGCGACCCGAGCACGTGGGCGTGCGGCTATGAGGCGGATCTGTCCATGGAGACGCTCGCCTCTACGGTGGGCGCGAACGTCAAGACCTTCATGGGGCCGCTCTACGCCCTTCGCTACGGCGTGAACCGCGCCGGCCAGGCGGTTGCCCGCTTGATCGCCCGCGCGCTTGAGTCCGATGCCGAAGAGGCTCCCGCCGCCCCCGTGGCGACCGGCGCTGTGGCCTCGCGCTACGATCGCGACCGGACGGTCGGCATCGCTCCAGCCGAGCGGCACGCTCCGGCGCTTTCCAACTCGGTGCTCTCCATCGTGAGCGATGTGGGCGCCTGGTTCGGCCGCATGGAGAGCGGGGATTTCCGCACCTACATCGTTTACATCGTCGGCGCGCTGGTGTTCTTCCTCGCGCTCATCATCCTGGTACGTTAGGGGGATGCCATGACTATCATTATCGCGATACTTCAGGCCATCCTTCTGGTCGCCATCGCCCCGCTTCTTTCCGGCATCACCCGCAAGATTCGTGCGAAGATGCACTCCCGTACGGGCACGAGCGTGCTGCAGGACTACTACGACCTGGCGAAGCTGTGGCGCCGCTGCGAGGTGAAGGAGGGCGGAAGCAGCATTGTCTCCCGCCTTGCGCCGCCGATATTCTTGGGCTCGTTCATCCTGCTCGCTGCGGGTCTTCCGCTTGTGACTCAGGCGTGCCCGGTGCCTATTCTCGGCGACATCATCACCATTCTGTACCTCATGGCCCTTCCGCGCTTCATGTTCGCCCTGGCCTCCATCGACTCGGCCGGTTCCTACACGGCCATCGGCGGTGTGCGCGAGCTGCTCGTGGGCGTGCTGGTTGAGCCCTCGCTCATACTGGTGCTCTTTGTCATGGCCGTGGCCGCGGGCTCGACCAACGTGGGGCTTATGGCCTCATCGGTGGCCAATCTGACGGCATGCCCCTTCGTGGCCGTCGTCGTGGCCGGCGTGGCCTGCGCCATGGCCTGCTACATCGAGACGGGAAAGCTCCCGTTCGATCTGGCCGAGGCGGAGCAGGAGATTCAGGAAGGCCCTCTGGCCGCCTACTCGGGTCCGTCGCTGGCCATGATGAAGCTGGGCGTCTCGCTCAAGCAGCTCGTGGTGGCGAGCTTGTTCGTGGCGATCTTTCTGCCCTTCGGCGCGGCGGCCACGGCGTCTCCTCTCGATCTGCTCGGCGGCCTGGTGGCCTACGCGTGCAAGGTGCTCGCGGTGTTCCTTGTCGCCTCGGTGATCGAGAACGCGGTCATGCGCGTGCGCTACAAGTATCTCGGCCGTTACACCTGGTTCGTCGTGGGGATTGCCTCGCTGTCCCTCGTGTTCCTCGTCATTGGAATTTAGGTGGTGAATATGTTCGGTTACCCATTAGTCAATGTGCTCGGCGCCTGCCTCATCATCACCTCGATGATGGTGGTGCTCGCCCGCACCGGACGGGCGGCGGCCTTCTTGTACTCGCTGCAGTCCCTGGTGCTCGTTGGCGTGCTCGCTTCGCTCGGCGCCGTCACGGGCTCGACAGAGCTGTTCACCTGGTCGGCCACGGCCTTCGCCACGAAGGTGGTGCTCGTGCCCGCCATCCTGCTGTTCACGCTGAAGAAGATTGGCGACGACGCCGAGGCGGACCTTCCGCCGAAGCTAAACCCCATGAAGTCGGTGGCGCTGGTGGCCGTGGAGGTGTTCGTCTGCTTCGTGGCCGTCTCCGGCATCGATTTGCCCACGGCTGCGGCGGTCAAGCCCACGCTGGCCGTGTCGCTCGCGCACTTCTTCATCGGGCTCACCTGCATCGTTATCCAGCGCTCCATCTTCAAGCAGATCTTCGGATACTGCCTGATGGAGAACGGCTCCCATGTGACGCTCGCGCTTCTGGCGCCTCAGGCGCCGGAGCTGGTGGAGATCGGCGTCGCCACCGACGCCATCTTCGCGGTGATTATCTTGGCGGTGCTCGTGTGGCGCATGGCGCGCTATGCGCACACCCTTGACGCCGACGACCTCTGCGAGCTGAAGGGATAAGCCATGGATTACTCAATGTTACTTCTGGTGCTTTTGGGCTGTCCTTTGGCGGCGGCGCTGCTCATTGCCGTGCTGCCAGCGAAATCGACTCCCCGCGGCGCCTACGAGACTCTTCACGTACTCTCCCTGGCGGGCGTCGCGGTAGCGGGTCTGACGCTTGTGGTGGCCGCCTTTGCGGGCAGCGACATCTTCGCTTTGGGGGAGTGGTTCCATCTCGATGGCCTCAGCGCCCTGTTCTTGGGGCTCATCGCCGTCATCGCGCCTTGCACGGGCGTGTACTCGCTGCCCTATGTGGCCCACGATGTGGCCGAGGGCAAACTCGGGCCCTCCCAGGTGAAGCAGTACTATGCCTTCTTCAGTCTGTTCGTGTTCTCGATGATTCTCGCCGTCACCTCCAACAACATCATCATGATGTGGGTTTCGGTGGAGGCCACGACGCTTTCCACGGTGTTTCTCGTCGGTGTGTACCGCACGAAACTCGCCCTGGAGGCGGCTTGGAAGTACGTCATCGTCTGCACGGCTGGCGTGGCCTTCGGCTTGTTCGGGACGCTGCTCGTCTATGCGAACGCCGCCGACATTATGGCCGATCCGCACCAGGCGGTGTTCTGGACAGCCATCCTTCCCAACGCGCCGTTCATGGACCGGTCCCTCATGATGATCGCGTTCGTATTCGCGGCCATCGGTTTTGGAACCAAGGCGGGCCTGTTCCCCATGCACACGTGGCTCCCCGATGCCCACTCCGAGGCGCCGAGCCCGGTGTCGGCCCTCCTCTCCGGCGTGCTTTTGAAATGTGCCATCCTCATTGTGCTGCGCTTCTACATTCTGACGGCGGCCAATGTGGGCGCGACGTTCCCCCAGACGGTCATGATGATCCTGGGCGTGCTGTCGGTGTGCTATGCGGCCTTCGAGGTGTACAAGCAGAACGACCTCAAGCGCAAGCTGGCCTACAGCTCGTGCGAGAACGTGGGGCTCATCGCCGTATGCTTCGGCATCGGCGGCCCCCTCGGCATCATCGCCGGGCTCGTGCACTGCGTTGCCCACGGCCTCACCAAGGCCCTCATGTTCTGCCTGTCCGGCAATGTGATGATGAAGTACCACACGCGCGACCTCGCGAAGATCTCGGGCATCATTTCGGTGGCGCCGGTGACCGGCGTGCTGTTCGCGGCCGGCTGCCTGGCTTTGGCGGGCTTCCCTCCCTTTGCCATGTTCGTCAGCGAGATGTTCATGGTTCTCGCCGGCGTGGCCGCGGAAGTTTGGTGGGCCGTGGCGCTTGTGCTCGTGGCGCTCGTGGTGGTGATTATGGCGCTCGTGCGCATGATCACCGGATCGGCGCTGGGGCGCGTGCCCGAGGGCGTGAAGCGCGGCGACGTGCCCGCTTTGGCGCTTGTGCCCGAGGTGGTGCTCCTCGCTTTGGTGGTGCTGCTCGGCGTGGCGCTGCCGGGGCCCTTGGCCGGCTCCATTGAAGAGGCCAGCGCCATTGTCATGTCCTACGAGGAAGAGGGCCTCTCTTCCGGCAGCTTGTTCGAAGATGCCCTGGCGGCTTTGGCTTTCGATGATACCCCCGAGGAGGTGTTCGAGTAATGACGACGAAGAAGCAGTCGCCTTTGCGCGTGGGCGAGACCCATGTTCAGGCCGTGAGGGACACCTTTCCCGGCGCGGTGCTCGATGCGACGTGGCAGGCCGCCGATCAGGTGACCATTACGGTGCCCACCGATATGCTGCCCGATGTGGTGGAGTTTCTGTACTACGGCCGCGGCGGCTGGCTGCCCAACATGGTGGCCAACGACGAGCGTCCGCTGCATGGTTGCTACGCCCTGTACTACCTGCTCTCTATGGAGGAGAGCGATCCGGGGTTCGTGGTGGTGCGCGCCGAGGTGGATCCGCATTCCATGGAATACCCGTCGGTGACCCCGCGGGTTCCCGCTTGCGTGTGGAGCGAGCGGGAGGCCTTCGACATGTTCGGCCTGCGCGCCATGGGGCTCCCCGACGAGCGCCGGCTCGTGCTGCCGGACGACTGGCCCGATAATCTGTATCCGCTGCGCAAGGACTCCATGGACTACCGCAAGCGCCCGGCTCCCGTGACCGATGTGGAGAACTACTCGTTTCTCTACGAGGGCCATGCCGAGGAGACGACCGAGGTGCCCATGGGCCCTCTGCATATCACCTCCGACGAGCCGGGGCACTTCCGCCTGTTCGTGGAAGGGGAGGACATCATCGATGCGGACTACCGCCTGTTCTACGTGCACCGTGGCATGGAGAAGGTGGCCGAGAGCCGCCTGAACTACGACGCCGTGACGTTTCTGGCGGATCGCATCTGCGGCATCTGTGGCAACGCCCACTCGGTGGCCTACGCCGAGGCGGTGGAACACGCCCAGGGCATCGAGGTGCCCGTGCGCGCCCAGTACATCCGCTCCATCTTGCTGGAGGTCGAGCGTTTGCACTCTCATTTGCTGAACCTGGGGCTGGTGTGCCACTACTGCGGGTTCGATACGGGATTCCAGCACTTCTTCCGGGTTCGCGAGAAGACCATGGACTTGGCCGTGCTGCTCACCGGAGCCCGCAAGACCTACGGCTTGAACCTGATCGGCGGCGTGCGGCGCGACATCTTGGACGAGCAGAAGCTCGCCACGATCAAGTACGTGCGGGAGCTGCGGCACGAGGTGGAGGCGCTCGTGGACATGCTCGTGTCCACGGCCAACTTCGAGTCGCGCACGGCCGGCATCGGAAGGCTTGACCCGGCGGTGGCCCGCGACTTCAGCCCCGTGGGGCCCTGTGTTCGCGGCAGCGGCATCGCCCGCGATGTCCGTTTCGACCATCCCTTCGACGGCTACAAGTTCCTCGTGGGAATGTCGGCGCGCAGCCACGACGGCTGCGACGTGCAGAGCCGCACGCTGGTGCGCGTGGAGGAGTTTATGGATTCCCTGGATATGATCGAGCAGCTGCTCGAGGGAGCGCCGTCCGGGCCCATTCAAACGGAAGACTGGCAGTACACACCGCACAAGTTCGCCTTGGGCTACACCGAGGCGCCCCGCGGCGAAGACATGCACTGGGCTCAGGTGGGGGACAACCAGAAATGCTATCGCTGGCGCGCCAAGGCGGCCACGTACTCGAACTGGCCGATTTTGCGCTACATGTTCCGCGGCAACACCGTGGCCGACGCCGCCATCATCGTGGGTTCCATGGATCCGTGCTATTCCTGCACCGATCGCGTGACGGTGGTCGATGTCAAGAAGAAGACGTCCACCGTGCTCACCAAAGATCAGCTCGAGGGCTACTGCCGCCGCCGCACGCACTCGCCTCTTTCCGGGAAGGGGTGGTAGGCTATGCTGAAGCTGTTCAAGGAAATCCGCAAAACCGGCGACGCCACGGTGGGCTATCCTTTCACTCCCCTGGAGATGCCCGCGGGGTTTCGCGGCAAGCCGGAGCACAACGAGAAGCTCTGCATCGCGTGCGCGGCCTGCGCCATCGCCTGTCCCGCCAATGCCATCACTATGGAACTTGATGCCGAGCAGAACTACCTCACGTGGGATATCAGCTACGGTCGCTGCATCTTCTGCGGGCGCTGCCAGGAGGTCTGCCCTCTGTTCGCCATCGAGCTGACAACCGACTTCGAGCTGGCCGTGACGAACAAGGAGGATCTGCGCGAGTCCTGCTCCTACGGCGTGGCCCGCTGCGCTCGTTGCGGCAAGCCCTATGCCCCGGCCAAGGAGGTCGATTACGCTCGCCGCGTGCTCGCGGGCGTGGGCGGTTCTGCCGCGGCCGATATCGAAAAGGTCGACCTGTGCCTGGATTGCCGCCGCATCGACGATGCCGAGGCCTTTGCGCACCAGGCGCCCGAGAGGGGGGAGGAGTAAATGCTGGAGAACGATTTTCCGCTCGATCTCCAATGGCGGCCCGATCCGGTCGTGCTGGACGCGAAGGTGGCCGAGGCGAAGCAGAAGCTCCTTGAGTCCATCAAGCGCTCCGTGTACGTCTATCGCGTCGATTGCGGCGGTTGCAACGGCTGCGAGATCGAGATTTTCGCCACCATCACCGCGGTCTTCGACGCGGAGCGCTTCGGCATAAAGGTCGTGCCCTCGCCGCGCCATGCGGATATGCTCATCTATACCGGGGCCATGACGCGCTCCATGCGGGAGCCGGCGCTTCGGGCCTACCATGCGGCCCCCGATCCGAAGATTGTGATGTCGTACGGGGCTTGCGGGTGCACGGGCGGCATCTTCCACGACAACTACTGCGTGTGGGGCGGCACCGATCCGATTCTGCCAGTTGACGTGTACGTGCCGGGATGCCCGCCCTCGCCGCCGGCCACGATCTTCGGGTTCGCCACGGCTTTGGGCCTTTTGGATCAGAAGTTGCACGCGAGCCACCATGTGGCCCCGGCCGGCGAGCAGGCGCCCGTGGCCTTCCCGGCCATTCCCTACAAGGTGCGCACGGCGTTCGAGCGCGAGGCGCGCCGCATGAGCGGGTACTACTACGGAAAGCAGATCGTGGACGAGTTCATGCTGGCGTTGTCCAAGGACACGGTGGATGCCCTGGGAGCGGCCGATGCGCTCATCGCCGCCGAGACCGATACGCGCAAGCGCGCCGTGTTCATGGATCTGAAGGCGCTGCTTTTGAGCAAGGTCGTCGACGAATGAGCGTGACCGTGCGACAGCGATGCAGGCGCGAGGCCGCCGGTTTCGAGGAGCCGGCGGCCTTGGGGGACGTCCTTTCGCCCACAAGGCCGCTCGCGGCCCATACCACCGATGGGCGCACGGCTCGCGAGGTGGTGTTCTACCGGCTGGGCGAGAAGTTCGTCGATCACGAGCGCTCTATCCCTGAGGATGTGCGGTCGGTGCTGTACTACACGCTGGCCATTGGGCACCATACCGGGGTCATCGATTGCCTTGCCCCTCGCTTGACGACTTCGCGCGAGGTGTTCGCCGACGTGCTGGCGCTTCTCGGCCCGGGTCGGGCCCACGACAAGCTGGCGGGTATTGAGAAGTTCGGCGAGATCGAGGTGAAAAAGGAGCACGTGCCCGTGCTGAAGCCCGCGGTTCTCGCGGCGCTCGATCGCGTGGGCGCTGCCCTGGAAGTGAGCGACGAGCCGCCCTTGTGCGCCGTGTCGGAGGCGGTTGTCGCCATCGATGCCCCGGCGTGGCTAGAGGAGTTCCTGCGTCTTTTGGAGGAGATCCAGTGCGAGCCGTGCGTGTACGCCATGGGGAGGAGGGTCACATGCTGAATGCCGAGGAGATTCTCGCGGCCAGCGAGGCGTCCAAACGCGGTGGCAACATCGTTTTCTGCGTGGGCAGCGTCCTGCGCGGCGACGATGCGGCCGGGCCTCTTCTGGCCAAGAAGCTGGAGGATTTTCCCGTGGAGGGCTGGACGGCCGTGGACGGCGGCCAGACCCCCGAGAACGATCTGGGCTATCTGCGGCGCCTTGCGCCGAGGCGGCTTCTGCTGGTGGATGCGGCGGCCATGGGCCTTGAGCCCGGCGCTATCCGCCGCCTTCAGGCCGCGGACGTGGCCACCCAGTCGCTTATAACGACCCACACGCTGCCCATCACGTACCTGCTCGGCGAGCTGGAGGCCGTGTGCGAAGAGGTCGTGTTTCTGGGCGTGCAGCCCGCGGGGACCGAGTTCTTCGATCCGGTGAGCCCCCGGGTGCTCGCGGCCGTGGAGCACGTGTACCAGTGCCTCGCCGATGGTGCCGATTTCGAGCAGTATCCCTTTGTGAATTGAGATGACGCACGTAGGTGCGCCTTTGGTAACTTGGAAAGGATTGAAACAACTATGGCTATTGTGAAAGAAGATCTGGCCGCTGTGAGCCCCGATGCGCTCGCGCCGGCGGCCACCGAGGCCAAGGCCGAGAACATCGGCGTGACGAAGGCGGCCATGCCCGGTGCCAAGTGCTTCGTCTCCGCCATGCTCGCCGGCGCCTTCATCGGCTTCGGCGGCATGTACTTCTGCACCTTCCTCGGCGACACCACCATGGCCTTCGGCGTGCAGCGCCTCGTCGGCGGCTTGTGCTTCTGCCTGGGCCTGTGCCTGGTGCTGTGCTGCGGCGCGGAGCTGTTCACGGGCAACGTGCTCATGGTGTGCGCGAAGGCGTCGAAAAAGATCACCTTCGGCGGCCTGTTCCGCAACTGGGGCATTGTATGGGTCGGCAACCTCGCCGGATCGCTTCTGGCTATGTTCATCATCTTCATGTCGAATTTGCAGGGTATGAACGGGGGCGCCGTGGGCGAGGCGTTCGTCTCGGTGGCCGCCGGCAAGGTGTCGCTCGCGCCCGAGGTGCTCTTCTTCAAGGCGATTCTCTGCAACATCCTCGTGTGCCTGGCCGTGTGGATCGGCTTCTCCTCGAAGACGACGGCCGATAAGGTTCTGGGCATCCTGCTTCCCATTTCGGCCTTCGTGGCCTGCGGGTTCGAGCACTGCGTGGCGAACATGTTCTTCCTTCCCATGGGCCTGGTGCTCAACGGCCTCGGCTTCGGCGCGGCCGGCGCGGTGACGCTGGGGGGCGTTGCCTACAACCTCGTGCTCGCCACGCTCGGCAACATTGTCGGCGGTCTTTTAGTGGGTCTGGCCTACTGGTTCATCTACCGCAAGAAGCAGGAGAAGTAGATCATGAACGTGATCGATCGGTATCGGGAGGGCGAGCCGGTGGAGCTCTGCGAGGGCGAGCTGCTGACGCCGGCGGGACTTGCAGGCGACGCCGCGAGAGGGGTGCTCGTCGAGCATGCCATGGAGGTGACCGTCAACACGGTGCCCACCATGCGCGTCGTCTGCACTCCCGATCACCTGGTCGATTTGGTGGTGGGCCGTCTCTACACCGAGGGCATCGTGGGAGGGCTCGACGATATCGAGGACATCTACGTATGCGATCAGGGGACGCGTGCCTCGGTGCTGCTCTCCTGCCATCATGCTGATTTTTCGCGGCAGGGTGTCGAGACGGTTCCCTCGTGCTGCACGGGCAACCGCGTCTATAACCGCTACTTCACCAGCGACGAGCGCCCGGCCAAGGTGAAGCCCATTCCGTGGGAGGCGGCATGGGTCTTCGCCGCGGCGCGAGCGTTTGCGGAGGATTCGCCTTTGCACAAGGCGACGACGGGCACTCACAGCTGCTATCTCGTGCTCGGGGGCACCGTGACCATCTGCCGCGAGGATCTGGGTCGCCACAACGCCTTCGACAAGGTGGTGGGGGCCGCTTTGCGCGAGGGCATCGATTTGCGGGACGCGCTGATCTTCTCAAGCGGTCGTTTGCCGGTGGACATGGTCATGAAGGCCATCCATGCCGGCGTTCCGATTTTGGCCACCAAGGCGGTGCCCACCGACGAGACCATTCGCCTCGCCCGTGAATTCGATCTGACGCTTATCTGCCAGGCGCGTCCCGATTCGGCCGTGGTCTACAACGACCCTTTGGGGGAGAAGCGCTAGGGGGTTGAGAAGGGGAGGCCGATGAGCGCCGCGAAGCGACAATCTGCGAGGGCGGGCGTGATTTTCGCGCTCGCCTTGGTGGTGCTCGGGGCGCTGGTCGGCCTGCTCACCGTTGCGCTCAGCGTTGCCGTAGACGGGGGCGCCTCCCTGTTTGCGGAGCGACCGCAGCTCGTTTGGCTGCTGCCGGTGGCGGGGCTTTGCTCCTATGGGGCGTATCGGGCGGTCGGCCTTGATTTTTCCTGGAGCACCGCTCGGGTCATGGAGGCAGTTCGCGATGGGCGTTCGGTGCCTCCGCTGCTTGCGCCGGCGATCATCGTGGGCACGGCGCTCACGGTGCTGTGCGGAGGGTCGGTGGGCAAGGAGGCGGCGGCGCTCCAGATGGGCGCGGCGGCAAGCGGCCTTTTGCGCGATCGTGTTTCCGCGCGTTTCCGCACGGTGCTGGCGCCAGCGGCTATGGGCGCCGCTCTCGGCGCTATGCTGGATGCCCCGTTGGCGGGCGTCGTGTTCTCCTTCGAGGCGCTTCGCCGAAGGCCCGGCTCGCTTGCTTCGCTCGCTGCGCCGGCGGTGACGTCTTTAGTGTCCTGGAGCGTGGTACGGGCGATGGGCGTACGCTTTCTTCCGGGTTCCGTTGCGGCGCCGGCCGTATTGGACGTTGTCCTCGCAGGCGATTCCTTCATGGGGGATCGGGTTGTCGGGGCTCTGCTTTTGCTCGCTGCGGTGGGTGCGGCGGCGGGACTGCTGGCCCTTGCTTTCTGCGGAGCGCTCGGGAAGCTTCGGGGCGGTCTCGCCCGGCTCGGGGCGCCCGTCTTTGCGCTGGCGGTCGGGGGAGTGGCCACGGCGCTCGTCGTCGGCTATGCGGATCTTTTCCACTATGAGGACGTGCGCTCGTACTGCGGTACGGGCCTTTTGCAGATTGAGGCGGCTCTGGCGGGGGAGGCTCTGCCTTGGTGGGCCTTCATCGTAAAGGCGGCACTTACGCTGCTCACTCTTGCCGGTGGTTTCAAGGGCGGCGAGATCATGCCCGTTCTCGCCATCGGCACCTGCCTCGGCGCGGCAGTCTTCTCCGCTGCGTCGTCGCTTCTCCCCGCATCTATCTTGGGCGCTGTGGGAGCGAGTAGGTCTCTCGGAGCCCTCGTCGGCATGGTCGCCTTTTTCGCCGCCTGCACTAACTGTACTCTGACGGCTCTCGTGTTTGCTGGCGAGCTACTCGGCTTCGCTTCCTTGCCCGCCACGATTGTCGCGATAGTTCCCGCCTATCTGATCGCCCGCCGGGTCAGTCTTTATCCGACCTCCTTGCAGCGTGCGCGAGGCAAATGCCAGTTCGACCCCGTTATGGCCCGGCGCGATGCCAGTTAAGGGGTGAAATGGTAAGGAAATGCCAGTTCGACCCCGTTATGGCAAGACGCAAACGACCATTTCTGGGTCGAACTGGCATTTGCACGGGCAAAAGCGAAAATGCGCGCCCGAGCTTTGGGCTGTCGGCTTCCAGGGCGCAGGCGTTTTCTGGAGCGCGTTCTAGGCCACCAGGGCGCGGAGGCTCTCGATCGCCTCGTTGGTGAGATGCAGGCCCTCGCGCAGGTAGGTAGCGAAGCTGCCGTAGAGGCGGTCGATCTCGTCGAAGTAGGCGCGCAGGTAGGCCGGGCGCGCTTCCAGAAACGACATCAGGATGGCACGCTCGTGGTCGGTCATGCCGCCGTCGAGGTGCGCGGCCTCCTCCGCGATGAGGTCGGCGTGGTCGGTGTTCACTCGCAGGTAGTCCTCCATGATGGCGTCCTCGTCGGCGCCGGTGGCGCGCAGCAAGGTGGCGCATAGCACGCCGGTGCGGTCCTTGCCGTTTACGCAGTGGATGAGCGCGGGGCGTCCCTCGGCGGCCATGGAGCGCAGGGCCTGGCCTACCAGCGGATACTCGCGCACGTAACGGCGGTAGTTCGCGCCCATGCGCTCCTCGGGCTCACCGTAGCGCTCGATAACGCCGGCAATCAGGCGCTTGTCGGAATCCTTGCGGCGGTGCTCGGTGGAAGGTTCCAGGGCCACGGTGCGCATGCCCACGATATAGGGCTCCGGGTGCGCCGCCACTTCGGCGGCCGTACGTAGGTCGTAAATGGTGGCGATGCCGAGGGCGCCCGAGAGGAAGGCCGCCTCTTCGCCCGTGAGGTTCGAAAGCTCTCGGGAACGGAAGATGCGCGCGTCTCTGAACGAGCCGCCCACGGCTCGGATACGCGCATCTCCGTAGGTGCCTCCGGCGGGCAGCGCCTCGAAGGCGAAGCCGGCCACGAGTGCGGAGGGCTCGCCGTCCTCGGTCACGGGTCGCACCTTCAAGAGGTAGCGCCCGGGGGTCTCCGGCGTGTAGACGAACCGCCAGTTCACCCCACGGCTTTTGTCCACCGCGGCGGTAGGGTAGGCCGTCCACGAGGCGCCGTCGTCCAGGGAGAACTCCATGGCGCAGATCGTGCGATCGAAGTCGTCAACATAGCCGGCGAACTCGATGGGCTGCCCGGCATAGTAGGGTGGCCGCGTGCGTGGGGCGAGAGGATTATCGGGAGCGTCGGCCACGGATCCTCCTATACCAAGTCGCCGCGGATTTCCAGTAGGGTGCGGGCGAGGTGGGCGAAGGCCTGCTCGCCGGCGGCCGAGTCGGGCGCATTGGTCATGATGGTTATGAGGTAGTCGCGACCGTTGATGGTGACGATGCCCGAATCGCACACGGCGTCGTCGTCTTGGCCGTCGATCCAGCCGGCTTTGTTGCGCACGGTGATGTTCGTGCCGATGGACGCAACGGTCTTATCCTCTTCAATGAGCGTCTGGCCGCCCTCCGCGTCTTCGGCGAGCACAGAGCCGTCGCCTTCGGAGCCGTCGGCGGGCGTGCTCTCCTCGGAGCCCTCCTCGTCGCTTCCGTCGTCTTCCACGCCCTCCTCGCCGCCGGAACCCTCTTCCGGCAGGTAGTCGGTGTGCCCTGCGCTCGTGGTGCCCAGGGCGCCGTTGCGCAGGAATGAGACTTCGGTTTTGCCGAAGGTGTCGGAGAGCCACTGGGCTGCCGAGGTATCGGCAGTCGTCAGGTACTCGTAGATCTTCAACCACATGAGGGCCGACTGGCGTGCCGTGTAGGTGGGGAAGTACGTGTCGTTTACCAGCGCGGTGTCGACGCCGGCCTCGGCCAGCCATGCTTCCATGCCGTCGTTTCCGTAGGTGCGGCGCAGCTTGCCGTAGGAGGAATTGTCCGACCAGACAATGGTGTTTTCCACCTGAGTGAGGCGCGAAGACGAGGCGCGGTCGATGTCGTTGGGGAACTCCTTGTTCACCACATAGGCGCAATAGGGGCCTTTGAACGAGCTGGCGCCGTAGATGGGCACGTCCACGTTGCCGGCAATGCCGCGTCCCGTGCCCAGATCCATGATGAGGTAGCTGGCCTCATAGCCATTGTTGTCGTAGTAGGAGAGCGCGTTGTTCAAGCTCACGAGGGAACGGTCGGAGAGCACGGGCGCGGCGGCCTGCTCGCCGGCGTCGTTGGTCGCGTTGCCGAGGGCGAAGGCGAAGGGGGCCTTCTGACCGGCGAGGTTGGTGAGGTCGTCGCGGGTCGGCGTGTAGGCGGGCAGCTGGGCCAGCTCCGGCTCGACGGGGCGGGCGAGGCTTACCTGGGTGGCGACGTTCTGCGCGAAGTAGGAAGCGTTGTTGCCCACGGCGTTGGCGCTGGCGACACCGACGTGCTTGCTGCCGTCTTTGGCGGCGGCCGATGCGAAAGGACCGATGTGGAAAAGCGCCATGGCGAAGATGACGGCCAGCGCGATGACGATGAGCGCCATGGCCGCCCGTGCGAGGTTGAAACCGCCAGTCGGGGCGAGGGTGTGCATCTGGGGGGCGAATGCGGCGCCTGCGCGAGGGGCGTGGCTGCCGCGGCCAGAGGGAGCGCCGTTGCGCGAACGCCCCTGGGCGCTGCGATTGCCGGCGGGCGCTTGATTGCCGCGGGGCCTCTCGCCGCGTGCAGAGCGCTCGTCGCCCGAGTGCCGGCGTCCCGACTCGGGTTCGCGACGCCGGTCGCGACTTGAGGGGTACTCGTCGCGCAGGGGATTATGCCGGGTGCTGCGCGGGCGATTGTCGGAGGAAGAAGACGAACGGGTGGCACCAGTGGAGCGGCCGTCGAAGCGGCCCGTGGAAAGAGAGAGGCCGCCTTGGGAGCGTCTGGGTTCGTCGTCGTAGCGGCTGTAATCGGATCGGGCCATGACATCCTCGGGACTGATGTGTTTGAGTTACGTTTAAGGGTCGAAAGAATAGTAGCAATTCCCCCGGTTTTTGCGAAGACCTTACGAAGATCTTAACAAGGATCGCGTAGTGAAAATGCCCGCAGACGGTCTTTAGCGGGCGCCCTATGGACTTTTAGTTGCCGGAGGGGAGCGCCGTCGCCAGTCGTGCGCGCTTCCCCTATACTTAGGCCTTACGAGTTCGAGTGCCTCGAATGGGTATGGGCGGCGACATGTTCCGAACCTGGTCAGGTCCGGGAGGAAGCAGCCATAAGGGACCGCTGACGAGCGCCCATACCTATTCGGGGCACTTTTGCGCGAAGGGCGCACCGCGGTGCCAACGTAAAATTACCGTGGCGCTTTTGCGCAGGGTCTCGTTGCCGTGACCTCTGAAAATACAATGGGGCCGGCGGCGCGCCGCCTTCTACGTTATTCTGCAGATTGGAGACTCGGTGGGCATCATCGACTTTTTCATCAACCTTTTGAAAGACCCGCGCGGCTTCATCGCCGGCTGGATCATCGCTTTGGGCCCGGTGTGGGTGTACACGCCGCTGTTCCTCATCGTGTTCGTGGAGACGGGGCTGGTGTTCTTCCCGTTTCTGCCGGGCGACTCGCTCCTGTTCGCAGCGGGCGTGTTCTCCGCCGACGGCGGCGGCCTGAACGTGTGGGCCACGCTCATCGTGTTCTGGGCGGCAGCCATTTTGGGCAACACCTCGAACTACTGGATCGCGCGCCTGTTCGGCAGCCGCATCATCGATTCGGGGAAGGTGAAGGCGCTCACGCCCGAGCGCATGGCCAAGCTCGACCACTTCTTCGAGCGCTATGGCGGGCTCACGATCATCATCACGCGGTTCATGCCGTTTTTCCGCACCTTCGCGCCGTTCATCGCCGGTACCGGACATATGAACTTCGGGAAGTTCACGTTCTTCAACGCCGTCGGCGGCATCTCCTGGGTGAGCCTGTTCGTGCTGGTGGGATACTTCTTCGGCGGTATTCCGTTTGTGCAGGAGCACTTCGAGGTGATCGTGCTGGGCATTGTGGCCGTGTCGGTGGCGCCGGCGTTCATCGGTGTCATCAAGGCCGCGCTGAACAGTCGTCGCGCCAAGGAGGGCGATCCGGTAGCCCAGGCGGCCGAGCGCGTGAACGAGGCCGAGTACGAGCGCGAGCTGACCGAGGAGCGCGTGATGCGCGCCGAGGCCGAGGCGAAGGCGGAGGCGCGGCGCCGGGTGGCGGCCGAGGACGCGCAGGCGGCTTCCGAGACTGAGGAGAAAGGCGGGGAGTAGGCCATGGCCGAGGCACTCTATCGCAAGTACCGACCGCAGATCTTCGAGGACGTGGTCGGTCAGGAGCACATCGAGCGCACCATCAAAAACGCCATCGCCCAGGACAAGGTGAGCCACGCCTACCTGTTCACGGGCCCGCGCGGCACCGGCAAGACCACCACGGCGCGCCTTCTGGCCAAGGCGCTTCTGTGCGAGAAGGGGCCTACGGCCGAGCCCGACGGCACCTGCGACGATTGCGAGATGATCGCTGCCGGCGAGCACCCCGATGTGTACGAGCTGGACGCCGCGAGCCGCACCGGCGTGGAGAACGTTCGCGAGGAGATCATCGGCCGCGTGCAGTTCGCGCCGACGCGCGGGCGCTACAAGGTATACATCATCGACGAGGTGCACATGCTCTCGACGGCCGCCTTCAACGCGTTGTTGAAGACGCTGGAGGAGCCGCCGAGCCACGTGGTATTCATCCTGGCCACCACCGATCCCCAGAAGGTGCCCGAGACCATTCACTCGCGGTGCCAGCGCTTCGATTTCCGCCGCATCTCCACCGAGGCCATGGTGTCTCGCTTGGGGGCCATCTGCACCGCCGAGAACGTGGAGTTCGAAGGGGAGGCCCTGGAGCTCATCGCGCATCGGGCCGAGGGCGGCATGCGCAACGCGCTCACTTCGCTGGAGCAGCTCATCGCCTTCGGCGACGGTGCGGTGACCATGGAAGTGGCCGAGCGGATGCTGGGAGCCGTGGACTCCACGGATTTGGCCGACATCGTGCGGACGATAGGCGTCCGCGACGCGGCGGCGTGCTTCCGCTGGGTGGCCGAGTACGTGGAAACCGGCGCCGACATGGCCCAGTTCGTCGCGAATTTGGCCGAGCATATGCGCAACATGTACGTTATGGCTGTGGCGGGGCCCGAGGTGGTGCTCGACGTGTCCGAGACGACGCGCCGCGAGCTGATCCAGGAGCTGCCGCTGTTCGGCGTCGACCGCCTGGCGCGGCTTCTGGGTGTTTTGGGGGATGTAGCCGGCGAGCTGAAGACGTCCACGAACCCGCGGCTTACCTTCGAGATCGCGCTGACGCGTATGGTACGCCCCGACGCCGATGTGACGTTGGAAGCTCTGGCCGAGCGCGTGGAAACCCTGGAGCGCCAGCTGGCCGGCGCCTCTGTCGTGGCTGCCGCGGCGCCCGCGTCCGCAGGCGTGCCGGTGGCTGCTCCTGCGCCTGTGTCTGCCGCTGCTCCGGCGGCGGTCGTTTCGGCAGCGGTTGCCCCTGCTGGAGCGAGCCCCGTAGGGGGCGACCTTGGTCGCCCCTCGGCTCCAGCTGGGTCAGCGCCGTGCGACAGCCCGTCCGCCTCGCTCGCCGAGGGGCGACCAAGGTCTGCCCCTACGGAAGAGGTTGTCCCGGCGGCAGCCCCTGCCGCGGCGACCTCTGCTGCCGTTGCCCCCGCGCCGTCTACGGCATCCGCCCCCGTTTCCGCACCGCCCGCTTCGGCCGCTGCGGGCGCCTTATCGCCGGAAATCACCGCCGCCCTCTCGAATATGGCCTCGCTTCAGCGTCTCTGGGCCGGTGTTCTCGCCTCGCTGAAGAAGTCCAAGGCGGCCTACGGCGTGCTGTTCATGAACACCAAGGCGGTCTTCGATGCGGCGGCGGGCGCGCTTCTCATCGAGTTCCCCGCCGAGAACGACTTCGCCTTCCGCGCCGTGCAGAAACCCGACGTGCAGGCCGAGCTCGCCCAGGCTCTGCGCCGTGAAGCCCACGGGGACATTCCCTTCGAGCTGCGCAAGGGCGGCGCCTCGGCTCCGATGGCCTCTGCTCCCGCCGCGGCTTCCGCATTTAACGTACCCGCACCGGCCTCTCAATCGGTACCTGCCCCGTCCGCTGCTTCGGCGAGCCCGATGTCCGGCGCGCCTTCTAGCGTGAGCGCGCCCGCGGTTCCCGCTTCCGCCGCTGTGCCGGCCCTCTCGCCGGCCCCCGCGCCCGATGACGATCGGCCGCCCTACGACGACTACGTCCCCTACGACGATGCGGATATCCCTTTCGAGGATCCCTTCGCCTCCCGGGGCGCCTCGCCCCAGGGCGCAGCGACCTTCCCGGCGCCGAGCGTCTCCGCAAATGCCTCTCCCGCAGCCTCTTCCGAAGTGCCCCCGTGGGAGGAGGCGCCCCAGGTGCCGGCGCCGTCTGGTGCGACACCTCAAGCGCCTGCGTCCGCTCCTGCCCCCTCGCCGGCCCCTTCGATGGCAGCACCGTCCGCCTCCGCGCTTCCCCCCGAGCCCGATGCCGTGTCCGGGCCTTCCCCGAATCCCGTAGAGGAGCCCGACCTCGCCGCCTCGCTTGCCTTCGGCTTCGGCGACGGCGTCAACTTCGAGGAAGTCGTCTAAGCGAGATTGGGCGAGATGCCCTAGAATACGTTAGCAGTCGGGCGCGACCCGCGAACCAGCAAAGGAGACCCTTTCATGGACATGAAGAAAATGATGAAGCAGGCTCAGAAGATGCAGCGCGATGCTGCCGCGGCCCAGCAGGAGATCGCCGCCATGACCTTCGAGGCCTCGGCCGGCGGCGGCATGGTGAAGGCCACGGCCACCGGCGAGATGGCCATCACCGACATCACCATCGACCCCGCTGCCGTGGATCCCGAGGACGTGGAGATGCTGCAGGACATGGTCGTCGCCGCCGTGAACGAGGCGCTGCGCGCCGCCAGCGAGGCGGCCAACGCCCGCATGAACGCCGTCATGGGCGGCATGAAGATCCCCGGCCTGATGTAGCCAGGCCGTCTCCATCTCAAGGCGACATTCGTGCAAGCGGCACCTTCCATTCAAAAGCTCCTCGACGAGCTGGAGCGTCTGCCCGGCGTGGGACCGAAGTCGGCCCAGCGCATGGCCTACTGGATCCTGAACACCGACGCCGCCGAGGCGCTGCGTCTGGCCGATGCTATCCGTGAGGTGAAGGCGGGCGTGCACTTCTGCGCTCGCTGCTTCAACTACGCCGAGGGCGATTTGTGCGAGATCTGCGTCAGCTCCAAGCGCGACGGCGCGGTCATCTGCGTGGTGAGCGAGCCTCGCGACATTCCGCCCATCGAGCGCACGGCCGTGTTCAACGGCGTCTACCATGTGCTCGGCGGCGTGCTGGCACCCATGGAGGGCGTTGGCCCCGGCGACTTGCGCATCGCCGA
Source organism: Adlercreutzia rubneri (assembly GCF_009755265.1). Taxonomy (NCBI): domain Bacteria; kingdom Bacillati; phylum Actinomycetota; class Coriobacteriia; order Eggerthellales; family Eggerthellaceae; genus Adlercreutzia; species Adlercreutzia rubneri. Next base: position 62,342 of record NZ_WPOO01000012.1, on the reverse strand, counting down.
GCTGATGGCGCGTCTTGGTCGCGAGGACGTGACCGAGGTGGTGCTCGCCATGAACCCCAACATTGAAGGAGAGACCACGGCCGCCTACCTCGCGCGGCTCATCAAGCCCTTGGGCGTGAAGGTGACGCGCCCGGCTAGCGGGCTTCCCGTCGGCGGCGACTTGGAATTCGCCGACGAGGTCACCTTGGGCCGCGCCCTGGAAGGGCGATTGCCGCTGTAGGCTTTCAGGCTGCGAAAAAAGAAGGGCCGTTGCGAAAAGCATCTCGCAACGGCCCTTCTTTATGGGTTGAAAAAGCCAGGTTACTTGCAGCAGGCGGGAACCTCGTGTTTGACGCGGTCGTGCTCCTCGGCGCGCTTGGCGTCGTTGAAGCGGTCGAGCGTGCCCACCAGGTAGCCGGTGATGCGGCGGATGCGGTCGAACTTCACCGGCGCGAGCCCGTAGTGGATGCCCACGTCCTCGCCATCGACATCCAGCGTCAGCGACTCCAGCTGACCATGGGGGTACTTGTCGTAGGCGCGCTTGATGTAGGCCTTGATCTCGTCGTCGGATACGGGGGCATCGCTGGCTTGGGCGTAGTTCACGGCCACCTTCACGCCGTCGATCATCTTGTTCTCCATGATGGGCTCCTTGTCGTTTGCGGTTCGGTTAATGCCTCGCTGGTTCACTATATCTAGTTAGCGAAACGGAATTCTAACACAATATGTGGCCCTTTGGGGTCATGTTCTCGAGATGTAGCAAAAACCTCGCGAAAGACCTTTGCTCAGCGCTCCCAGAAGTCGGCGGCCAGCTCGGCGCGGTTGGCGTGGCCGGTCTTCTTCAGGATGTTGTGCATATGCACCTTCACGGTGCCGGCGGAAAGCGTCAGTGTGCTTGCAATGTTCTGGTTGTCCTTCCCCATGAGCGCGTGGCGCAATACCTCCTCCTCGCGTTTGGAGAGGTCGTAGGTGCGGCTATACAAAGGCAGCAGACGATCGATGGACTCCGCGAGCAAAGGATCGTCGCCTTCGGGCAGCTCGCGGGCTCGCAGCTGCAGGGACACCGACGCGCCCCGCAGAACCGCTAGGCCGTAGCAGATGAACAGGAGGTTCTCCATGGGGCTGCGCTCGGCGAGGACCCACATGCCGCGGGGAATGCTGCCGGGGTCGAAGATCAGCTGGACGTACACGTTCTCCAGAATGATGCCGCAGGTAAGACCGATGGCCCAGAAGAACGCGGTGCGGTGGCTCTTCATGATGGAGCGCCGCTCGGGGTCGGGGGAGTGCGTGTACCACCAGGCGAGCAGGCCGTAGCAGACCAGCTGCAGCACAGCGCGCAGGTTGTAATAGACGAACTCCCTCCATTGCGGGTTCTCGATGAACTGATAGGCGGCCAACGACAGCGCGGCCCACAGTGCCACGGGCGCAAAGCGAACGACGGGGCGTTCTTCCCGGCAGTAGCGGCAGGCGGCCAGCCACAGAAAGAGGAACGCACCGCCGCCGGTGATGATGGAGGTGTAAGGGTGTCCCACATCGTAGAACGAGGCGGCTTCGAACACGGCATCGGGGGTGATGAAATTGTCTTTAAAGACGAGGGAGACATCGAAGAAGTAGAACGTGAATCCGAACGTGGCGTACAGGAACGTGCGACGGTGCGACACGTAAAAGGCCGACAGGCTCGTGGCCGCCACGATGGTGTAGAAGAACATGATGAGAAGCGTGTAGTAGAACAGCAGGGTCATTGGTGCTCCTCGAAAGCAGATGCGGCGGCAGGACTCGCTCGGCGTGGTTTGCCAGCTTGGCGGTAGTGTAGCGAATCGCGGCGGGGGCCGTCGAGCCGCTATGGCGCTTTGTTGACGGATCGGCAACGGCGATGTTCCCACCTGCGGTTTAGTCCGTGTATAGATGGAGGTCTTCGCAATATCTCCAAGTTATACCCGCTGCGCTTGAGGAACATCCCCGGCTTATGCCTTGGCTGCGCGCAGCCCGTGCCCCTACACTCGGATCATCACATCCTCCCATGGCTCGCGGTCGAAAGCAGTGGCTCCGATGGCGATTCCGATGGCGGCCCATGGGAAGGCATCACGGCGTTTCGCCCCGATTCAGACAGGAGATCATCATGGCCGAGACAACCATGGAAGCCGTTCCCATCCCGACCGAAGAGCCCAAGAGGGAGAAAAAGAAGCGCAAGTTCTCTTTTCCCTCGGCGTTCACGATTCTGTTTATCGTGACCATCATTGCCGTCATTTGCACGTGGTTCGTGCCGGCCGGCCAGTACTCGAAGCTGCTCTACGATTCCGAGAGCGGCAAATTGGAGATGACGACACCGACCGGCGAGGTGTCCCAGCTTGATGCGACCCAGCAAACGCTCGATGAGCTGGGCGTGAAAATCGACATCGATCAATTCACGAGCGGCGCCATCACCAAGGCGGTGTCTATTCCCGGCACCTATGAAGGGCTCGATCCGCATCCGGTGTCGCTTGCCGACATTCCCTACTCCATGGTCTGGGGCGTGATCGACGGCATCGACGTCATGGTGTTCATCCTGTGCCTGGGCGGTCTTATCGGCGTCGTGAAAGTGACCGGCGCCTTCGAAAGCGGGCTTTCCGCCCTCACGAAGAAGACCAAGGGTCGCGAGTTTCTGCTCGTGTTCGGCGTGTCGGTGTTCATGATCTTCGGCGGCACCATGTGCGGCCTGGAGGAGGAGGCCGTGGCCTTCTACCCGATTCTCGCGCCGATCTTCATCGCGCTGGGCTACGACTCCATTGTGGTCGTGGGCGCGATCTTCATGGCCGGCTCCATCGGCACCACGTTCTCTACGGTGAACCCCTTCTCGGCCGTTATTGCCTCAAATGCTGCCGGCACGGTGTTCACCGAGGGCATCGCCGTGCGTGCCTTCGCTTTGGTCGTGGGCGCCATTGTGTTTCTGCTGTACTTGCATTGGTATGCCAAGAAGGTGAAGGCCGATCCGAAATTCAGCTACTCCTACGAGGATCGTGAGAAGTTCAATGCCCAGTGGGAGCTGGACGAAAGCGGCGCAGCGGCCCGGGAGTTCAGCCTGCGCAAGAAGATCGTGCTCGTCATCTTCGTGGCCGCCTTCATCATCATGATTGTGGGCGTCATGAACCTCGGTTGGTGGTTCCCGCAGATGGCCGCAGAATTCGTGACGCTGTCCATCCTGGTTATGTTCATCGGCGGCACGGGCAAGGACGGCGTGGGGGAGGCGAAAATGGTGGACGCTTTCGGTGCCGGCGCCTCCAGCCTGGTGCCCGTGGCCCTCATCATCGGCCTGGCCCGCGGCGTGAACCATGTGCTCACCGAGGGCATGATCAGCGACACCATGCTGAATGCGGCCTCCAACCTGGTGGCCGGCATGAGCGGCCCTCTGTTCGTGGTGTGCCTGCTGCTCATCTTCTTCGTGCTGGGCTTCGTGGTGCCTTCTTCCAGCGGCTTGGCGGTGCTGGCGATGCCTATCTTCGCGCCTTTGGCCGACACCGTGGGCATTCCCCGCTGGATCATTGTGGCGGCCTACCAGTTCGGCCAGTACGCCATGCTCTACATCGCGCCGACCGGCCTAGTGATGGCAACGCTGCAGATGCTGGACATGAAGATGTCCCACTGGTTCAGGTTCGTCTGGCCCATGATGGTGTTCACCTTGGTGTTCGGCGCCATCCTTTTGAGCATCTGCTCCGTGGTGTTCGCGGTGTAGCGACTTTTCCCGATAGGTCGGGCGGCCTTGCCGGCGCCGCCTAGGCCCTTCCCGACAGAGGGCGACCTTTTCGCGAGGGCCGCCCTCTGGTTGTTGCGCAGGAGGGGGCGTGCCACGGAGGCTCTGCGCCGGTAGCTACCAAGGCCTAGAATTCGGCTTGGGGGACAGATTCGCGCAGGATCGATCCTGCTGCAAAAAGCGCTGCCCTCGTAAAGGAGCGAGGGCAGCAATCGCGAAGGGCCGATCGGGCGGGAGCTAGGCTTCAACCACTTCGATTTTTATTTCTTCGTCGTAGTCGGGCTCGGGGTTGTCTCCTGGGTTGGACATATGCAGGATCTCTTGCCCCTGGAAGTAGCAGCTCTTGAGGTAGCATCCGTATTCGTAGGCGTCTTCCTCGGTATCGTAGAGGTCGTCTTCCTCGTGCACCTCGCCGTCTTCGGAGATGAGTCTGACCTTGTACTGTGCCATGTTATAGCCTTTCTCTTTGAGCAATTATTTTCTTAAGCCACGGCCAGTGCCTGGCTCGCGGTCTCTTCTTCAGGGAGCGAATCGAGCATGCCGACGAGCTTGAAGCGGAGGGATTTGGCCACGTGGTAGCCTTCGATTTTCTGCTTGATGGTCTCCTTCGTCTCGCCCTGCTTGTACAGCTGCTTGACCACGTTGGACAGGATTGCGTCGAAGCCGAACTCGGATATTCCTCGCACTAAAAGCAACGCGACGCCCAAAGTGGCCACGCCCCCGATCATACCGCCGGGCCCCAGGGAGCCCAAAGCTGTGGTGATCGCAGCTGCACCGGTGAGCCCGGATCCCCCCAGGGCCGTCAGGAGCATTAAGCCGGGCACTCCGAGTGAGGCTACGGTCTCGACGATCTTGTCTAGGGGTACTGTCTTTTTCATTTCTACCTCTCTTTCCGGCGTCGCGTCCGACGGCGCCATTTCTGGATCTGCGTCGGGGGCCGTTCGAGCCTGCGGAGATGGCGCGAAGTGTAAACTACTCGAAAGGAGGTATCAGCCCAAATGAAAGGAGATGGATTGCCTTCTCCGAGGATCGCGGTCTCCCGACGGACTAAATAATATGACGGAGAGGGTCATGAAGCGAGGAGCGGAAACAGCCCATTTTGGGCTCCAATGGATAGCTTTTCTATCCATTATGGGGCATATATAAGGTGGTAGCGAATGGAAAACATCGATTTGGCGAGGGAGATGAGAGCGCGGCTGTATCGGGAATGCCGCGAACGCGGGCAGTTCAGCAGCAGGGACAAGGCGGCGTCGGCCTTCTCTGTGGAGAACGTCAAGATCAGCGCGTCGTCTCTTAAAGATTTCGAGACGGGGAAGAGGACGCCGTCGCCTAATTTGGTGCTTGATATGGCAAGGGTGTACCAGACCCCCGAGCTCAAGTGGCTGCACTGCTCGACGGTCTGCCCGATCGGACTGGAGATCTACAAGAAGGGTGCCGGGCTGGGAACCGAGGACATCTACCGAACTTATTTCGAGCTGGCGGGGGCCTTCGACCGCATCAACGATGTCGAGACGTCACTGCACGAGATCATAGCCGATGACGCCTTCACTCCCGACGAGGAGGAGAAGATGGACGAGATACTGGGAGTTCTCGATAAGATCACCGAGAGCACCGATAGACTCCGAGTGTGGATTGAGAAGAGTCGGAAGGGCGCTCGCTGATAGGCAAATCGTGTCTAATTTGTGACCTCCGATTACCTTTGGGCCGCCAGCAATGAGCTGAACCCCGCTATCGGGGTTCAGCTCAGCTACGGCAGGGCCTTTTTTCATGTTGGCGGATGCTGTACGGGACACTTACAGCCCTGATCAAGCGTTAATCTGTGTCTTATGCAGATAGCAGAAATGCAAGGCAAGGTGATGCATCTATAATAGCTTCTTGGTGGTTTATACCCTCGATCAAAGATTGAAGTTGAAATATGACACAATCAGAGAAGGTAAAGGCTGCGCGGCAGTTTGCCGAAGCGTGGAAGGGCAGAGGCTACGAGAAGGGCGATGCCCAGGTTTTCTGGACGGAGCTTCTGCGCGATCTCATAGGCATGGAGCACGTCTCGTTTAATGCAAAATTCGAGTACTGGACCGTTGATGGCGGTTTCATAGACTACCTCATATCGGATGCGGCGGTGTTCGTTGAGCAGAAGGGCTTGAGCATAGACCTCAGCAGGCCCGAGGAGCCCGGAGGGAGGATGGTCGCGCCGTTCGAGCAGGCGCTTGCCTATGCGGAGAGTTTCGGGCGCAACAAGCAACCGCGCTTCATCGTTATGTGCAATTTCGGAACTTTCTGTGTGTGACCGCAATGCGCATTCCAGGAAAAAGCCGGGTGATAAGAACAAGATGCTTGTGGTAATGCAATGGCAACTCGACTCGGGTATGATACCGAGGGAACGATACTGCCTTTGAGCCTGCGAGCGATTGAGGGAGAGAACGAGAGATACAGAGATGGTTGGACTAGAGCCAGGTGATAGGTGCGTTAATACTTTCATTCTGACGCTTATGGAGCTGCCCGGGGTTGGAGCCCGGACGGTTCAGAAGATCCTCGAGGATAAGCGGTTGATAGTTGAATCGACGGAAGTTCTCGATGGGGAGTTCGCATTGGCCCTGAACGTTGGGGCAGTCAACAAGGCCCTGGCTTACGATCCTATCGATTCGCCGGATGCCAACGCGGAGCGTGCTGACGCCATTTGGATGGAGGCCGAGGGCGTGGCCGATATGATCGTCGAACGCGCGAATGACTGCGGTGCGAGCATCCTGAACCCCTATATGAGCGCATATCCGCGCCGCTTGCTTCTCAACAAGAGGTACCCGCCGATCCTGTTCTGTAGAGGCGATGCCGCCGTGCTCAACGCGGAGAAGGCTGTAGCCATAATCGGCACGCGGGAGCCCACGGATTTCGGGAAGAGAATGGGGACGAGGCTCGCGGAGGTTCTTGCAGCCGACGAGTACGTGATCGTGAGTGGGCTTGCTTTGGGCTGCGACACCGTTGGACACGAGGGCGCGCTTCTGGCCGAGGGGAAGACGATTGCTGTGCTGCCCACGCCGATCGACGCGCCCGTGTACCCCTCGCAGAACCAGGGTCTGGCAGACCGTATCGTGGGAGGTGGTGGCGCGTTGGTTTCGGAGTACGCGCCCGGCGCCATGTTGCACGACAAGCAGCTCGTGAGTAACCTAGTCGCGCGCGATGAGTGGCAGCCCGGACTCTCGGATGGTGTCATCGCTATCGAGACGAGCGTCGCGGGGGGCACCAACCACGCTATGAAGCACGCCCAGGGTACGAACACCCCCATCGCCGTTTTCGACTACAGCAGCCGCATGGGCGAGGACTTTTACGCCGACGAGCGCTTCGGCGGGAATGTAAAATACCTCAAGGACGGTGCGTTTCCCATATTCGAGGCCTCCACCATTGAAGACTTCAAGATCGCCATGGAGTCCTACCGTCAAAGGAATTTCAGAGGAGCCAGCGGTGGCACGGCGCTTGGCAGGGACAGCCAGCTGAATCTGTTCGGTTAGGGTGATCGATGATGGTCGGGGATTCCTGCGACAACCTGCTCGCCAACTATCGGATCTTTTTCGAGGGCATGCCCGATCCGGTGTTCTATAAGTACTTCTATCCCACTGGCGATAATACTGGCGTGCTCTGGGATCTTTACCACTATGTGAGGGGACTGAAGAAGGATAAGGATAGCGACGCCGAATGTTACTACAAGTACAGCGAGATGCCCGCGGGGCCCAATGGAGGGAACCTCAGCTATTACGAGAAGGATCTCCGACAAATGCTGAGGGCTGTTTGGAAAGACACGGGCGGCAAGGCAGTCAAGGGCGCCGTTGCCACGATACCCTCAAGTGACGTACTCAAGATCAACAGAGTGACCGAGATGGTACGCGACGTGCTGAGCAGCTCCGGCGGCGCCTATGTCGACCTGACGCGAATCATCCGGCGTGGGAAGAGCCGCGGAGCCTTCCATTTGGAGGGAGGAAAGCGCAGTGTGGCCGAGAACAAATCGACCCTTTTGATATCTAATCCGGGAATTCTCGCCAGGCTTGATTTGGTCGTCGTCGTTGACGACGTCCTGACCACGGGCAGTTCTTTCAGGGCGATGGGCGAGTTCCTGAGGGAAAACGGGTTCCGGGGGAGGATCGTCAATTTCGCCTATGCTCGGGCTTTTACGGGCGAGGTCGTGAAAGCATACTTGAGGTACGATCGCGGAATCGAGTACGAGTTCTTTCCCGACGCACGGCAGCTGCGGGAGCCGTTTCCCGAGAAGGGCGGGTCGCAGGATCCAGATGGCCCGATCGGCGCGATCGTCTACGACTTAGACCAAACGCTCATCGACAGCGGCATAAGGGATCTGCGCTACGAGGAGAACATGGCCCATGCGGTTATGCCCTACAAGGTCTACGAGGGCGTTAGGGAGCTCACCTCGCTTCCCATTCCGACTGCCCTTCTGAGCAATCGGTCGAAATGGCAGATGGACAAGTTGCTTTCTCCTTCCGAAGCGGTCGACAATATTAAATTCCCGGAGCACCGCGGGCTCATTCCCTTCCCGGTGTTCACCTATCCACAAGATGAGGATGAGGGGGCTTTCGCAGAAACTACTACAAGCCCTGCCGTCGTGGCGTTTGCGAAGTGGTGGACTATCTCAAGAAATACTACGACGTTGGAGGCTGTCGCATAGTGGGTCTGGGGAATACCTGTGAGGACATGATCGCGTACAAGTCTGCCGGCATCGACGGCGCTCTTGCGCTCTGGGGCGTCCCCGACTACCTCAAGGGGCACGCGCGCAAACATTGGGGTGCGGACTGGGTCTTCGAGAGAGTCGAGGATTTCGCGGCATGGTGTAAAAGCCGCATGAACTTCTACCAGCGCGGAATCGAATGCATGGACACAGACGCTGATCTCGCTAAGAAGCTTTTTGATAAGGCCATTCGGGTGGGAGATAATGTCGGTTCAGCGGCGAGTTGTCTGGGATATTTGATTTCCAAAGAAGATCCCAAGACAGCGATTGAGCTCTATAGAAAGGCCATCGATGCCGGCGAAGTAAAAATGGCCGCCAACAATCTCGCCCTTCTCATCGAAGAAGATTATCCCGAAGAGGCCGAGTCGTTGTATATGAAGGCGATCGAGGCGGGAAGCAATAAGCTAGCACCGAGAAACCTCGCGCTGCTTATCCGAATGAGCGATCCCAAGCGCGCCGTGAGTCTTTTCAGGCAGGCCGCCCTCAATGGCAATAGTCAATATCTCGAAAAAGACCTTCGGCCGCTGATTCGATCGGGTGTGGAATGCGCCGTGCGGTTGTACGAAGCGCTCTTGGTCTCTGCAGATGGAAAGAAAGCCGCAGAGCTGGCCCAGTTGGTCGAGGAATGGGACACCGAGAAGGCCGAGACGCTGTATGCCACCGCGATGTCCTCTGGAGACAACTATGATGCTCCCAGGTGTTTAGGACGACTGCTAAGGGAGAGCCAGCCGCAAAGGGCGCTCGACCTCTTCGCGGTGGCGGCGAGACACGGCAACACTGAGGGGATGTTTGAGGACGTCAAGCCGATGATCAAGAACGGCGTTCTGGAGGCCTTGGAATTCTTCGAGCGTTCAGTGATCACGCAGGACGGGAGAGGAGCGGCCGATCTGGCGCAATTCCTCGAGAAAGAGGATCCGGGCAAGGCGCGCGGGCTTTACGCAGCCGCGGTCGAAGCCGGTGCCGGAGGATTGACTTGCACGAAGTTAGCCGATTTGCTGCGCGACGAGGACCCTGCGAGGGCCCTGGAGTTGTACGAGCGCGCGATTAAGGAGGGGGACGAGTTTAGCGCGCCGATTCGTTGCGCGAAGATGATTATGGACCGCGATCCCGATCGCACCCTCGATTTGCTGCAGCTTGCGGGTAAAGCTGGCAATTACACGGAATTGTCGGATGTCCTCATGCCGCTCATTGCTGACGGCAGCGAGCGGGCGATGCAGCTTTATGAAAAATATGTCATAGCTACGGACGAGCTTGATGGGGATTCTCGTATTCAAGATTTGGCCACTTACCTTCACGATAAGAATCCGCATAAAGCGGTCGAGCTCTATAAACGGTTGTTCCACACCGACCTCAAGGGTGAAGCAATGTACAGTTATGGCATTTTGATACAAAAAGAAAGCCCCGGAAAGGCCAAGGAAGCATTCAGAATGGCGATAGCGGCGGGCAACGAGCAGTATGCAACCTGCGCCCTCGCGCGGCTTATTGAGGACGAGAACCCGGCAATGGCGATCGAGCTGTTTGAGAGATCGCTAGCCGTGAAGTACGACAGCGATGTCGTCAACGAGCTCGGGATCGTGAGGGCGAGTAAGGATCTTGACCTGGCTAAGGACACCTTCGTCGAGGCGATGGAGGCCGGGGACAAGCTGTGCGCCCCGTGCAATTTGGCCCATCTTCTCATTCCCGACGATCCCAACAGGGCAGCGGATCTGTATCTATCTATACTGGAACAAAACGAGCCGGAGGTTGCCCTCGGCCTCTCCTTTTTGGTGCGGGAGAGCGACCCGGCGCTGGCGGCCAACCTGTTGAACAGAGCCATCGTGAATCGAGAAGACAGAGAGCCGCTGCGCTTCTTCCTCACGTTCCTTGCCTTGGCCGACAAGGAAACAGCTCTGAATGCTTGCAAGTACTTTGCCAACCAAGGCTTCAGCGCAGCGCCCGGCATCGCGTCCGAGATCATGTTTGGGAGCGCGTACGACCCCGCTAAGGGCACCGTGTCCCTGAAAAAGGGCACTTGCGAAGACGATGCAGCATGCGAATGGATCGTATTGCGACAGGACGGAGGGAGGGTGCTCCTTCTCGCGCGCGACGTCGTGTCGCACATGCCGTTCGTCCAAGGGGTTGACACTCTGGACTGGTTCAGCTCCGAGGTCAGGCGATGGCTCAACGGGGAATTCCTGGCCGACTCGCTCGACTGGGACGTGGCCGAGTTATTGGTGGCTGGCGACGAGACGGACGATCTCGTCTTCTGCCTGTCCGCGGAGGAGGTCAAGAGGTACATGGACGAGGGGCACCTCCTGGCGGCTCGGGCCTGCAATGACGCGACCGGATTGCGCGCAGCGCGATGGTGGCTCAGGCCGTCAGGCGGCGAGAGCACGTTAAGCGTACCGTGCGTCGATGAGGATGGCGTCATCGGGTGGTGCATGTCGTTTGCCTCCGCTGGCGTGCGACCGGCGATATGGCTTGCTTTCTGATGAGTCGTTGTGCCTATTCGGCACTGAGGAAAACGTCCTCGGTGCCGAGCGTAGCGCAAGACTGGCTCGTGGCCTTCGAGGAGCAGTTCGATAGGCTGTTTCGCGCAGGTGAGGTCGTCGTAGTAGCTGGCCCGGAGATCGTAGAGCAGCGGCGACAGGGACGCCGTGCTCAGGGCTACGGGATGGCCTAGGGTCTGGGGCGCTATGACGTGGAGGCCCCCATGCTCGGCGCAGGTCTCGCCGATCCACAAGGCTGCCTTCCGAGTGCCGAAGGGGGCGGTGAATCTTCGCCGTGCGACGGGAGGCCTACTCGTCCGAGTCGTCTCTCGGTTTCTCTTCGTGCAGGTAATGTACTTCGACCTTGATTTCTACGGAGTCGTATCCGTTTTCAGCGAGCGATTTTGCGATGGTGTTGCAATCGGCGATGGCCTGAAGGGCCTCGCCGCGGTCGATATCCGGCATCTGGGAATAACGTGCTGCAACCGCATGCATGCTGATATTAATGGCAGCGTCGATAACAGGGGGCTCGACGCTCAGCCAGCCAGAATCGATGGCTTTCGACAGAAGCTCGTCGACGCTATGGGTCTTGCTGGGAACGATTCCATTCTGGATGAATACGTTCTTCACCATCTTTTCTGCTGCTTGCTGCGAATGGAAGGCGATGGCCTCGGTGTAGGGATCGATTTCCTTCGCCAGATTCTCGACAACGAGCACATCGCGGTGGGCGGCGTACATGAAGCCGGTGTATTCCGTATCAGCCATAAATCTTCACCCCTTCACGAGCGACGATGTATTCGGGTGTCGAGAGGTCGTGCGAGCGTTGCACAAAGGTGTCGGCGCTTGAGCAGAGCACGTCCTTGGGACGCTTCATCCAGAGAAGCGCCTTGCGAACCAAAGCGCCGTAGGCCAGGGGTCTCTTAGCGGCGTCTTTTGTGACGACGTAAAGGTCGACGTCGCTATCGGGTGTTTGCTCGCCGCGGGCGTAGGAGCCGAACACATAGATGGCGTCGGTGGGCACGGTGCTTACGATGCTGCCCACAATATCGTCGAGATGATCGATGGGAAGTTGTTTCGCATTGGGGTTCACGGTGCCTCCTTCCGATGGCTAGGTATGCGGCGTCGCCTGATGGGCGTGATTTGCCTGGCTCCGTCTGATTATACCTTCAACGAAAAGTCCCCAGGCATGACAAAGGGCCCTGTCCCCTCCAAAAACAGAGCCCTCATCGTTCGAAGCTTGTGGGCTTCGGCGTAAATCGGTGATTATTATAGCAACCCTCACAGAAAATGCAAAACGTCACCGAAAACTGTTACTTTTGCTCGCGCTTCTTGGCCTTCATGTACTTGGCGCCGAAGGCGCAGATGTCGGTGGCGCCGAAGCCGATGAGCAGCATCGAGAAGCCGGCCTTCAGCACTTGAGCCGAGGTGGCGCCGGCGCTTGCGAAGCCAGCGGAGCCGTTCATCTGGTAGGTGTCGAACAGGGAGCCGACGTCGTCGGGCGTGTAGTAGGCGAGCATGCACAGGCCGAAGACGATAATGACGGCGCCGACGATCATGCCGCAAATGCGGAAGGCCTGCTCGGGATCGATGGTCTTGTGCGTCTTCTGGACGGCGGCCGCGGTGGCGGCTGCCGCTGCGTGAGGCGAGGCGGTGGGGGCAGTGCCGGGTGCCGCGGCCGCAGTGGGAGCCTGGGGTGCCGCTGCTACCTGCTGGGGCGCGCCGTAGGTCGCCTGGTAGGCGGCTTGATGGGTCGCGACCGGATTCTGCGGCATAACGGGGGGCTCGTTGGTGACGGCGGGCTCACCGGGGTTCAGTTCCTGGGATTGCAGCACCTCGCCGAGCATCTCACTCGCATCGCCCGCAGCGGCGGTCTCGACGTCGCCAGGGGTGCGAGCCGGTTCGCCGTAGGCGAGAGATTCCCGCTCGAGCTCGCGGCCTTCGGGGCCGTAACCGGCGGTGGCGCCAGGGGTTTGGTTGGTGTTCTCGGTCATGGGAAAGCTCCTCTCAGAGAAAGGGTTCTTGGTTGAACGCAAACCAGCATAGAAGCGGCCCTCCCCAAAATCGGAGCGGGCCGCTAAGCGTATGGCGACCGTAAAGTTGCCGCCACCGTTTCGGAAACGGTGGCTGGCGAGTCGGTTCCCTCTACCAGCTGAGCAGCTCGTAGCCGTCTTCGGTGATGGCGAGTTGGACTTCCCATTGGGCCGTGAGCGAGCGATCGGCGGTGCGAACCGTCCAGCCGTTGGGGTCGGTCATGTCGATCTCCTGGGCGCCGGCGTTGATCATGGGCTCGATGGTGAAGCAGAGCCCCGGCACGAGAATGGGGCCGGTGCCCGCCTCCGTGACGAAGCTCACGAAAGGATCCTCGTGGAACTCCAGGCCGATGCCGTGGCCGCCGAACTCGCGCACGACCGTGTAGCCGTGCTCCCGGGCGTAAGCGTTCACGGCGGCGCCGATATCTCCCAGATGTCCCCACGGCTTGATGGCGTCCAGCCCCACCTGCACGGCCTCTTTTGTGACGCGCACGAGATCGGCCGCCTCCGGCGACACCTCGCCGATACAGAACATACGGGAGGAGTCCGAGAAGAAATCGTCCTTGATGGTGGAGCAGTCGATGTTGACGATATCGCCCTCGCGCAGCACCTCGTCCGGAGAGGGGATGCCGTGGCAGACCACCTCGTTGACCGAGGTGCACACCGACTTCGGGAAGCCCTCGTAATCGAGCGGCGCGGGAATGGCGCCGTGCTCCACGGTGTAGTCGTGCACCCACTGGTCAATCTGCTCAGTGGTAATGCCCGGCGCGATGCGCTCGGCCACGTAATCCAGCACGCCGATGTTCACCTTGGCGCTGCGCTTGATGCCCTCGATCTCGGCCGGGGTCTTCAGCAAATCGCGCGGCGGCACTTCCTCGCCGGCCTCGGCGAGCTCCTCTAGGCGCTCGTCGAAATCGAGGTGGCATTTCTTGTACTTCTTGCCACTGCCGCACCAGCACTCGTCGTTGCGTCCAGGACTTTGAAGGCCGTCATACATGGGGGCTCGCTCCTTTATAGTGTGCGCCCGCGGGCGCCTTGATGTTCGCGTTCCCATGGTACTACAAGTTCGCCGAAGCGAACCTGCTGGTTTGCTTCGGCGGGTTCATTGCGAGACGGGATGAAGGGCTTGCGCGACTCTACCGATCGGTTGCGGGCATCTCCAGGGCGCGGTAGAGGCGGTCGGGCACGAGGCTCACCAAATCGTCGGTCCAGCGCGCGAGGTTGGTGGGCTCGTCGGAGCGGAACCAGTCGTTCATGACCTCGCATTCCAGCTTCGAGAACACCTCCACGATGAAGCGCAGGTTGTCGTTCACCTCGACATGGCGGTAGTTCTCCAAGGTGTCGAGAAGCACGGCCTTGCGGTTTTCTGGCATGATGGTCTGCCCGAAGGGCGTGTTGATCGAATACTGGATGGACTCACGGAAGAAATCGCGCTCCTGGGCGATGAGCCGCAGATGGTGGTAGTAGCCCGTTTTCCAATCGATGGTGCGGCCGATCTCGTTCAAATAGAACTGGCGGCAGAAGATGGAGTACCACCAGGGGATGTCATACTTGCTCTCGAAGTGCCGGTAGAAGGTCTGTCGCGAGATGCCGGCGTTGCGGCAGATCTCGGCCACGGTAATCTGATCGAGAGATTTGTTCGTCGCATGAAGAATTTTCATCTTGATGCTCAAATCGGGGGAATTGAAGATGTTCTCGCCCAGGGGAGGTCAGTGATCATAGGAGTGCCGCCTTCTGCTCGTTTCGGGTATGCATCCGGGGGTTGGTCATGTCCTCCTTAAACGCATAGTACCTGATCGCTGTGGCTGTATTGATGACAACTGAAGGTGAACGTCAAGAGAACCATGATGCGGTTTCCCCCTTGTCGCAATTTTGTGACATTATTGCCAATTTGTCCTCCGCTTCAAACAAAAACCCGCTGACATTCTGTTTCGAGGAACAGGGTTTGCGACTCGACCTTTGCGCTCGCCTACGACTGGGCCGCACAATTCTTCTCATAGGGGAAGGTGCTTCCAATGAGGCGTCTTCGAAATCGAATGGGAAGAGGGTTCCTATGAACGAAAGGGCGAAGTACAAGCTCATCGGATTTATCATGATGTTCTGCTCGTCATCTTTGATGGGCGGCATCGGAGCGTTCACGCGCTTCATTGACGCCCCAGGCGACTTCGTGTCGTTCTGGCGCAACTTCGCGGGCCTTATTGCGCTCACGATCATCTTCTTGTTTATCGGCGGCTTCAAGAAGGTGAAGGCCACGCGGTTCTCGGGCATGATGTTGCTCTCGGGCATCTTCTTGGGGCTGCTTTCCGGCCTGTACTGCCTGTCCACCCAGTACACGACGTTGGCGAACGCGTCGTTCCTCATTTACACCGGCCCCATTTACTCGACGATCCTTGCGGCGATCTTCCTCAAGGAAAAGATTGATTGGCGTGGCATTCTTTGCATCATCGCCGTGGTAGTCGGCATGCTGTTCATCGTGGGCATCGTCACTCCCGAGGGCCTGACGCTCGATCTCGATCCCACCTATACCTTCGGCAACGCCATTGCCTTCGCATCGGGTGTCGCCTACGGCCTCTATTTGTTCTTCTCGCGCTATCGCGAGGATTGCGACTCGAACGTGCGCTCCTGGTGGAACTTCCTGTTCGCATCGCTGGCCATTCTCGTGCTGCTTCTGTGGCACAACTTCTGCCTGCAGCCGCTGTCCTATACCGAGAAAGTGAATGGCGTAACGCAGGTCGACGCCGCTGGCCAGATCATCACGCACCCCTGGAACCTGTTCACCATGCCGCTCGATTCCTGGCTGTGGCTGATTGCCGCCGCTCTCATCACCGGCTTCGGCGCGTTCTATCTGCTCACCCATGCCACCAAGCGCCTGAAGGCCGGCGAGCTGGCTGCCATCTCCTATCAAGAGACCATCATGGCGTCGCTTCTGGGCCTGTGCCTGTTCGGCGAGACCCTGACCGCCTTCCAGCTTATTGGCGGCGCGCTCATCGTTATCGGCGGCGTGAGCCAGATCGTCTTCACCACCAGTGCGGCGAACAAAGAAGTCGACGATGCCGCTGTTGATGGCGAAGTGGCCCTGGCGGCCCAAGTGGGAGCCGGCGGTGCGGGCTTCATCGATGCGAACCCGGATGGAATGGATCCGAAGCTGGCTGCTATGGCCGACGGCGCCCAGAAAGCTGCCGACGCTTACGATCGGGACCATCCCGACGCCGACGACCGCTAAGTCCCCTGCTTTCGCGGAGGGTCTGGCTGGGGAAGTGAGAGTCCGGCCCTCCGCTTACGCACTTGCCAAATGGGTCTTTTTGGGAGGGAAGGCCCCTGCTTTCAAGGAGTGACTATGAAAAACTCTGTATTCATGGAAGAGATGGACGCCTTTACCTACCGCGAGAAGCTCGCGAAGGATGCCGTCGTCTTCATCCCCGTTGGTGCGCTCGAACAGCATGGCAGCCATATGGCCATGTGCGTGGACGCCGCTCTTACCAAGGCCATGGCCGGCGCGACCGCTGAGGCGCTCACGGCCGATACGGACGGCGCGCTCGAGGGTATCGTGTGCTCGGCCATCAATTTCGGCTATCGTTCCCAGCAGCGCAGCGGCGGCGGGTTCCACCTGTCGGGCACGACTTCGCTGTCGGGTACTACGATCATCTCTTTGGCCCGCGATATCTGCTATAGCCTCATCGAGGACGGCGCTCGCAAGATCGTGTTCATGAACGGCCATTACGAGAACTACCAGTTTATCTTCGAAGGCGCCGAGCTGGCTCTCGAGAAGGCGTCGGCCGAGGGCATCAAGAACGTGAAAATCCAGCTTTTGTCCTACTGGGATTTCGTTGACGATGCCACCATCCAGGAGTTGTACCCCGATGGTTTCACGGGTTGGGATTTGGAACATGCTGGCGTGATGGAGACGTCCCTCATGCTCTTGTTCTATCCCGATTTGGTGGACATGGACCGCATCGATCCCGCGCTGTACACGGGGTTGCCCGCCGAGCTTCCCAATTACGATGTGCTGCCCATTGTGGCCGACTACACGCCCCCTTCGGGCTGCCTGTCGCATCCTGGTGCCTCTACGCGCGAAAAGGGCATCATCTTGCGTGACGTTGCCGTGGCCAATATGGTCATCGCCATCGAGGATGAATTCAGCGGAGCAGGTGATTTCCATGAGGACTAACGATGCCGCGGCTGAGGTCGCCCCTGTTGCTCACGAGCCCCACAGCGATTTGAAGCGCGTTGCCGCCTCGTCGTTTCTGGGAAACTTCATCGAGTGGTTCGATTATGCCACCTACACGTACTTCGCCATTACGATTGGCCAGGTCTTCTTTCCCGGCTCCGAGGTGAACTCCACTTTGATGGCCTTCGCCATCTTCGCCCTGGCCTTTATCTTCCGCCCGCTCGGCGCCATGTTCTGGGGAAGCATGGGCGACAAAAAAGGTCGCAAACAGTCGCTGGCCATCTCGGTTCTGCTGATGTCCGGTGCCGCTTTCCTCATCGGCTGTCTGCCGTCCTACCAGGCCATTGGCCTGGCCTCTCCCATCCTGTTGCTCGTGCTGCGCAGCGTGCAAGGGTTTTCAGTGGCTGGCGAGTACTCGGGTGCCGCCGTGTTTCTGGCCGAGTACGCCCCGCCTGAGAAGCGCGGCCGCTATTGCTCGCTCGTCCCCGCATCGACGGCCACGGGCCTGCTGGCGGGCTCCACGATGGCCCTTGTGCTGAAAATGGTTCTGCCCGAGGCCGCCATTATTGAGTGGGGCTGGCGCATTCCGTTTCTTCTGGCTGGCCCACTCGGCTTCATCGCCCACTACATCCGCACCAAGCTGGAAGACTCTCCGGCTTTCGTGAAGATGGAAGAGGGGAACAAGGAGGCGGAGCATCCGACGCACTTGGTGTTCAAGAAGTACCGCAAGCGCCTGCTGTCCTCCGTTGCCGCTACTATGGTGAACGCGGTGGGATTTTACCTGGTGCTCACCTATCTGCCGACGTACCTGACGAGCTACACCTCAATGGAGGCGTCCCAGGCGCAGCTGGCCACCGACATCGCGCTCATTGCGTATCTGCTCATCATCTTCGGCTCGGGTACGCTGTCCGATAAAGTGGGGCGTCGGCGTATGCTGCTCACCGCATGCGTTGCCTTCATTGTGCTTTCCATTCCCTGTTTCCTCATGCTGGGGACGGCGTCGCTGCCCATCGTTATTGTCGCCGAGCTGATCATGTGCGTGACGCTGTCGCTCAACGATGCGAACATCGCCTGCTATCAGGCGGAGATGTTCCCCACGGAAGTGCGCTACACCGGTGCGGCTTTGGGTTCGAACATTGCCTACGTGGTGTTCGGCGGCACGGCGTCGTTTGTGGCCACGGCGCTCATCGACGCCACAGGCAACGGGCTCATGCCAGCTTTTTACATGATGGCCATCAGCGCGGTGGCCGGCGTTATCCTGTTCTTCACAGCTCACGATTATAATGGCATACCCCTGGACGAGATCAGGTAGCTGGTTGGTTGACGCTGGCTCGTGCCCCTTCTTTCGGGCCAGCTCCCTCTGAGGTGTCAGCTACCGCCTCGTTCCGGCGGATCGGCCGCTTGCCCGGCGGCCGCCTTTCGAAGGCCCCGCAGCCTGCCCTGGCTGCGGGGTCTTCCGTCACCTGCGACGACGTGCTACCCTACAGGGCGGCAGGCGTTAAGCCGGGCGCGGCCCGGCATCATGAGCGGGAGCGGAGGTGGAAGCGTGGCGAAGGTGAGCCCGGGAGTCTACAAAAAAGTGCTGCGCGTGCGCGAAGCCTACCCCTTCGATATCGCCTGTTTGCTCATGCGCTTCTTCGGCAGCATGCTGAACATCGGCGTAGTCACGATGATCACGCTGTCGGGTTACTCCTTTCTCACAGCAGGGCTGTCCTCATCGCTCATCGCGCTGTCCATCTTCGTGGTGACGCCCCGGGTGTCGAAGCGCATCGACGAGCGCGGCCAGTCGGCCGTGGTGCCCAAGGCCGCGGCCGTATCGCTTCTGGGCCTTGCTGTTCTGATTGCGAACGTGGCGCTGCACGGGCCGGTATGGCCCCTGTTCGTAGGAGCGCTGCTGGTGGGGTTCTTCCCGAGTCCCCAGGCCATGGCCCGCGCCCGGTGGACCTACCTCATCCGCTCCGGTCGTTTGGGGGAGGCGGCTCCCGACTTGCGCACCATGTTCTCCTACGAGAGCGTGCTCGACGACATGGCGTTCATCTTCAGCCCGTCCATCTCCATCGCGCTCGCCGCTGCCATCGCCCCGGTGGCGGGTATGGTGTGCGGCGGCGTCGCCTTTGCCGTCGGGGTCGTGCTTCTGTGCGCGGCCAAGAGCACCGAGCCGCATCCCGGTTGGTCGCAGGCCGGGGCTGCGGGGGGCGATGCCGATATCGTCGATGTTGCTGATGCCGCCGATGCCGTCGCCGATGTGGCGGGAGACGGTGCGGCCGCTTCGAAGGGCGCGCTCGCCGAGGGGGCGGCTGCCGTCGCTTCGGCAGCGTCCGTGCCTTCGAAGAGCCTGCTTGCCACCTCCGCAGCGGTGCGCGTGCTGTTCGTGATCTACGCCTTCGCCGGGTCGTTCCTCGGCCTGTTCGATACTGCCACAGTGTCGCTTTCCGAGGACTTGAACAGCCCCGATTTCGCCGGCGCGGTTCTTATGGCCTCGGGCGCGGTGTCCATGACGGCGGGCTTTCTGTTCGGCATGGTGCGTCTGCGGGCGCCCCTGCCCAAGCAGCTCGTGGTGGCCGCCTGTGCCGTCGGCCTGTCCTTCGGCACCATGTTCCTCATCGACTCGGCGCCCACGCTGATGGCGGTGGCGCTTTTGGGGGCGTGCACCTACGCGCCGCTGCTCATTGTGGCCAACGGCGTCTGCGAGCGCGCGGTGCCCGACGCGCGCCTCACCGAGGCCATCACGTGGCTCAATGCCGGCTATACCTGTGGGGCCGCCTTCGGGCCCACCGTGGCCGGCGCTCTCATCGACACCTTCGGTACCATGGCCTCCTTCAAGGTGGGCACGCTTCTGTGCCTGGGCATGCCGCTTACGGCCATACTCTGCTATCGCGTGGTGAAAGCGAGCATCCTTCCCGCCTACACGGTGGTGGAAGAGCGCGAGATGTAGGCGGTCGCTCTCTTGGGGCCCTTCAAGCTTACTTAACCCTTGCGGAATTAGATGACAATTTTCCCACTGATCCGGTGTCAAAAGGGGAATGATGGCACAATAGCCCCAACGTCATTCGAGTCGGAGCGCCTCTGGTTTGCGCGGCGTCTCGCGTACCGCAAGGTGCAGGCATTTCGACTCCGGAAAGAGGAGGTTCCCATGGATCCGATGAACTACACGCCCCCGGTGCAACCTGCGCCCGCGCCTTCGCCCGCCTACACCACCAGCTGCCTGAAGGCCGCCTGGGAAGACGTGAAGGCGACGCCGAACTACATAAGCCGGCTGTTGGTGCTCGGCCTCATCATGTGCGTGCCGATTCTGAACTTCGTCGTGGCCGGCTACCTTCTGTTCTGGTCCCGCGAGGTGCCCTTCGGCGGCCGCAGCCTCTTGCCCCAGAAAATAGTGACGGGCAAGAACTTCGAGTATGGTTTTTACGCTTTCGTGCTGACGCTGGTGGTGGGCCTGGTTGGCGGCATCATCGGCGGTATCTTCGGCTGGATTCCCTTCATCGGCTGGGTCGTCTCCATCGCCGTTTCCCTGGCCACCTATGTGGCCGGCATCATCATGCAGATGCGCATGATCATGGGGCAGAGCCTGGGCGATGGCTTCAATGTGAAGGACATCTGGGAGAAGGCGCGCCGCAACTGGGGCCAGCTGTTCGCGGTGACGCTCATTCCCATGGCCATCGTCATCGGCATCTCGCTCGTGCTGAGCATTGTGGTGTTCTCGATCATGTTCCTCTGCATCATGGGTGCGGCTCCGACCATCGCCGCCATAGGCGGTGCGGCCGATCCCTCCTTCGCGCAGATCATGTCGCTCATCGCCGCTTTGGCCGGCCCGATGATTTTCTGCACGCTCATCCTGTACGTGGTGCTGTCGGTGGCGGAAACCTTCGCCGAGGCCGTGGCCATCCGCGGCGTGGCCCACTGGGTCGCCCGCTACGCCCCCGAATGGACGACGCTTTCCGCTCCGCGCTACTAATAAACTACAGGCAGAACAAAAACGGTTGGCAGAGGGCCGGGCCGCACATGAGGCAGCAGCACAGCGAGCTGGGATCCACGCAGCCGCCGAAGCCGCGGCTCTCGCTTTCCTGCTGGTAGGTGCGGGCGCGGGCGCCGATGACGGCCTCGGCCTGGCGGTAGTCACCGTTGGTGGGGTCGGCCTTGCGGGCGGTGCGGATCTGGTCCACGGCGGCCACGGTGTTGCCGGCGCCGTAGTTGGCCAGCGCCGCTAAATAGTGCCAGCGGGCCGTGCGCTCCTTGATGGGCAGGGCCGCGAGCACGGTGAGGGCCGCCTTGTAGTTGCCGCCGTCGATGAACAGCACCGCCTGGCGCAGCTCGGCCGAATCGGTGGCCGACACCTCCGGCCGCGGCACCGAGGAGGCCTGGTTCCAGGTGTTGAACAAGTCCTCCCAGTTGATTTCCACCCACTGGTACTGGTACCCGCCGCCGGGCGCACCGCCGCCATAAGGGCTGCCGGGGCCCGCGCCGCCGAAGGGGTTGCCGCCCGGCGTGCCGTAGCCGGTGTAGGTGGGGTTGTAGGGCGACCGATAGCGTCGGGCGTCCTCGCGGGCGTACTTCTCCGGGTTCGTGATGCGGTCGTAGGCCTCGTTGATCTTCTTCAGGCGCTCTTCGGCCTCGGGGTCGTCCGGGTTCAAATCCGGGTGGTTCTCCCGCGCCTTCTTGCGATAGGCCTTCTTTATCTCGTCGGACGTGGCCGTGCGGGGAACGCCGAGGATGTCGTACGGGTCTTCAGTCACGAAAATCTCCTAGGATGAGCGATGGGCGGCATCGGGGTGGATGCTCATCGATTCGAAGCGGTTTTCCATCCACTGGTTATCGAACTGCTCGGCGCAGAACTGCTCGAGCGCGTTGTCGGGCGCTGCGCCTGCCAAGCGCGAGTACCAGCAGTCGAGGGCCACGAGCGTCATGGCGCCGTCGAAGATCATGAGCGCCGCGCACAGCGCCGTAATCGAGTAGCGCCAGCGCCACGGGATGAGGTTCACCGTGTGCAAAAGTGCCGGCAGGGCCAGCTTCACCCACACCACGCCAAGGGCCCCCCACATGCACATGAACATGAAGTTGGTGCGACCGTTGATGTTGAGAAAGGTGCCGGTATAGTCCCAGGCGATGGCGCCGAAGGCGTATTCCATGAACCAGCTGACGAAGTACTCAAAGGCGCCCCCGATGACGGCGCTAACGAGGAACACCACGGGGATGGGCGCGTTGTGGAAGCGGTTGAGCGCCAGCGTCATGAGCACGGCGCCGAAGCCGTAAATGGGGGAGAAGGGCCCCCACAGAAGGCCGGCGCGATCCTCGTAGTGGCCGAAGTCGACCACGAGCACGTGGTAGATGGACTCGATGACCACCCCGGCCACCGAGGCGATGACGAAGATCCAGAACAGGTTGAAGAAGTCCAGCTCGATATAGCCGCGGCCGGTCTTGTCCAGACCGAGGGTGCCGTCCTCGGCCTCCTCGCGCGTTTGCATGAGTCGCAGCCGCCGCTGCAGCTCGCGCTCGCCGGACAGCGACGGGTCCACCCAGACGTGGGCCGCGATGAGGATGAGGGCGCAGGCGCCGAGGAACCACAGGCCCGGGTTCACGCCGAACAGCAGCAGATCGGCGGAGAAGGCGACGACGAGCCCTATAGCCACGGCCTCGGCGATGAGGCGGGCGCGCCGGCGGTTGCCGCGCAGGAGGCGGAAGCCGAGAACACCGGAGGCCAGGGCGCAGAAGCAGGCGGACAGCGCGAGCGTGACGTACAGGATGATGGTGAGCAGCGAGTCGTCGGTGTAGGTCTTCTCGACGAAGATGGTTCCCATTTGGGCGAGCGTGTGGATCACTTCGGGCACGACGGCCACGCCCCCGGCCATGAGCAGGGCGCCGAACACGCGAAGCGCCAGGGGAGTGCGCTCGCTTTTGCTGCCGTCTCCGATGCCGGGCGAGGGCTGCAAGGGGGTTTGTTGAAGAACCGTCGGATCCATGGGCCTATGGTATCATGACCCCCATCTTCAGGCGGCAAGCCCACAACAAGCCCGCAAGCTTGAGGGGCGTCCGTCACATTGCCCGCAGGGCAGCAGGCTGAAAGGAGCGCTGGTGGCAGTCGAACAGACAAGCACCATTTCATGGTATCTGCGCATGTTCTCGTACCTGCTGATGATTTGCGGCCTGTTCGGACTCGCCGTGGGCGGCGTGGTGATCTACGGGGCTCTTGCCGACGGGGCGGGCGCTACGACGGGGCTTCCGCTTTCTGCCTTTGTGCTGGGCATTGCCGCTGCGGTGGCCAACGGCATTACCATTGCGGCGGGGGTTCTCGGGCGCGCGGCCTCGCGCAACCCGGGGCGCGTGGCGGCCCTGCGCAGCCTCGCTTTGGCCGGCGTGGTCGCCTCGGTGTTCGGGTTGGGACTGCGCTATGCCACGGGCGGTCAGCTTCCCACGTCGCTCATCTTCAACCTGTTGCTCATGGCGATTTGCGTCGTCATCGCCGGCAACCTGGGGAAATCTGTCCAATAGTTCTTTCGCTGCTCTAGCCGACATCGAGTCAAATACAGTATACTGCGAGGCTAAGGCCGCATAATGGCGGTCTGCTTTCTCAGGAGGAATTATGACTGAACTCGATCCGCGCAGCGCCTCTCCGGCCGATTCCGCCCCCGACGAGGGTCTTTCCCCCCGCGCGGCCGCCGAGGCCAAGAAGGCCGCCGCCGCGAAAGCCGCCGCTGCGGCGTTCATCCAGAGTGCCGGGGACGATTACGGCAACGTCGAGGCCGCTCAGCCCCGCGACGTGAAGAAGGGCCAGCGCACGGCCGTCATCGTTGGTCTTATCATCTGCGTGCTCGTAGCCGCCGGCGTGCTCACCTATCTGTTCACCTCCGGCTTCTTCAACAAGCAGCCGGTCGCCGAGGAGACCCAGCGGGTGCCGCTGTCCGACGCCCGCGTCATCGCCGCCTTCGACGAGGTGGCCATGGACGCGCCGGACATCTCGCAGTACGCCTATGTCTCCCAAGACGCGCTCATCGGCCCGAAGTTCAGCGACATCGTGCTGAACGAGCCCACGAACTTGGGCACGCCGGGCAACCAGATCGTCACCTGCGAGGCCACTGCCACGGCCACCTTCAAGAACAAGGGCGTCGAGATCAACGTGCCCGTGACGCTGCCCTTCGAGTACTCCGATGCCGGCGAGACGTGGGTTCCCGGCGACTTGGTGGTGGGAGAGGCGGCGGCGGTGCCTTTGGCCAGCGCCAACGCCAACGACATCTTGGCCAATCTGAACGACATCCTCGCGACCAACGACCCCACCTACGGGGAGGCCATGGTTGATGCGTCCATCGTGAAGACCACCTCCGATCTCACCATCGACGGCGGCCCTATCACCGTGGATCTTTCGAAGACCGTGGAAAGCGAGGCCGACGGCGTGAAGACGAGCGAGCTGCGCACCTCCACGGTGACGCTGAACGTGGCCTGGTCCAACACCGAGGGCTGGCTTGTCACGGTGGCCGATGCGGGGCAGATCGACACGCAGACGAACCAGATTCCCGTCGCTCCGGCCGAGGGCACGGATTCGCCGGCATCGGTCGATCCCGCCAACACCGAGCCCGAGAACATCGGCAACGTCAAGTTCGGAGACTCGGTGTCGCTGTCGGGGACACTTCAGGCGGTGGAAGACGCTGCGGGCCTTTCCTCCGGCAACAACTACACCAATAAGGGCACGACGGACAACGCCAACGGCAGCGTGCAGCTGGTGCTGAAGCTCACCCGGCCGCTCGACATGAATCTGAACGGCACCCAGTACCGGCTGACCACCATCGCCGTGGCCACCTCGGGCCTCGACGACAACGGCAAGAGCCTCATTGGCCGCAAGGCCGATGTGAAGGGTCCCCTGGAGGAGTCGTTCGCCACGTCCTGGTCGCCGGCGGGCGTGAAGGCCCTCGAGATCCACGTGGAATAGCGGACAGCATTTCGAAATGTGCAGACAGCGCCCCTTGGACGAAGGTTCAAGGGGCGCTGTGCTATGATTGCCGGTACTGCTTATTCGCGCCGGGCCGCTCGGCCGGCGCCTCGATACCTGAGGAGGTTGCCCGTGCCCCAAACGACAGATTGGGCCGATGTGCAGGTGGTGGGCATTCCCCGCGCGCTTCTGTTCTATCGCTTCGGCGTGCTGTGGACCACGTTCTTCGAATCCATCGGGCGCACCGTGGTGGTGAGCGACCCGACGGACAAGGCCATCGCCGATGGGGGCGATCGTCTTTCCGTGGACGAGTGCTGCCTGGCCTCGAAGGTGTTCATCGGGCACGTGGAAAGCCTTGCGGGCCGCTGCGACGCCGTCTTCGTGCCCTGCTATCCGACGAGCGACCACCGCAGCGGGTTCTGCACGAAGTTCCAGTCGGCCACCGATATGGTGCGCAACACCTTCCGCGACGACAAGCTGCGCGTCATCTCCTGCGAGGTGCAAAATGCCCGGAAGGCGAAGGACGTGCGCCGCGCCTTCTGCGACATGGCCGCCCGCATGGGCGTCGCGCCCAAGGACGCCCGCGCTGCCTTCAAGGCCGCCTGGGACGCCCAGCGCGCCCACGACGAGGCGCTGGCCACCGCCCAGGAGCGCACGCTGCGCCGCCTGGTCGACGAGCGCCGGGCCGCCGATGCCGCCGCCGCGGCCGGCGACGATGCGGTCGCGCGCCCGCTTGGCATCCTCGTGGTGGCCCACCCCTACATTTCCCACGATCCGTACCTCTCCGGCGCGGTCATCGATTCGCTCGAGGAGATGGGCGCCACGGTCGTCTACGCCGACGCCATGGATCACGAGCGCGCCTACAAGAAGAGCTTCGAGTTCTCCGGCACCATGCCGTGGCTCATCAACCGCGAGCTCATAGGCTCTATCCTCCTGGCGCAGGATGACATCGACGGCATCGTGCTCATCAGCGCCTTCCCCTGCGGCCCCGACTCCATGACCGACGACGCCATCATGCGCTGCATCCAGGGCACGCCGATTCTGAACCTGATGATCGATGCGCAGTCCGGCACCGCCGGCGTGGAGACTCGCGTAGAGAGCTTCGTCGACATCCTGCGCTTCCAGCAGAAGGGAGGCTATGTCCATGAGTAAGCCCCAGGCCCTCATCGAGCAGGTGCGCTCCTCGGTGGCTGTTGAGCTGGAGCGGCGCCATGCCCCGACGCTTCTGGCCGACCGCAAGGCCGCCAAAGCCGCCAAGCACAAGGCCAAGCACCATAAGTACACCAAGGCGGCGTTCTTCCGCTACTGCTACTACGATCCGGCGTTCAAGTTCTTCTGCGAGCAGGTGCTCGACGTGGACTACCTGCCCCTGCCCGAGGCCACCCGCGCCGCCAGCGAGGTGGGCGTCCAGAACTCGAGCGATTACGTGTGCACGCCTTTCAAGCACATCCTGGGCGATTTCGCCGAGGCGCTCGATTTGGGCGCCGACATCCTCATCCAGTTCGGCGGCCCGTGCCGGCTGGGCTATTACGGCGAGCTGCAGGAGTCCATCTTGCGGGACATGGGCTACGAGTTCATCATGATGAACTTTGCCCGGGGCATCGAACTGGGGTACATCGGCTGGGCCAAGGAAGTGCTGAAGACGGTGAACCCGAACATCGACGTTCCCCACGGCGTGGTGAAGCTGAAGGCCGTGGCGAAGATGATCGAGCACTTGGACTCCCTGCGCGACTTCTACCTGGCCAACGCCGGTTTCGAGATGGAGCGCGGGGCCTTCGACGCCGCCTGGGTGTCGGCGATGGACGCCATGCGCACCTGCCTGGACGAGCGCGACATCAATGAGGCGTACCGCGAGGCCATGGCCGCCTTCCGCGCCATTCCGCTGGACAAGCCCGCCGATCCCATCCGCATCGGCATCGTCGGCGAGATGTTTACGGCCATCGACGAGCGCAGCAACCTAGGGCTCGACCACAAGCTCGTCGCCATGGGCGTGGAAGTGCACCGCATGTTGAACTTCACGAACCGCTACCTTCGCTACAACGAGCCGAACCTGCGCGTGGGGGCGAAAGACTACCTGACCTATGACATGGGGCCCACCTCCACGCTCACCGTGGCGGCGGCGAAGAAGTACGCTGCGGGGGGCTTCGACGGCCTCATCCACGCGAAGAGCGCCGGGTGCACGCCGGAGATCGACTGCATCCCCGTGCTGCAGAAGGTGAGCGAGGACTACTCGGTGCCCGTGCTGTACCTTACCTACGACTCCCAGACCTCCGACACCGGCCTGGACACGCGCCTCGAGGCGTTCTACGACATGCTTTCCATGAAGAAGGAGAAGAGCAAATGACAAAGGGTTATCTCGGCATCGACATCGGCTCCATTTCCACGAAGGGCGTGATCATCGACGAGAACCGCGCCATCATCGCGCGTTCGTATTTGTGGACCGAGGGCAACCCGACCGAGGCGTCGAAGAATGTCGTGCGCGAGCTGGAGCGCCAGGTGGAAGGCGCGGGGGTGGATATCGTCGGCGCTGGCACGACGGGCAGCGCGCGGCGTCTCGTGGGGGCCATGCTGGGGGCTTCCGTGATCAAGAACGAGATCACCGCCCATGCCGTGGGCACCACCCATCTGCACCCGGACGTGCGCACCATTCTGGAGATCGGCGGCCAGGATTCCAAGATCATCTGCGTGTCCGACGGCATCGCGGTGGACTACGCCATGAACACCTTGTGCGCCGCGGGCACCGGCTCGTTTCTGTCGTCGCAGGCGCACCGCTTGGGCGTGGAGGTAGAGGAGTTCGGCGACATCGCGCTCACTTCCACCAAGCCGGCCAACATCGCCGCCCGCTGCACCGTGTTCGCCGAGAGCGATCTCGTGCACAAGATCCAGGTGGGCTACGCGCGCGAGGACATCATCGCCGGCTTGTGCAACGCTGTGGCGTCGAACTACCTGAACAACGTGGGCAAGGGCAAGAAGATCGCCGCGCCCGTGGTGTTCCAGGGCGGCGTTTCCAAGAACGCTGGGGTGGTGCACGCCTTCGAGGAGCAGCTGGGGATGCCCGTGGCGGTGGATCCGGACGGGCACCTCATGGGCGCTTTCGGCGTGGCGCTGCTTGCCGCCGATGCCGGCCCTATTACGGGAGCCGAGTCGGGTCCGTTCGTAAGCGGCACCTTCGACTTCGAGGCGATGCTCGACTTCGACTTCAAGACCCGCGAGATCGAATGCCAGAAGTGCGCCAACCACTGCGAGGTCATCTGCGTCTACCGCGACAGGGACATCATCGACTCCTGGGGCAACCGCTGTGACAAGGGCGCCGTGAAGACCACAGCGTAGGGACTCTTTCGCCGTGGTGCAGGAGATTTTGTTGATGGCATGGGGCTGCTTTGGCGGCCCCTTTTTCGTACGGCAACATTACCCGTCGACGCTTAGCGATAAAAGCGAGGTTCGATCACGACAAGCGACAGCTCGTCCTGCGCTCCCTTCAGCGTGGCTTTGGTGAGAAGGGCGAGCCCTTTATAGAAAGGATGCTCGGCGCAGACTTCCAGAAGGCCCAGATAATGGGGGGCCCAAGGGAGAAGATGCTCAGACAAGTACTCTTCTACCAGCTCGGGGCGTTCTTCAGTCAAAGTGGCGAGCAGCGAGAGCATAAGGCCGATATGGTCGTCAGGCATGCGGTCGTCTGCGAGGCGAGCGATGCCGTGTTGGCGCATCCAGCTCCGCAGACGCAGTGTGCTTTCCCCGAAGATGACTTGCTCCCGGTCGGTATAGACGGAGCCCCAAGGCGGCGCCGGTTTTTGCGCAGGGCCGATGAACAGTCTTCGGTACTCGTCCACAAGCTTGTCTTCGGCGCAGAAAGCCCCGTCGGCTTCGGTGGCGCGGCTCGCTTTCAGCCCCGCAACGATAAGATCGAGGCCTTCTTGCGCCTCGGTTTTGTCGGCCAAAGGCCATTCTGCCGTAGCCTCGTCGGCGTTAAGCAAGCTCAATGCTTCGAAAAGCGCTCCTGCGCTACCAGTGCGTGGATCCTGCAGAAACAGGGGAGATAGTGTGGCGCCTGCAAATGACAGGCTGTTCAGGACATCTACGGATGGGGTCAAGGAAAGCCTCCTGAGCAAGTCAGTGATTTCGGCGGGCTAGAATCCGACGGTCATATGCAGATTGTAGAACACAATGCGTGTTGCAAAGACGGCGGCGAAGGCGAGGATGGCGGCGGCGATACGCAGGATGAGGCGCGCACACTCGGTTGCTCGGGGTCGCAGGGCCCAGCCGTCGAGGAGGAGCGCGCCAGCCCCGACAAGGGCGAAGATGCCGATGACAAGGGGGTAGCCCGGCGCAAGCGAGGCTGCGGATATCTCATTGTTGGCGATTGAGGCCAGATAGGCGTTCTGGGCGAGCATGGAGACGACGCCGGCAGCAAGGCTCGCCGCCCCCAGGCCCACAAGGAGAAAACTCCATCGTGATAGGGGTACTTTCGCAGCGGCAAGAAACAGCTGGCTTAGCACGGTCCCCTCGAATAAGCCCGTGAGCAAAAGGTTCGCCGGTGAATAAGGTGTGTTCCAGGTGGGCACGGTGCGCACGGCGTAGGCTTGGGAGGTGCACGCTAGCAGGGCGATTCCTGCAAGGCAAGCGACGAGCAGCCATGGCTTCGCAGCAGCATCGGGAAAGTTCACCTTGAAGGCGACCATCCAATAGGATCCAGCCAGGAATAAGAACATCACGGCGGCCAGCACCTCGTTGGAAAGCGGAGAGGTTCCCACGCCTGAGAACACGTGAAGCGCGTTGGCCGGCGTACCCAGATGCGTTGCCGAGGCGATGAAGACAACGAGCGCAACGGCGAAAGGCAGCGCGATCATGCGGTCGATGCGAACCGCGCGCTCGTGGTCGATAGCAAATAGGCGCGCCAGAGCCATGATGATGAAAGCTACGACGCCTGCAGGGGCCAAGGCGGTGAACAGCGCAAGGGAAAGATTGTCGAGGCCGCTTGTCATAAGCCGATTTCCTTGCGGTTGACCAGCGCGCCCTTGCGACCTTGGGCAGCAGCGGGGCAGGGCCGGATGAATAAATTGGGCCCGGTCTCCGTTTCCGAAGGCAAAGGAAGGATGTCGCCGCGCACCTCGTCCCACCATTCGGCATGGCGCTCGAAGATGTCGCCCTTCTCCCCGAAATCCAAGGCGCGCAAGGGGCAGGCCTCCACGCAGATAGGGGCCTGCCCCGCGGCCAGACGCTCGCGGCAGCCATCGCACTTGCTCGAGCGCTTGAGCTCTTTATCGATGACGGGCGCATGGTAGGGGCAGGCCATGGTACAGTAGCCGCAACCGATGCATTTGGTGATGTCGGGCCAGATAAGCCCCGTCTCATCGCGATGCATGGCCCCTGTGGGGCATACCTGGGTGCAGGCGGGGCTGGCGCAATGGTTGCAGGCCAGAGAAATGTGATAGGCGAAGGCGTCTTGGGAAACGGTTCCGTCCTCTGCTACGTTCCAGTCGCCGCCCTCGTAGTCGAGCACGCGGCGAAATCCTTCGTCGGGCCCATGGTCGTGGTAGTCCTTGCAGGCCATGACGCAGGTCCTGCATCCAGTGCAGCGCGCGTTATCGAAGAAAAATCCCTTCGGCATGGTCTCCAAGTCCCTTCAAACGGCGTAGCTCGGGCGAATCCGTGCTACGCCTCAATCATATCGGAAGCGGGCCGCCGCCTATGAGGGAGGGGTCGCGGCGGCCCTGAATGCTCCTTAGGCGTTTTCCACTTCCTTCGGATTCGCGATGGCGCCGGTGGTGTCACCGCAGTCTTTGGCGGCCGGGCAGGCCAGAATGGCCACAGAGGGCTTCGTCGCATCCGGAGGAGCCATGGGGGCAATGCCGTCCACGGTGCCGGGGTGCGCCGCTCGCAACTTTTCGATGTCCCCGAACTCGAGGGCCCGAAGCGGACAGGCGTCCACGCAGATCGGCATCTTGCCCTCGGCCACGCGGGAGGCGCAGCCGTCGCATTTCGCGGATTTCATGGTCTCGGTGTCCACTACGGGCACCTCGTAGGGACAGCTTTTCACGCAAGTGCCGCAGCCAATGCACTTCTCCTCGTCGCGGGACACGAGCCCGGTATCGGCATCCTTTTCCAAGGCGCCTTGGGGGCAATTGGCCACGCAGGCCGGCATTGCACAGTGGTTGCAGGCCATGGACACGTGGTAGGCCCAGCTCGTCGGCTCAAAGGTACCGTCACCGTTGTCTTTCCAATCGCCACCCTCGTAGTCGAACACGCGGCGGAAAGCGTAGTTGGCGGGCAGGTCGTTGTAGTCTTTGCAGGCCATCTCGCAGGTGCGGCAGCCGGTGCAGCGGGTGCTGTCGAAATAGAATCCGTACTGAGTCATCTTCGTACCTCCCTTAGGCCTTCGCAATCTGGACGATCATGGAGTGAGTGCCGTTGCCCTTGGCCATCGGCGTTGGTTTGTACTGCGTGAGCGTGTTCACGCAGCCGCCCTCGTCCACCTTGTCGCCATTCATGTTGGCCTTGTGCCAGGCGCCCTGCGGAATCATTACAGTTCCGGGGATGACGCGGGGCGTCACCTTCGCCTCGATGCGAATCTCGCCAACCGGACTTGTCACGGCAATCAGGTCGCCGTCTTCAATTGAGCGGCTCTCGGCATCAGCGGGGTTTACCCACAGCTGCTGACGGGCCACGGCTTCAAGCTCGGGGATGAAGCCGAACGATGAATGGGTGCGGCTCTTGTGATGGAAACCGCAGCAGTAGAGGGGGAATTCCTCGGTGACGGAACCGTATCCGTGAAATCCTGCTTGGAAGACGGGGATGGGGTAAATTACCTCGCCCTCTTCAAGATCCCAGGTACGTGACATCTCGTCCAGCGCTTCGGAGAAGATCTCGATTTTTCCGGAGGGGGTGCCCAGTGGGTTGGCGGAGGGATCGTTGCGGAACGCTTCGAAGGCGATGTAGGGTTCAACGGGTCGCTTGTATACGCCCTGCTCGAGCATTTCCTCCCAGGTCGGCATGGAGCCATCTTCTTCGGCCCCCTGCTCATAGAGGAACTTTACCCATTCGTCATGAGTGCGGCCTTCGGTGAACGCATCACGCACGCCGAACTTATCGGCAATGTCGGCCATGACGTCATAGCTCGAGCGACACTCGCCGGGTGCTTCTTGAGCGGGAGTACCCAGAACTACGCCCGAGTACCATTCGGTGTATCCCTGGGTCTGCAGGTTCATTTGTTCTGAGCGCATGGCATCGGGCAGCAGAATGTCAGCGTATTTCGCCGAGTCGGTCATGACCGTGTCCCAGACGAGGATGAACTCGCATTTCGATTCGTCGACGAGAATCTCATGGGTCATGTTGATATCGCCATGCTGGTTGGTCAGACAGTTGCCGGCGTAGTTCCAGATGAACTTGATATCGGTACCAAGTTCATCGCCTCCGACAAGACCGGAATTTGTGGCGGTCATGGTATGGCCGTGATCCACGGCGTTAACCCACTGATAAGCGGGAATGGAAAGCGTGACGGGGTTTTCGCCTGCTGGCAAGCCGGGAACGAGACTTGTGAGCGCCGCGGATTCACGCTCCCCGTTGTTGGTGCCCGGAAGTCCCCACTTGCCTAGGAGGAGCGGCAGCATGTAAATAGAGCGGCAGGCGTCCTCGCCATTTGTGTGGCGCTGGGGGCCCCATCCCTGGGTGATGAAGGGTGCCTTAGCAGCAGCGATGGTGTTGGCTAGTTCGCGGATGCTGGAGGCAGGAATCTGAGTGATGGGGGCGGCCCACTCGGGCGTCTTCTCCACCATGTCCCAGCCAGTGCCCATAATGTAATCCTTGTAGGATTTGTTCTGACCTTTGGCGGATTCGGGCATGGTGTCCTCGTCGTAGCCGAGGCAGTAAGTATCGAGGGATTCCTTGTCCACTTTGCCTTCGACGATCCATTCATGAGCGATGGCCGCGCAGAGGGCCGCGTCGGTACCAGGGCGAATGGGAAGCCATTCGTCAGGGTGGCCGGAGACCGTCTCGTTCATGCGCGGGTCGATAGAGATAATTTTGCCGCCGCGGTTCTGAATGGCTTCGCGAAGGCGGGCGAAATCCCATGAGGCATTGGCACCGCCCATGCGAGTTTCGGCGGGGCTGTTGCCGAACATGACGATGAGATCAGAATGCTCGGTTGCCTCAGTCAGAGAAGAGCCGTCGAGCGACGTACCGTACATGTAGGGCGCGACGGCCTCGATCATGTGGGCCGAATAGTCATAGGAACGGTTTAGGTAGCCGCCGAGCAGGTTGAGCAATCGGGCGGTGGGGTTGCCTGTTTTCGAGTACATGCCTGTGGCGTAGTTGACGTAGATGGCCTCATTGCCATAGGTGTCGATGACGCGTTTCAGCTCGCTGGCGATGGTGTCGATAGCCTCGTCCCAGGTAATCTGCTCGAACTTTCCTTCGCCGCGTTTGCCCGCACGCTTCATGGGGTACAGCAGACGGTCGGGGCTGTTGAGCCAGCGTCGCATGGAGCGGCCGCGTAGACAGGCGCGGGCCTGCAAGTCGGTATCTCCTGTGTTATCGGTCTCCATGTAGAGCACTTTGCCATCGCGGGAGTGCCACTGGAAGACGCAGTTGCCGCCGCAGTTGACGTTGCACTGACTCCAGTGGATCTCGTCGGGCGCAGTCTCCTCTCCGGTGGCGGCCATGGGCTCCTCCCCGGCTCCGGTGCCAGATTGGGGTGCGCATCCGAAGAGTGCGGTACCCGCGGCTCCCGTGGCAGCCAGGCCCGCGAGCGAGCCTTTGACGAAGGTGCGGCGCGACAGGGTGGATTGGGTTTCAGTCATAGTCCCTCCTCTAGTTGAATTGCCTTCTCGCCGCTTTCAAAAGTACCGGAAAAGGGGAAGTGCCGAATCACACGACAAGTGTGATTTAAGGACAAAACCCCAGTTCGCGCGTTTTCGGGTGATACCGAAGTGCGGTCATTTGCCTAACAGGCGCGTCCTCCTATGCTACCATGCGTGCCACCGAGATAAGAGAGGAGGTCAAGCTATGGCGACCGAGAGTGCCAGCGCAATCGGCCATGCGTCAAGTTGGGGCTATGCTTGTTTCCTCACGGTGAATGCCACCTCGGTATGGGGCGGCATCTTCCCGTTTCTTCCCCTTGAGTTTCAGACGGTGGAAGTGACTCTCACGTTCTTTTTGACTCAGGCTGTGGCTTTTGGCGGCGCCTTCCTGGCGAGTATGCTGGGATCGTATTTCTTTCCCTACGGTGCTCGGCGCATGCTCGTCTCGCTTTCCGCTGTCCTGCTATTCCTTGGGTCGGCCTGTCTGATTACGGCCATGTACGTGGCATCGGCTGCCATTGCATTTGTGGGAGCTGGCGGGGTGCTTCTCGGAATCGGGTGCGCCGGCATGTTCATGCTCTGGCAGCGGTATTTTGCTTCCCTCGATGCGAGAACCGGCAATTTCCGCCTTATTGTGGGCACGGCTATCGCTCCCTTCATCTACCTTGCCCTGTATTTAGTGCCCATTGCGCTAACGGCTTTTCTCGTCCCCCTGATCTTCGTGCCTCTGTGCGGTCTGTGCGTGGCACTTTCGGTGCGCGAGATGAACTTCGAGCAGCCCATGTTCGAGGACGTCCCGCGTCAGCACCCGCGCGTCTACCGTCAAGTGGTGGCCGACTATTGGCGCAGTGCTTTATGCGTGGGGTCGCTTGCTCTGGTAGCCGGCGTCATTCGCGGAATCGCTCTGCTACATGAGGAAATTAGCTCGCTTGTCAACAGCGCGTCCATGCTTGGTTCGTTTATTGCGGCTGCGGTGCTTTTAGTCCTGTGGCACCGCATGAGCTTTCGCTTCGGCCTCATCTCTGTGTTCCGCGTGGTATATCCGCTGCTCACGCTGGGATTTCTTCTCATGCCGTTTTGTGGCTTGGTGTATCTGAACGCCTTCGCGGCGGTCGCCTACATGGTCTTTTCCCTTGTGCAGATGCTCATGATGATGCAGTGCGCCCAGGTCTCCCGCGATCGTGGTATCAATCCTGTGTTCATCTACGGGTTCTTTGGGGCTATCGTCTATATTTTGCAAAGCGTCGGCTTCCTTTTTGGCTGGGCGAGCGAATTGACGGTGCCCGCGGGCTCCCAGTGGTTGTATTTCGTGGCGCTTATCTCTAGCTGCGGACTGGGGATCACGCTCCTGGTCTCTACGGGAACCCTTTTCAGGCCGATGGTGTCGAAAGGCACCGTAACCGCCGACCCCATCGAGTTCTATTCTCTTGCCGCCGTGCCCGCCGTGTCAGTGGGGAGAGGAAGCGGCTCGGTCTTTGGCGAGGATACTCGAAAGGCAAACTGCGGCTTAGGAGCGGAACTGGGCAGAGCGTCAGCGGAGTCTTTGGAGGATGGCGATTCCCGCGTAAGATCTACTGCCGACGATAAACCGGCCACGCCAGCCAAACGTCGTCGACGTCGGCCTTCGGCTTCGGAGGACGCCGGTGCCATTCGCGACCGGCTTTCCAAGCAGTGCCTGGTACTGCAGGAACGCCACGGTCTTTCCATGC
Source organism: Adlercreutzia rubneri (assembly GCF_009755265.1). Lineage (NCBI taxonomy): Bacteria > Bacillati > Actinomycetota > Coriobacteriia > Eggerthellales > Eggerthellaceae > Adlercreutzia > Adlercreutzia rubneri. The sequence continues at coordinate 26,822 of NZ_WPOO01000012.1, read as the reverse complement.
GCGAGACAGAGGTGATGGAGCTCATCGCCCGTGGCAACTCCATGGCGGCCATCGCCGAGCGGCTTGTTATCAGCGAGAATACTGTGCGTACTCACGCTAAGCATATTTACACCAAATTGGACATTCATCGCCGCCAAGAGCTTCTCGATATGCTGCGCGAATTGGGGGATTAGCCATCTTTGCAGTATTGCAAAGATGGCAGGAGCCTCCTCGCCGCTTACCGAGCGGCCTCTTTTCTTTTTCCGCTGAACCCATAGCATCAGAACATTCACTTTTTTCACGGACGAGATGCGAGAGCGAGGTAGATGCGGAATGGCATTGGGTGTTGGAAGAAAAGAACTGGTGATGGTGGGCGTGCTTCTGGTGGGCGTGCTTTTGGCCGTGCTGAACCAGACGTTGTTGTCGCCGGCACTGCCGGCCATCATGGGCGACTTGCAAGTGGACGCCACCACGGTGCAGTGGCTGACGAGCGGCTATTCGCTGGTGGAAGCGGTCGTCATTCCGCTTTCGGCTTATCTTATCGGGCGCTTCTCCACGCGCCAGCTGTTCATCTCGGCTTTCGCGCTGTTCACGGCGGGCAGCTTGGCGGCAGCTGTGGCGCCGAACTTCTGGGTGCTGCTGCTCGGTCGCGTGCTGCAGGCCGCCTGCACCGGCATGTCCATGCCCATGGTGTTCACGGTGATCCTGCTCGTGTTCCCCCGCGAGAAGCGCGGCACGGCCATGGGCGTCATCGGGCTCATCATTGGCTTTGCTCCGGCCGTGGGCCCTTCGGTGGCGGGCCTTTTGGTGGATTCGGTGGGCTGGCGGGCGCTGTTCGCTATCGTGACCGTGCTGTCGGTAGTGGTGATCGTGCTGGCTGTGGTGGTGCTGAGAAACTACGGCAACTTCGCGCGCGCCCCCTTTGACAAGCTTTCGGTGGTTCTGTCCACGGTAGGGCTCGTCTGCGTGCTGTATGGGCTGTCTACCTTCGCCTCCTCCGATAACATGGCGGTCACTGCGGGGCTCATCGCGGCGGGGTTGGTGCTGTGCGCCCTGTACGTGCGGCGCCAGCTGACATTGCCCGAGCCTATGCTGCAGGTGGGCATTCTGCGTACGCGCAAGTACGCCACAGCGGTCGTCATTATCGTCATCGTGCAGGCGGCGCTTATGGGCACGGGCGTCATCACGCCGCTCTACATTCAGGGCGTGCTTGGATTCTCCGCAACTATGTCGGGCGTGGCCATGCTGCCGGGCGCGCTTATCGGCGCGTTCATGGGTCTTGTGTCGGGGCGTCTGTTCGACCGTTTCGGCGTGCGCCGCGTGGTGATTCCTGGCGTTATCGTGGCGGTGCTGGGGGCGTCGGGCTTGGCGCGGCTGGGCATCGACAGCAGCTTCATCAACCTGACGATCACCTATACGGTGCTCGTGGTGGGCCTGCAGTTCACTATGACGCCGCTGAACACCTGGGGCGTGAACTCGCTCGACAACAGCGTCATCCAGCACGCTCAGGGTGTGTCAAATACGTTGAACCAGGTGGCGGCCTCCCTTGGCACGGCGGTGCTGGTGTCCATCTCGGCGCTGGCGCCTTCCGTGGCTCCCGACGCCGCCCCGCTCGAGCAGGCCTACCTCGGCGATCACATGGCCTTCATGACCACCTTCATTTTGATGGGCGTAGCGGCGCTCGTCATTCTGTTCTTTGTGCGCGACAAGGCGAAGATGCCCGGCGCTGCGGCCGTGACGGCGGCCGAGCGCGGTGCGGAGCCCGTGGACTACGCGGCCGGTTTCGACGGCGTGACCGTGGACGGCACCCTGGGTGAGTCATGGGATGCTGAGCGCACCTACACGGCAGCCGACGTGATGAACCGCGAGCCGGTGTGCGCGGCCGACACCGCTACCATGGCCGAGGTCATCCGCCTTATGGACGCCAACCAGACGAGCGGGCTTCCCGTGGTGAACGGCACTGGCGACTTGGTGGGCTTCGTGTCCGACGGCGACGTGGCGAGCTACCTCGGCAAGACCGAGATCGCGCTCGTCGATTCCACGCTGCTGAATGGCTACCGCTACATCGACGACGAGGACGCCGCCACGCGCCTGCGCGAGCTCATGGGCCTCAACGTCATGGCCGTGGCCACCCGCCGCGTGATCTCCGTAGAGGCCACGACGCCGGTGGACGAGGTGTGCGCCCTGTTCGCCGCCAAGCGCATCAAGAAGGTGCCGGTGGTGGAGAACGGCAAGCTCGTCGGCGCCCTGTCCCGCCGCAACATCATGCGCTCCCTGGTGGAGGCCATCGACCTTTTGGAGAAGTAGGTTCCCGGCGATAACCTCACCCACAATTTTCCGTCTGAACGGGCATCTCATAGGGCCATCACCAACCATGGGTGATGGCCCTTCTTGGAGCTATTTCACCAACGAGCTCCAGGTTTTTCATCAATTGCGGACGTTTCGGCCCCACGCCCCTTCTCGGTAGAGTGCTCCCATCGCCGAAGAGAGCGAGGAGAGACGATGGAGAACTACGAAGCGGTGCGCAAGGCCCTTCTGGCCAATCGCGCGAACACCTTGGCGCTGCTCGGCTGCCTGCGCGAGACCTTGGAGGAGAGGCCCTTCCGCGAGGCGGAAGACGCGCTTGCGGGGTCGCGGGCCATGGCCCTCACCACGCAGACGCCCCATGCGCTCTACGCCATGCTGTTGAAGTGCGGGGCGGTGGAGGCCATCGAGGTGTCTGAAGAGCAAGGCGCCCATGCTGGCAGCCTGCCCTCCGACGGCGCCGGGAGCGCCGACGCTGCCGATGCCGCGGGCGCCGATGGCGGCGCAGACGTCGCGGTGGCTGATTCCCCCGCCGCCGAACTTCCCGATCAGCCCGTGGACTATCTGCTGCATACCACTGAGGCGGGCCGCGCGGCCCTGGATGAGTTCGAGCCCGCCAAGCGTTTCAGCGAGCTTCTGGCCGCCGAGCCCGACGGCTACGGCGATGCCTACGGGCGCGTGCTCGCCCTCTGCGAGACGGGGGCCTCCAAGGCCGCCATAGAGGAGGCCCTGGCGGGACATCCGGCCCTGAGCTTCCCCAAGCAGATCTATCCCGGCTATTTCATCTCCAAGCTGGAGACCGTAGACGGTATCTCATGGGACGGTGCCTGGCGCACGACGGAAGCGGGCCAGCGCATGCGCGCACTGCTGGCCTAGCGCCGCCACGCCACCTGTTCCAGGGACATGCAAGCCAATCAAGAGGAAAGAAGGAGAAGGCTTATGAGTCGAGCCACTATGACGCGTCGCGGATTCCTGAAATCCACGGCGGCCATGGGAGCGGTGACGGCACTGGGCATCAGTGCGGCCGACAGCCTCACGGCAGTTGATCCGGCCCATGCCGACGAGGCGTCGGACGTGAAGATCATCAAGACGTCCTGCCGCGCGTGCATCGCCAGCTGCGCGGTGCTGGCCCATGTGCGGGACGGCCGCGTCGTGAAGATCGAGGGGAATCCGGAAAGCCCCATGTCCCAGGGCGGCGTGTGTGCCAAGGGCCTCGCCGGCATCCAGGCGCTCTATCACCCGAACCGCAACAAGTACCCCATGCGCCGCGTGGGCGAGCGCGGAAGCAACCAGTGGGAGCGCATCTCGTGGGAGGAGGCGCTCACCGAGGTCGCGACCAAGATCAACGAAGTGTCCGACAAGTACGGCTCCGAGGCCATCTCCGTTTCCACGGGCGGCGGCGGAAACCCGCACTTCTCGAACGTGAAGCGCTTCGGCGAGGCCATCAACACCCCCAACGTGTGGGAGCCGGGCTGCTCGCAGTGCTACCTGCCCCGCATGGGCGCCTCGCTTCTGGCCTACGGCGCCGGCAAGCCCAACAACCTGTCGTTCTCCGACTCCAACGGCTGGGACTACTACTACACCGACAGCCCGGTGACCTCGCTCGTGCTCTGGGGCACCGACCCGTCCAACTCCTCGGTGGCCACCGGCGGCCGCGCCCTGGCCGAGCTGCGCAATCGCCCGGAGGGCCTGCGCACCGTGGTCATCGACCCCCGCTACACCCTGGACGCCGCCAAGGCCGAGGTGTGGCTGCCCATCCGCCCCGGCACCGATGCGGCCCTCTTGCTCACCTGGACCCGCTGGATCCTCGAGAACGAGAAGTACGATGCGGAATTCTGCCGCACCTGGACGAACATGCCCTACCTCATCAACCCCGAGACGCGCCTCACGCTGAAGGCGACCGAGGCGGGCCTGCCCGGCACCGATGCCGACTACGTGGTATGGGATCCCGAGAAGAACGCCCCGGTGGTCGTGGAGTTCCCCATGAACGAGGGACTCTCCCCGGCGCTGTTCGGCACCTACGAAGTCAACGGCATGCAGTGCGCCACGGGCGGCCAGCTTCTGAAGGAGTCCTGCGAGGAGTGGACGCTTGAGAAGGGCGCTGAGATCTGCTGGCTCGATCCCGAGCAGATCGAGCGCGCCCTTGAGATCTACACCGACCCGAATGGCCAGTCCGGCATCATGCAGGGCGTGTGCATCGACCAGTATGTGCAGTCCCAGCAGTGCGCCCTGGGTGCCCTGAACCTCGAGTTCCTCATGGGCAATGTGGAGAAGCCCGGCACCATGCTGCAGAAGTTCGCGCCGGCCCCCTGCAAGGACCAGCTGGGCAACACGCCCCGCCTGCTCTCCAAGGAGAAGGTCATGAAGCGCTGCGGCACCATCGAGCACAAGGGCATCTTGTGCTGGGACATGGCGCACATCCCCTCGGTGTTCAAGGCCATGAAGGACGGCGACCCCTACCAGATCCACATGTGGATCGAGCGCTCCGGCAACAAGCACGTGGTGCTCGGCAACTCCTCCTGCCTCGATGAGATCGTGCCGAACCTCGACTACATCGTGCAGTGCTTCATGTACCCGACGGCGTTCTCGGTGCTCTGCGCCGACCTGCTTCTGCCCACCACCGAGTGGCTGGAGACGAACCTCACCATTCCGCAGCTGAACACCATCGTCATGCGCCAGGCGGTCACGCACTTGTTCGAGACCGTGGAAGAGGGCATCATCTGGACCCAGATCGTGCAGAAGTGCGCCGAGCTCGGCAACACCCACTGCCCCAAGGCCTTCGACGAGGTGGCCTGCATGACCACGCCGTTCTACAAGAACGAGTACGAAAAGCAGCTGCAGCATCTGAACAAGCTGGATATGACCTGGGACGAGGCCTGCGAGAAGGGCGTCATCGAGTGGGCCACGCCCGAGGAGTACCGCACCTACCAGACCTACCTCGCCGACGACGAGGAGAATCCCGGCAAGCCCAAGGGCTTCGGCACGCCGTCGAAGAAGCTGGAAGTGTACTGCGAGTCCAACATCATCTTGGGCCGCACCGGTGCCCCGTGGTCCCAGTGCGCCGAGGAGGCGCCGCTCGTGCTGCCGCCGGCCAGCGCCGACTACGAGCCTCTGTGCTACTACGTGGAGCCGGCCGAGTCGCCCCTGACCGACACCGAGTACCCGCTCGTGCTCACCGAGGGCCGACTGCCCATGTACCACCACGGCACCCTGCGCAACATTCCCTATCTGCGCGAGATCTACCCGGTGCCGGAGATGTGGATCCACCCCGAGGACGCCGAGAAGTACGGCATCGCCGACGGCCAGTGGGTGAACATCGAGAGCCGCCGCGGCAAGACCCACGGCAAGGCCCGCGTCACCACCGCCATCGCCAAGGGCGTCGTGTACCAGGAACGCTTCTGGGCTCCCGAGCTGCTGGATTCCGACGACCCGGCCCAGGCCTACAAGGTGATGAACATCAACGTGCTCACCAAGAACGACCCGCCCTACAACCCCGAGTACGGCACCTACACCCTGCGCGGCTTCCAGGTGAAGGTAAGTCCGAGCGACGACGAGATCCTGAAGAGCGTGTGGATCGAACCCGAGCAGTTCCAGCCCTGGATGCCCGCTCCCAGCGACAAGACCGAGGATGTGTTTGACTATGGCGCGTAATTGCATTGTTGTGAACCTGGACCGCTGCACCGGATGCTTCGGGTGCGAGGTGGCATGCAAGATGGAGAATGGCGTCGCCTTGGGCGAGCGCTGGTCGAAGGTGTTCACCGTGGGCCCGGTGGGGGAGTATCCCGACATGACCCGCTACGCGCTGCCGACCATGTGCCAGCAGTGCGAGAACGCCCCGTGCGTGTCGGTGTGCCCCACGGGCGCCAGCTACCGCGACGGGAACAACGTCGTGTTGGTGGACAAGGAGAAGTGCATCGGCTGCAAGTACTGCATGATGGCCTGCCCCTACGGCGTGCGCTCGTGGAACGCGGCTGAGAAGTGCGCCGAGAAGTGCACGCTGTGCGGGCATCTCACCTCCCAGGACAAGCTGCCTGCCTGCGTGAAGAGCTGCGCGGCCGGCGCCCGCTTCTATGGCGATTTGGACGACCCTGACTCCGACGCCTCCAAGGAGCTGGCCAAGTATTCCGAAGGCGACATCCACACCCTGCAGGACGTGGGCAACCACCCTGCGACCCGTTACATCATGACGAGCATGATCGGCCAATGGCAGGATCGCATCGCGCCGGCCGATCATCCGCATACGGCTGCCTACCCGGTGGCCGAGTAAGGAGCACCCATGGAAATTCAATGGTCCCTCGTTCTGTTCACCGCCCTGTCGGGGGCGGGGGCGTGGCTTGTCGCCTGCGCCGGCCTCGACGCCTTTAAGGGCCTGGCCAAGAAAACGGTTGTGCCGGCGGTCGTCACGGGCATCGTCCTCATCATCGTGGGCGGCATCGCCTCGGCGACCCATCTGTCCCACGTCGATCGCATCATGGCCGTGCTGGCGCACCCGGCTCCGGGCATTTTCCTGGAGGCCGTGCTCCTCGGCATCGACGTCGTGGTTGCCGTCGCGTTCCTCGTGCTGTATCGGCGCGGCGCCTCCGAAGGGGTGCTCAAGGGCCTCGGTGTCGTCGCCGTGGCCATGGCCGCCGTCTTCAGTTATGCGTGCGGTTCCTCCTACATGATGTCCTCGCAGCTGGCCTGGAACACTGTTGCGCTGCCCTTGGGCTACCTGGGCACGGCGCTCGCTGCGGGCACGGCCCTGTGGTACCTCCTGTGCGCCGCCCGTAGGGAAGAGGGCGCTGCCCTGTCCTTCGCGGCCACCGAGACGCTCGTCGGCGCGGCCGCGGCGTTGGTGACCTCCCTGGCCTACGGCCTTCTGGCCGGCATCGTGGGCGGGGACTCCGCGATCTTGTTCTGGGTCGGCGTCGTTGTCTGCGGCGGCGTTGTGCCCGCGGCCTGCGGCGTGGCCGGCATGAAGAAGACCGAGGGCGCGCTGTCTTTGGCCATCGTGGCCGTCGTCGGCGCGTTCATCGGGGCGGTCGCCTACCGCGTGCTCATGTGGACCGCGTCCATCGCGCTGATGTCGCTGTTCGGTGTGAGCATCTAGCCTCACTGTTCCCGCCGCCCGGTCTTCCCCTCCCGGCCGGGCGGCCCTTCCCAAGGAGTTGCCCTATGGACCAGACCAACCGCATCGCCCTCGACGGGGCTGCCATCCAGGAAATGCGCGAGGCCAATGAGACGCGCGCCGCCTTCTGCCGATTCCTTGCCAGCTTGTACCTGTACGAGCTCACCGACGAGCAGATCGAGGCATTCGCCCATATCGAGATTGCCGGCGATGGCACGGCCATCGACGAGGGGCTGCGCGCCATCAAGGAGTATCTTCGCCATCGCCACGGCGGCACCCGCCAGGAGCTGGCCGTCGACTACGCGCGCGTGTTCCTCGGCGCCGGCAGCTACGACCGCATTCTGGCGCCGCCCTACGAGTCGGTGTTCACGAGCGAGGAGCGCATCCTCATGCAGGATGCCCGCGACGGCGCGGTGACCTACTACCGGCGGGGCGGCCTCGATCTGCCTGCCGACAACACGACCCCCGAAGACCATCTCGGCTTCGAGCTGCAGTTCGCCGCAGTCCTCGCGGACCGCGCGAACGAGGCCCTTGACGGGGATGACGCGGTGTCGCTGGCGGACGCGGTGTCGCTGGCGGACGCGGTGTCGCTGGCCCGCAGCTTCTTCGTGCACCATCAGCAGAACTGGCTGCCGGCTCTGTGCGAGGCCGTGGACGAGTTCGCCGAGACCGATTTCTACCGCGGCGTCGCCCAGATGACGCGCGGGTACGTGGAGTCGGAGGCGGCCTTCTTCGACGAGGTCGCCGCGGCGCTCTCCCTCGGTGCCGCAGTGGATGAGATTCGCCCGGCCTGGGATGGCGCCTGCGAGGGCACTCCATCCGCCGCGGAAGGCGCGGTGGCGTCATGACCGCCATGACGCGCCGCAGCTTCGTCGGCCTGGCAGCGGTCTGCGCCGTGGGCGCGGGCGTGGGCGGGGCCGGCGTGGCCTTTGCGGGGGAGGGCGAGCTGTTGCGTCCGCCGGGCGGCCAGGACGAGCGCGCCCTTGCGGCCGCCTGCCTCAAGTGCGATCGCTGCCGCAGCGCTTGCCCCACGGGAGCAGTGGCCGTGGCCTCGGTGGGCGACGGCTTTCTGCGGGCGCGCACGCCGGTGCTCGACTTCCACAAGGGCTACTGCGATTTTTGCGGCAAGTGCATCGAGGTGTGCCCCACCGGCGCGCTGAGATCCTTCGACGAGACGGCCGAGAAGCTGGGCGTGGCGGTGGTGCAGAAGGACCGCTGCCTGTCCTATTTCCAGGGCTGCACGGTCTGCGAGGACTCCTGCGCCTTCGACGCGCTGGCCTTCGTCGACGGCCATCCGGTGGTGGACGGCGACGCGTGCAACGGCTGCGGCCAGTGCGAGTTCGAGTGCACGGCGCTCGTGTACGGGACCTTTGCCGGCGGTACGCGGCGGGGCATCGTGGTGGTGCCTCCCGAGGCAGCCGGCCAGCTCGGGCGCACGGTGGTGGAAGACGGCAGCGAGACGGGGGTGTAGGCCCATGAAGTTGAAGACGAAGCGCACTATAGCCGCCGTCGGCCTTTTGGGCCTGGTCGGCGTGGGACTCGCCGTGCATACGGGCACGGGAACGCCGTCGGCCTGGGGCATTGGCGACATCGCCGCCATCTGCCCGTTGGGGGCCGTTGAGGCTGCCATCGCCTCGCGCACCATCGTGCCGCCGCTGCTGATCGGCCTGGTCATCGTTGCGGTTCTCGTGGCCCTGGCGGGTCGTGCCTTCTGCGCTTGGGGCTGTCCCGTGCCCTTGCTGCGCCGGGTCTTCGGCATCAAGGAGCGGAAGGCCGACAAGCCGACGCCGGCCGAGCGCGACGGGGCCAACGACTCGCGCAACTGGGTGCTCGGGGCCACGGTGCTCACCACGGCCGCCTTCGGGTTCCCGGTGTTCTGCCTCATCTGCCCCGTGGGCCTTTCCGTGGCCACCTTCATCGCCCTTTGGCGCCTGCTCCAGTTCAGCGAGGCGACGCTGTCGCTCGTGGTGTTCCCCGTCATCCTCGTGGCGGAGATCGTGCTCTTGCGAAAATGGTGCCACCGCTTCTGCCCCCTGGGCGCCCTGCTGGGCCTCATGGCGCGGTTGAACCGCACGTTCCGTCCGACGGTGGCCGCCGAGTCCTGCCTGCATTGCTCGGGCGCCAGCTGCTCGCGGTGCGCCGACGTGTGCCCCGAGGGGATTGACCTGCATCATCCCGAAGCGTCGGTTTCCCTGGCGGAGTGCACCAAGTGCGGCGAGTGCAGGGACGCCTGCCCGGCCCATGCCATCAGCTTCCCGCTCTTGGCACGCACGGAGAAGGCCGGGCTGCCCGTCGCCTCGGCGGCGCAAGAGGCCGATGAGGATGCCGTGGGCGCTGAGGGCTAGGAGAGGGGCGGAGGGAGCCGATTCAGCCGCCGTGAGAATTCGAACAGGGGGAATGTTGTGCCAATAGCCGAGGGTATACAATATGAGCCGTGGAACGAATGGGACGGCGACGCCCGTTCTTCAGTTGACAGTGCGGCCTTGGGGACGGCGGGCCGCCGATTATGGGGGAAGCGCATGCTCAAGCGGTTCGGTGATAATCAGGAGGCGTTCGCGCCCAACAGCGAGTTGGCGCCGACCCGCCTCGGCATGACCATAGAGGAGCAGTGGCCCGCCCTTAAGCTGGTGGGCTTCGGCTTTTACTACGCGTGGATCTGGGTGTCGTACAACAGCAACGTGCTCGTGTTCCCCTCCGCCGCCTCCGACTTGCCCCCTGACACCATTTCCCTCACCTATCTGGTCTCGACGCTTGCCCTGGGCGTCGCCCTCGTCCTGCTCTCGCTCGTGCGTCCTCTCACGCGGCGGCTCGTGGGCAGCAACCTGCTCCTCATTGCGGTGGCGGTGGTGGTGGGCGCGGCCACGGTGGGCACCTACGCATCGTCCAGCCTGGGCGCCGATGCGAACCTCTACCTTATCGTGAGCGCTGCACTGACCGGCGCGGGCACGTCGGTCATCGTGCTGAGGTTCGGCGTCGTCTACTCGAAGGCGCCGGCGCGCGAGGCTGCCATGTACACGGCGGCGTCCTTCGTGTTCGCCGCCATGATCTACTTCATGGCCGTAGGGCTGCCTGATCCGGTGGGCATGGTGTTCACGGCCCTTCTTCCCGTTCTGGCCGTGGTCTCCACGCTGACTAATCCCGAATGGTCGGATGAGGGCGAGGGCGGACGCCCCGAGGGCCCGGTTCCCCTGCGAAGGTTCTTCGTGAGGCTGCTCGTGGCCGTGGCGGTCTTCTCCGTCGTGGTGGGCGTCTCGCGCGGGTTTTCCGTGCCCCATTCCTCCATCAGCTCGCTGAACGCCGACGGCGCGCTCATCATCTTCAGCACCGCGGTAGTGGCCGGGGTGCTGTTCGTGGTGGTGGGACTGCTGCGCCGCCAGTTCGATGTGAGCCGCCTGTACTATCCCATCATCATTGCCGTGGCAGCCGGCATTCTCGTGACGCCCCTCTTGGGCGGAACGGGTTTCGGCAGCCAGTTCATTACGGTGGCCTACAACTGCTTCGTGCTGGTGATCTGGTGTCTGCTGGCCTATGTGGCCTACTCGTCGCGGCTTTCCCCGATATTGGTGTTCGGCTTGGGCCGCGGGGCCTCGGCTTTGGGGACGACCTTCGGTTGGCTGGCGGGTTTGGAAATTGTGCGCAGCCAGGGCGACGGCAGCTTGTCCTTGGAGGTTATCTCGGTGGCCATGGTCTTCGCGCTCCTGGTAGTCTCCATGCTGGTGCTGAACGACCGCCTGATCGGCGACGCGTTGCGTCCGGAGGAGCGCCCGTCGGGTAGGGCGGCCGGAATGGCGGCTGAGGGCCTGTCAACACTGGGGGCGTCTGCCGAGGGGGTGTCTGCAGAAGGAGTGGGCTCCGTCGGATGTGGGACGGCTCACAATTGCAGCGACGCGGCGGATGGCGGCGAAGGCGACGGAGATGATGCGGTAGAGCCTAGAGGAGCCGGCGGGGCTGGCGTTGCTCTTCCCGATAGCGGCCCGGGCGATGTTGCGCTGGGAGAGCGTCGGCCAGGTCACTACCGGATGCGCTGCGATGCGGTGGCCGAGCGCTACGGGCTCTCGCCCCGGGAGCGCGACGTGTTCGATCTTCTCGTGCGCGGCCGCTCCATCGACTACATCGCCCAGAACCTCACCATCTCCTTCAACACGGCGAAGTCCCACATTCGCCATATCTACGTGAAAGCCGACGTCCACTCTCGCCAGGAGCTCATCGACCTCATCGACCGCGAGCGCTAGATGCTGGGCCTTAGGGAGCTTGCGATTAGATCCCCTATGCCCTTGACCATCTCCCATCGAATATGTTATACGTATAACATATTCGATGGGAGGTTGTTATGGCAGAAAGTGTTCTTGTGAGTGCGCGGGTTCCGCAGGCGAAGAAAGATGCTTCGAAGGGCGTGCTGGCCTCTCTGGGGGCGAACACGTCCGATCTTATCAACAGTGCCTTCGACTATCTTCTCGAGAGACGGGAGCTGCCGACGACTGCTCCTGCTTCTCGGCCGAGTCGGGAGGAGTTGGATGCCTTTCTGGCCGCTTCGACACTCGATGTCGATTGGAGGGGAGAGGCGCCCGATGGCGATTATCGCTCCCTCGTGAGGGACGGAAAGCGAGGGCGCTATGAATCTCTTGCTTGATACCAATGTGCTCATCGACTACCTGGGCCGCAAGGAGCCGTTTTTCCTCTCAGCTCAGAAAGTAGTCATCGCCGGATTCTTTGGTGATGCTCGGCTGTGGGTTCCTTCCCAGTCTGTCGTCGATGCCTTCTACGTCCTGAGCCGCTATGTTGATTCGGCGCGGCTGCAGGCGGCGATCCTGAAAGCTCTCACAGTGATTGAGCCGGTAGATCTTACGGGCGCCTCCCTTGAGAGAGCGGCGCGTCTCGGCTGGGACGACTTCGAGGATTGCCTGATTGCCCTTGCTGCCGAGAGGGTGGGGGCCGACTATCTCATCACTCGCGACGCCAAGGGATTCGCACGCTCAACGGTTCCGGCGGTGTCCCCGGATGCGTGGCTTAACGTCATGCGCGAAGAGCACAGCCTCGACTACGGTGAGGTTCAGCTTTAGGGCGGAGGGGGCTGTAATCGACGAAGCAATTTTTGCACACACTGTGTGCAAAAATTGAGCTGGTCGGGGGGCGCGCCCATTGGCGTGAGCGAGTACCGTTTAGGCGACGAGCTGCCTGCGGCCTACGCCAGTGTGCTCCCGTCGCCCGAGGACTTGGTGGCCCGGATTTAGGGGGAACTGATAGCGATGTTGCACAGGGAGCGGAAGGTGATCTCCCCTGTTTGCTCGAAGCGCTTGTAGGAGGCGAACGTCACTATCAAAATGAGGTTTCAATTTTGATAGGATGCTCCCTTGTCTTTCCTCTCAAAATTGAAACCTCATTTTGAGAGGCTTCCCTCGTCCAAACTTAAAGAAAACTTGATAGGTATTGACTTAGGTTTCCTTCTGCGTAGAATGTGGTGTTAGCACTCGATAAGGGAGACTGCTAACGCCTTTGTCGCCGCCGGTCAACGACTGCCGTACAGACCGAATGCACCGCGAGATGACTGCCGGCGCGCGACCTACACTAGGAACGTTATGCGTCTTCCGCCCCAAGGAAAGAAGGACAAGAACCTATGCGCAAGTTCAAGACAGAGAGCAAGAAACTGCTCGACCTCATGATCAATTCCATCTACACCAATCGCGAGATCTTCCTACGCGAGCTTATCTCCAATGCGTCGGACGCGGTGGACAAGTTGTACTTCCGCAGCCTTACCGATCCGTCTGTGGCCGTGGGCCGCGACGACTTGGCCATCACGGTGGGCTTTTCCGCCGACGAACGCACGGTCACGGTGTCCGACAACGGCATCGGCATGACCAAAGACGAGCTGGACAAGAACCTCGGCACCATCGCCCATTCCGACTCTTTCGAATTCAAGGCCGCCCAGGCCGAGGCTGCTGCTGAAAGCGAGCCCGGCGAGGCGAAGGGACTCGACGACCTCACCGATGTGGACATCATCGGCCAGTTCGGCGTCGGCTTCTATTCCGCCTTCATGGTGGGCAAGAAGGTGCGCGTCGTCTCCCGCGCCATCGGCTCGGATGAGGCCTGGGCCTGGGAGTCCGACGGCATCGACGGCTACGACATCAAGCCGGCCGAGCGCGCCGAGCATGGCACCGACGTCATCGTGTACCTGAAGGACGACACCGCCGACGAGTCCTTCGGCACCTTCGCCAGCGAGCACGGGCTCACGCAGCTCATCAAGCGCTACAGCAACTACGTGCGCTATCCTATCAAGATGGAAGTGACGAAGAGCCGCAAGGTGGAGGCCCCCGAGCCGGCCGAGGGCGACCAGCCGGCCGCGCCGCAGTGGGAGAGCTACACCGAGGTGGAGACCATCAACTCCATGGTCCCCATCTGGAAGCGCAAGAAGTCCGAGGTCTCCCAGGAGGAGTACGACGAGTTCTACAAGACCGACTTCCACGACTTCGAAAACCCGGCCCGCACTATCTCCGTGCACGCGGAAGGGTCGCTCAACTATGACGCGCTCATGTTCGTGCCGAGCCGCGCGCCGTGGGACATGTACTCGAAGGACTACAAGCGCGGGCTCGCCCTGTACTCCTCCAACGTGCTCATCATGGACAAGTGCGAGGAGCTTCTGCCCGACTACTTCGGCTTCGTGCGCGGCGTGGTTGATTCCTCCGACCTCACGCTGAACATCTCCCGCGAGACGCTGCAGCACAACGGTCAGCTGCGCGCCATCGCCCGGCGCCTCGAGAAGAAGATCAAGGCCGACTTGGCGAATATGCGCGACGACGATCGTGAGGCCTACGAGGAGTTCTTCAAGCAGTTCGGCCGTACGCTGAAGTTCGGTATCTACCAGAGCTACGGCATGGCGAAGGACACGCTTGCCGACCTGCTTCTGTTCTACTCCGCCAAGGAGCAGAAGATGATCACCCTGGACGAGTATCTGGCCGCGGCTCCCGCCGGTGCCGACTCCATCTTCTACGCCGCGGGCGACTCGCTGGAGCGCCTGGCCGCCATGCCGCTCGTGACCACGGTTTTGGCCAAGGGCTACGACGTGCTGCTGTGCGACCAGGACGTGGACGAGTTCTGCATGATGGCCATGGGCACCTACGGCGAGCACGCGGTGGACGGCGACGAGGAGAACAAGCAGCCCTACTTCATCAAGAACGTGGGCTCCGAGGACCTGGGCCTTACCACCGATGAGGAGAAGAAGGAGGCCGAGGAGGCCACCGAGTCCAATGCCGAGCTGTTCGGCATTATGCAGGAGGCGCTTGACGGCAAGGTGGAGCGCGTCGTCGTTTCCACCCGCCTCACCGATGCGCCGGCCGTGGTCACGAGCGAGGGCGGCATGTCGCTGGCCATGGTGCAGGTGCTGAAGAGCCAGCCGGGCACTGACGAGTTGCCCGAGATGCACCTGGTGCTGGAAGTGAACGCCAAGCACCCGGTGTTCGCCACGCTGCAAGCGGCTCATGAGGCCGGCGACGACGAAAAGGTGCGCACCTACGCGGGCCTTCTGTTCGACCAGGCACTCCTCGTGGAGGGCATTCTGCCCGACAACCCGCTCGCCTTCGCCCAGGCTGTCGCTGAGCTGATGAAGTAGGCCCAGCCGCCAATCAGCGGCGGTTGCCGGCGCGGACGCGCTCTCGTGCCGCCGTGTCGGCGAACTAAGCAAACCCGAGAACCCCTTCTCTCTCCTGGAAAGGATCGCCCCGCGCGATCCTTTCCCGTTTTCGGGACAGGAAATTCGAGCGAGCGGATGCGAAATTTCGAGTTGTTAGGTGTTGGCTCTTGCCCTACTGGCTTCTCCAGAAGACCAATTTCTCTAAATATGATAAAAAATAATGAATAGCAATACATATGCTTCAGACATTGCGGACTTATAGGCAAAGGCGCCTCGCGGAACACCTAACAACTCGAAATTTTGCCTCCATTTTGGCCATCGGATTGTCTGGCGTGCTTTTCGAGCAGGAGAAGGATGCCCCACGAGGCGCCCATCAGAAGCAGGCCCACAGCGTCGAAGGTGATGAACAGATCGATGCTGCTGGCGAGGAGGTCGTGGCCGGTGGGCAGGGTGGCGCGAATGGCGGACTCACCGGCCAGGCCTACGATCTGCTGGATCAGAACGACGCCGGCTAAGGCCCGATGGCGTTCTGGGCGCCAAATGACCAGCGGGTAGGTGCAGTTCCACATGAGGAAGGCGATGCCGATGCCCTGGATGCCCACGCGGCCTGGCACCCCGGAAAGCTCGTAAGCGCCCATGTAAACCTCGGGCGCGAACGCGAAGCCCAACGCGCACTGCACGTTCACGACGAATACGAAGGCGAAGCAAAGCCGTACGGCCCAGGTCGCGATCTTGACGCTTCGAGGGGCCTTCCGCGGACCCGTCATGCTCGTATGGCTACTTGGCCCCGCCTCGTTCTGAGCGGCGCTCTCGTTCTTCTTTCCGGTGCCATCCTGGGCGGAGGTCGCAAGACCGAAGTCGAAGGAACTCACTGCGGTCTCCTCCCCAGCTGGCTCAAACGGCGGAAGGCGTAGAAGGCCACGGCGCTGGAGGCGGCGACGTTCAGGGAATCGACGCCATGGGCCATGGGGATGCGCACGGTGCAGTCGCAGCGAGCGATGGTGGCGGGGGAGAGCCCCTCGCCTTCGGTGCCGAACAGCAGCGCCAGCTTCGCCGGAGTGCCGGTTGCGGCCTCGCGCTCGGCCAGCAGCGCATTCAGCTCGTCGGGGGTCACCGAGTCGTCGGAGAGCGCCATGGCGGCGCAGGTGAAGCCGTGCTCGTGCAGCTCGGCGATGCCCTGCTCGCTCCAGGTGCCGCAGCCGGGACGGTTCGGCACGTCCTCATCGCCAATGCGCGTCCAAGGCACCTGGAAGACGGCACCCATAGACACGCGCACGGCCCGTCGGTATAGCGGGTCGTAACAGGCGGGACTTACGAGCACGGCATCTACTCCGAGGGCCGCCGCGCTGCGGAAGATAGCCCCGACGTTGGTGTGGTTCGTGATATCTTCGAGGACGGCCACCAGACGCGCGTCGCGCAGCACGTCGGCCACGGTGGGCAGGGCGGAGCGGCGGAAAGCACCCAAGGCGCCGCGCGTTAGCTCGAAGCCCGTTAGGCGCGCAAGCTCGTCGTGGGGTGCCACGAACACGGGCAGGCTGTCGGGGCCGGAGGGCAACTGCGCGAGGGGCGTTTCGGGTTCGCCGGTCGGTGCAGGTGCAGCGCCTTGCGCCCCTGTTTGCGTCGTTTCGAGCTCACGTGCCCGTGCTTGCCGGCGCGCCTCCATGCGCTCGATGAGCGGAGCCATAGAGGGTAGCCACTTCTCTTCCATGAGCAGTGAGATCGGTTCCATGCCGCCCTCGAAGGCCCGTTCGATCACCTTCTGCGACTCGGCGATGAACAGCGCACGCTCCGGCTCCAGCTTACTGCGCAGCTGAGCCTCGGTCAGCCGCGCGAACGCATCGAGCCGTGGGTCTTCCAATGTGTCTACATAGATAAGGGGCATGCCGGTTCCTTCCAAAACAAAAGCGCCCGTCTATTATAGGCGGGCGCTTGCAAGATTGCCTCGGTTGAGACTTAGGAAAGGGCGGCCTTCAGAGCGGCCATCTGGTTGGAGCCGAGGCCCTGCAGACGACGCTCGGCCGGAATGCCCAGCTCCTCCATGAGCTTCTCGGTCTTCACCTTGCCGAAGCCGGGCAGGGCGTTCACGAAAGCCTTGACCTTCATGCGGCCGATGATCGGGTCGTCGATCTGATCGAGAACCTCGGCCGGGGTGGTGAGACCCATGGCGAGCTTGTTGGTGATCTCGGAGCGCTTGGCGCGAACGACGCGAGCCTTCTCGAGGGCGGCGGCGCGCTGCTCAGGGGTCATGGTAGGTGCGGGCATATCACTTCTCTTTCTCTAGTCGGTGCCCTTCTAACAGGGCCTTCACTCGAAGAACGCTGGTACCAGAAGGCTTCGGTACCAGCGTTTCTCCGTTTTTAGCTACACGATCATAATAGAAAACCGCAGGTTGTACACCCCTTTTCCCGCTAATGTCGCGTTTTTGCAGAAAAATGTGCGCTTTTAAGGCTCCGAAATGGGGATTTGGTGACGAAATAGCTCGAATGCGGCTGCTCAAGCTTCGTGAGAAACTGCGAAAAAGGGGAGGGAAGGCGCTGCTCGAAGACGTTGGACGGGCACGCGAAAGCAGGAGCGCTATAATGCTGCGGAAACCTGCAATCGAAGGGAGCAATACTGTGACTGAGAAGCTGGTAGCCGAGGTGCAGCCGACCGAGCACCCCGCCTTCAACGAGTTCGTGGCCACCATCGAGGCGCTGCGCTCGCCGGACGGGTGCCCCTGGGACAAGGAGCAGACCCACAAGAGCATTTCCGGCAACATGGTGGAGGAGGCTTACGAGGCCGTGGATGCCATCGAGGCCGACGACGTGCCGCACATGCGCGAAGAGCTCGGCGACGTGCTGCTTCAGGTGGTGCTGCAGTCGCAGATTGCCGCGGACGCCGGCGAGTTCACCATCGACGACGTGTGCCGCGACGTGAACGCGAAGATCGTGCGCCGGCATCCCCATGTGTTCGGTGACGTGGTGGCAGGCGACGCCAACGAGGTGCTGGACGTATGGGATCAGATAAAGATGGCCGAGAAGGAGTCCGCCGACGCTGCGGCCGACGCGCCCCAGGGGCTGCTCGACGGCGTGCCGAAGAGCTTCCCGGCGCTGAAACAGGCGCAGAAGATCTCGCGGAAGGCGGCCTCGGCCGGTTTCGAGTGGGAAACGGTGGACGACGTGTGGGCCAAGGTGGACGAGGAGGTCGCCGAGCTTAAGGCCGCCTACGCCGCCGCGCCGAAGTCCGCGAACGGCAAAGTGGATGCCGCCGCCGATCCCGCGGCTGCCGCGGCGGTGGAACTGGAGATGGGCGACGTGCTGTTCTCGCTCGTGAACGTAGCCCGCAAGATGGGCGTCCAGGCTGAGGAGGCCCTGCGCGCCACCTGCGGCAAGTTCCGCGTCCGCTGGGCCTTCATGGAAGGCGCCGCTGCCGGAGGTGGCCGCCGCGTGGAAGACCTCTCCATGGAGGAGATGGAAGAACTCTGGCAGCTTTCGAAGGTCCTGGAGAGCTAAACTAGGCTCCGGGCTCTCCTTGGGCCACAGCGGCCTTCATCTCGTCGAAAAGGACGCGGCCATGGGGGCTTTCGACGAATTCGTCTCGGAACACGGCGATGAAGTCCGTCGAGAAATCCATATCGTCGAGGTCGAACAGGCGCAGCCCGGGGCGCCGGTCGAGCCCGAAGCGCGGCACAAGGGTGCCGGGCGCAACGCCGATGGCGCACCCGAAATCGTGGGCGAAATACTCGGCATGGTCGCGGAAGGGCATCGTCTTGAGCGTGACGCGAGCGCCGTTCGCGGCAAAGCGGTCGGCGACTCCGTCGCGCTCGTAGCTCTGGTGGACGTCGGGCGGCAGGAGCAGGACGGCGCCGTCGAGGTCGGTGGCGTGAATGGTATCGCGTCCGAACAACGGGTTATCCTCGGCCATAAACAAGTGAGTGGTCTCGGCGTTCAGCACGAATCCTGGATGCTCTTTCGTGAGAAGCCGATGTCCTGCCTCGCTGAAGTTCTTGCAGCCTACGACGACGATGTCGTTCTTCCGCTCGCCCAGCGCGTCTACGGTGGCCAAGGGGCCGTTGTCGGTGACGATGTCGATTTTGCCCTCGGGCCACTTTTCGGCGATGCGGTGCCGTGCGCGCAGAAGAGGCGCTTCGAGCCAGGGAAGGTTTGTGGCCGACACGGTAACGGTGAGCAGGTTGTCGGAGAGATCCCGGTATTCGTCGACAACTTCGTCCCATTGCCCCAGCAAGTCGGAAGCTGTGCCGAGGAACCGCCTCCCAAGCGGCGTCAGCGCGGGCTTTCCCCGACCGCGCTCGACGAGCTTGCAGCCCAGTTCATCCTCCAGCTCCGCCAGGTGCTCGCTGAGGGTGGGGCGCGTGGTATAGAGCCGCTTGGCCGCTGCAGAAAAGTTCAATTCATCGGCAATGACGAGGAATTCCTCCAGATAGCGTGTGTTCACGGCGCGTTCCTTCCAAACATGACGGCGAGACGTCCAGTGTCCCACTCATACGGCATGCTGTAAAGATTACTTTACACGTGCGTTGCCAACCTGAACAGAGATGCAAAGGAAACCGACGGCGCTCGCAATTAACCTCCCTCGTTCTCGGCAGGGGCGCCCCTATGATGGAGGAGCGACGAAACCTGAAGGAAAGGGGAGACCTATGAACATCGATCGCAGAACGTTTTTCAAGGGGGCGCTGCTCGGAGGAACGGCTGCTGCAGCGGGACTTGCCGGCTGCGCTCCGAAGGCCGAGATGGCCGATACTGGCGGCAGCGATGCTCGCGACAAGGAACGAGAGACCTTTGAGGCTGCCGCTGCCCCCATCGAGCCGGCTAGTGTTCCCGAGAACTGGGATGAGGAGGCCGAGGTCATCGTGGTCGGCTCCGGCGCCGCGGGCATCAACGCCGCCATCCGGCTCGGCCAGGCGGGTTACCAGGTGCTTGTGTTAGAGCGCAACATGGAGTTGAACGGCAACTCGAAGCACTCATCGGTGTTCTCGAACATGGGCGGCCACAAGGCCGCTGAAGAGCGCAAGTTCGCCTATCCGGAATATCCCTACGATGTGGATCGCATCCTAGAGTACGTCATGAGCTGCCAGCAGCAGACCGGTGATCCGGAGCTTGTGCGCGCCATGCTGGTGGAAGGCCCGAAGTGCATCGACTGGATGAACGAGAAGGCCGGGGCCAAATGGGTGCCTATGAACCCGAGCCCTGCCGGTGCGGGCATGCTGGAATGGGAGGGGATGTCCACGCCCACCAACGGCATCAACGTGAACCTGATCCCCTTGCAGCTGCTGACCGAGCAGGCGCAGAAAGACGGGGCCGAGGTGCGCGCCAACAGCAACGTGGACACGCTCGTCTTCGACGGTGGGGCCGTCGTGGGCGTGAAGGTCACCGACGAGGAGGGCGAGAAGTTCATCCACGCTACCAACTGCGTCATCCTGTGCGCCGGTGGTATGGAGGTGAACCGCGCCATGATGGCCAAGTACTCCGCCACGACTCTTCAGGGTATTGCGAATATCGCCACGCCGCCCAACGGCACTGGCGAGTGCATCCGCATGGGCCAGGGTGTAGGGGCCGATCTGGCCGGATACGATTCCACCGGCGCCTTCGACGGCGGCGTGTGGTGGCGCGACTATGACGAGTTCGATACCGAGATGGACTGCCACATCAACAAGGACGGCAACCAGGTAGTGCGCCAGCCCTGGCTGCGCATCAACCGCGACGGCAACCGCGTTCCCTATATCGGCACGAGCGCTCGCGTTTATCCCTATGTGAACGATGCGTCGCCCTCCTCTGAGGGGCTTTGCGAGACTGCCGCCATCGAGATGAGCCAGCCCGGCGGCAAGACCTACTGCATCTTCGATTCGAAGTACGAGCAGCTCATGCTGGACAACTACTTTGGCCAGGTGATTTGCCGCAAGGGCAAGATCCTCGCTGACGACGACCCCTTCTACGATCGCGTGCCGGAGTATCTGCGCGACTGGCACACCGGGTTCAACGACATGGTGGAGGCTGGCGTCATTCGCAAGTGCGACACCATTGAGGAGCTTGAGGCGGCGCTTGGCCTGCGCGAGGGCGTCCTCGTGGACAACGTGGAGAAATGGAACGCTGCCTGCGCAGCGGGCGAGGACTACGCTGCCACCTACAAATATCCGAAGGAGTGGCTGCTTGCTTTAGATGAGCCGCCCTACTATGGAGCCATCGTTGGTGGCCATGTGTTCGGCTCGAAGTGCGGTTTGAAGGTGAACCCTGACATGCAGGTCATCAGCACCGAGGGCGCGCCCATTCCGGGTCTGTACGCCGCCTGGCATACTGCCGGCGGGTCGGCGGGCGAGGGCAACCCCGCGGGCAAGCCTCTCACTGGCGTGTTCGCTGATCTGGGCTTGGCCTTCGTGGGCGGCTACATGGCCGCGGGCGGCGTCATGAAGAAGGACGGCCGCACCGACGCCTAATCGCTGAAGGGAAACTGGCGGCGGGACGTTCTCCTTCCTCCCCCTCGTTCCGCCGCCTTTCCATAGATCGAATTGGAGCGAGCCTGCTTGCGCGGGCTCGCTTCTCAGTTGGCGCAGCCGGCGGAAGGAAGGATGCTAGCCTAGGCTAAAATACGGAATCGGCGCATTTTAGCCTAAAGAGGCCCAATCTCATTGTTCGTACACCTTCTTGCCGGCGACGTAGGTGGCTTGTACCTTTGCCTGCTGCAGGTCGTCGGGAGCCAGCTCGAAGGGGTTCGGGTCCAGCACGACGATATCGGCGAACATGCCCGGGGCTAGCTGCCCCAGCTCGTCGGCGCGCTGGGCGGCGGCGGCGCTGCCGGCGGTGTAGGCGCGCAGGGCCTCGGCCAGGGTGATGCGCTCCTCGGGTAGCCAGCCCCCGCACGGCTCGTGGGTGTCGGCGTCGCGGCGGGTGACGGCGGTGTAGACGGCGTCGATGGGGTCGATGTCGGTAACGGGGGAGTCGGTGCCGAAGGCCAGCGTGGCACCGGAATCGAGCAGGGTGCGGAAAGGCCACATATAAGGGACGCGCTCGGGTCCCAAATCACGCTCCGGGCCGCCGGGATCCAGGGTGATGTGGCGTGGCTGCACGCTGGCGATGACGTCCGCCCGCGCGATGCGCGCGATGTCGTCGGGCTGGAAGTTCTCCAAATGCTCGATGGTGTGATGGGCGGGGGAGGCCACCGGGTGGGCTTCGAAGATATCGAGGCAGCGGTGGATGGCCTCGTCGCCGATGGCGTGGATGCGCACGGGCGAGCCCTCGGCCGCCGCCGGGGCCACCAGCGCCTCCATCACTTCGGCAGCCACGGTGGGGCGCCCGCAGTCGCCCTCGAAGCGAGCGTTGGTGTAGGGGTCGTGAACCCAGGCGGTGTGCTGGCTGGAAACGCCGTCGAAGAACTGCTTGAAGCCCTGAGCCGAAAGGAGCGGGCCCGTGTGGGCGGCCTGCAGGGCGGCCAGACGGCTGCGGTCTTCCAAAAGCGTGGGGAACATGGACACGCGCACGGTGAGCTCGCCGGCCTCTTCCAAGGCGCCGAACAGGTCGTCGCGCACGAAATCGAGGCCCGGCATCGCCATGAGCGACACGTCGCACACGCCCGTGATGCCGTGCTCGTTCAGATAACGCTCGAAGGAGCGGTAGGCGTCCAGCAGCTCCTCGCGCGAGAATTCCGCCACGATGCGCGGCATGAGCTCCATGGCTGCCGCCTCGCGCACAATGCCCGTAAGGTGCCCGTCGGTGTCTTTGTCGTAGCTCCCGCCTGCGGGCGGCTCGCTTTCCTCCGTGATGCCCAAGCGTTCCAGCGCGCAGCTGTTCAGCCACAGGGTGTGGGCGTCGCCGGAGTACATGGCCACGGGTCGGTCGGGGTAGGCAGCATCCAGCGACGCGCGGCTCGGCATGCCGGCCGGGTTCCACAAGTAGTCGCGCCAGCCCTGGGTGAGCAGCCACGAGCCGGCCGGTCGCCGTGCGGCCAAGGGCGCCAGGCGCGCTACCGCGTCGGCCTCGTTCTCGCCCACGAAGCGCTCAGCCAGAGGGGAGAGGTACAGCGCGGAGTGGAAGTAATGAAGATGGGCGTCGTGGAAGCCCGGCATCACGAGAGCGTTTCCGTAGTCGACGACTTCGGTATCGGTGCCGCGCAGATGCTCGGGCAGGACTTCAAGAGGGCCGGCCCACAAAACGCGGTCGCCCCCGATGGCCACGGCTCCGGGCGCAGGCTCGTCGTCGGCACCGGTAAACAAGGCAGAGGTAACGAGGATTCGATCAGCGGGGCGGGGAGTTGCCATGGTGCGTCTCCTTCCGAAGGCGAGCGTGTGGGGTGGCCGAGCGACTCGCAAGGGCGACTCGGTTTCTCAGGTGCAGTATACGCCTTGAAGTAAAATTGTTCATCTGCACTACGAAAAATGAGGGTTTGAACTGAAAAAAGATGAGGGAAGAAGAGGCCGAATGATGCACGCTCTACTAATTGACAAAGTAGATTATGGAGCCAATAAGAGTGCATTAAACATGGTCAAATGAGAAAAACATGACTTTTAGCTGGTAAAACACCTCAGATAAGCCGCCTTCCAGGCTCAAGCGCGACCAAGGTAGAGGCTGTGCTATCTTATGCATTCGTGAAATTTGATTGAATCCCTAAACGATTGGAACTTTTTTATTGCATGTGAACAAAAATGATGATACTTTAGGTTCATCGACGAATTGCGACCTCGGCTGTAATTGTTAGGGGGCCGAAAAGCAAAGCACCGTCGATGCGCAAGGAAGGCATCCGATGCAAAAGCTTCGGGTCGCACGCTTGACCTGGGGCGAAGGAGACGTAGCAAGGGGCGTTTACTAAGGGTGTAAGGCTGGCAGAGGGTTGGTAATGACAAGTTAAACCCTCATCTAATACCACTTTACCTCTTCCCCCTGGCCCGGATTCTGAGACATTAGATGCATCCATCGCGCCGACCGCGATGGGCTGAGGGTGGCATTCGCCCGCAGCTTCTCAACTATGATGGCGGACTTCAAGCCGCCGGATTGGAGAGTCACATGCAAGGAGTAAACGTCAAGAGCGAAATCGGCAACCTCAAGAAGGTCATCCTTCACCGCCCCGGCGACGAGCTGCTGAACCTCACCCCCAATACGCTTGAGGAGCTCTTGTTCGACGACATCCCGTTCCTCCCCGTGGCCCAGGAGGAGCACGACGCCTTCGCGAACATCCTTCGCGGCGAGGGTGTCGAGGTCGTGTACCTGGAGGACCTCATGGCCGAGGTTCTGGACGCCAAGCCCGAGCTGCGCCAGCAGTTCCTCGATCAGTGGATCTACGAGGCCGGCATCCGCACCGACATGTACCACGACATCATCACCGACTACATCAACTCCAATTACGCGGGCACCAAGGAGATGGTCATGAAGACCATGGCCGGCATCAACCTGCAGGAGCTGCCCCAGAAGGACACCCACCTTTTGGTGGACATGGTGTCCGACCGCTGCAAGCTCGTGTGCGCCCCGATGCCGAACCTGTACTTCACCCGCGACCCGTTCGCGATGATCGGCAACGGCGTGTCCATCAACCGCATGTACTCGGTGACGCGCAACCGCGAGACCATCTACGGCGATTACATCTTCAAGTACCATCCGGACTTCGCCGGCACGCCGACCTACTACGATCGCAACGACACCTTCCACATCGAGGGCGGCGACATCCTGAACATCAACGAGCACGTGCTGGCCATCGGCATCTCCCAGCGCACCGAGCCCGACGCCATCGACGCCATCGCCCACAACGTGTTCAACGATGAGACCTCGACCATCGACACGATTCTGGCCTTCAACATCCCGTCCTCCCGCGCCTTCATGCACCTGGACACGGTGTTCACCCAGATCGACTACGACAAGTTCACCATCCATCCCGGCATCATGGGCCCGCTCACGGTGTTCGAGATCACCCCGGACGGCAAGGGCGGCACGAAGATCCGCGAGCGCAACGAGGATCTCGAGAAAGTGCTCTCCGAGTACGTCGGCCAGCCGGTGAAGCTCATCCCCTGCGGCGGCGGCGACCGCATCGCGGCCGAGCGCGAGCAGTGGAACGATGGCTCCAACACGCTCTGCGTCCGTCCCGGCACCGTGGTGGTGTACCAGCGCAACAACGTCACCAACGACGTGCTGTACAAGCAGGGCATCAACTGCCTGGAGATGCCCTCGGCCGAGCTCTCCCGCGGCCGTGGCGGCCCGCGCTGCATGTCCATGCCGGCCTGGCGCGAGGCTCTGTAAGCCGCAAGGCGCCTGCTCCGTCAGGGAGCGCTCTTTCGTCCGTCTTTTCCGGCCCAGTCTAGCCAGCCAGCGCTGGGCCGTAAAAGAGGCGCGGGTTCCCCGGTTCTCGGGGGCCCCGCGCGATACAAATGTCTCTTTCAAGGGAAAGGAAACAGAACATGCCTATCAATCTCAGCGGTCGTCCGTTCCTCCGCCTGCTCGACTTCTCCACCGAGGAGATCGAGTACCTGCTGAAGCTCTCCAAGAACTTCAAGGACCTCAAGCGCACCGGCACCCCGCACCGCTACCTCGAGGGCAAGAACATCGTGCTGCTGTTCCAGAAGACCTCCACGCGCACCCGCTGCGCCTTCGAGGTCGGCGCCATGGACCTCGGCATGGGCGTGACCTACCTTGATCCGGGCAGCTCCCAGATGGGCAAGAAGGAGTCCATCGAGGACACCGCCCGCGTGCTCGGCCGCTTCTACGACGGCATCGAGTTCCGCGGCTTCGCCCAGACCGACGTGGAGGATCTGGCCGAGAACGCCGGCGTGCCGGTGTGGAACGGTCTGACCACCGAGTGGCATCCCACCCAGATGCTCGCCGACATCCTCACCGTGCAGGAGAACTTCAACTACGACATCAAGGGCAAGACCCTCGTGTTCATGGGCGACGCCGCCAACAACGTGGCCCGCTCGCTGATGGTCGTGTGCTCCAAGCTCGGCATGAACTTCGTGGCTTGCGGCCCGAAGGAGAACATGCCCGACGCCGAGCTCGTGAAGACCTGCGAGGCCATCGCTGCCGAGAACGGCTGCACCGTGAAGTGCACCGACGACGTGAAGGACGCCTGCACCGGCGCCGACGTCATCTACACCGACGTGTGGGTGTCCATGGGCGAGCCCGACGAGGTGTGGGCCGAGCGCATCAAGCATCTCGAGAAGTTCCGCGTGACCAAGGAAGTCATGGCCATGGCCAACCCCGACGCCATCTTCCTGCACTGCCTGCCGGCCTTCCACGACACCAACACCACCATCGGTGCTGACATCGCCGAGCGCTTCGGCGTCACCGAGATGGAAGTGGAGGACGAGGTGTTCGAGTCCAAGGCCTCCAAGGTCTTCGACGAGGCCGAGAACCGCATGCACACCATCAAGGCCGTCATGTACGCCACCCTCTGCGGCTAATTGCGGCAGGATCCATTCCGTAGGGGGCGACCTCGGTCGCCCCTCTGCAAGCGAGGTTGACTTGCGAGCGAAGGGCTGACCAAGGTCAGCCCCTACGGAGGGGTTTTCGGGGGTGGTTCCTTCTCGGAGTCACCCCCTACGATTTGACAACGGAATGCTTCTGCGCGGCGTCGTCATCGCCCTGAAACCTAGAATCACATCCGTTGCATGTTATGTTCCGTTTGGAACCGCAGTCTCGTCTCTCTTACATGCAACCTAGAAGCGAGATTGGCTGGTTCACCGAAAGATTGAGGTGAAATCTATGGCTTACGAAAAGGGCAACGGCAAGACCGCTGTCATCGCCCTGGGCGGCAACGCCCTCGGCAACACCCCGCAGGAGCAGCTCGAGCTCGTGCAGAACACCGCCAAGCACATCGTGGACATGATCCAGGACGGCA
>NZ_WPOO01000011.1:0-93875 GCF_009755265.1 Adlercreutzia rubneri | reverse complement strand
CGGCCCGCGAGAGACAAGGGCGGTACGGCTTGAACGAAGTGAGAGGCAGCGCCTTTAGACGCTGCCGGCCCCCCTCGGCCTTATAGGCCCAGAGCAAACCACCCCTTTGAGGGGTGGTTCATGATTGATGCTGCGGTTTCGACAGGCACCTGGAAAATGACCCTTCACCTCAGGTTTTAAGGAATCCTTTCAGGAACTTTACAGGTATGTGCGATTATTGTTGACACCGTGTGTGGACTAAGTAATTCGCTTTATACGGTGCGCGCGCATTGAAATAATAGCTCTCTGACCTTACGAAACGGTAAAGAACGTTACGCTAGGGTTGCAACATTCAGTTAGCGCTCATGAAGGAAGGGCGGGAGTCCCGCGGAGGGAGCGGGAGTGCGCTCGATGAGCCTGCGCCGGCAATAGGGCTGACGCAATGTCATGAAAGGTTGAGGACACATGAAATTTGCCTCGTTCAAGAGCTCTGCTCTGAAGAGCGTGGGAGCGGTTTCGCTCTGCGTCGCTCTCGGTGCCGGGCTGGTGGGCTGCGGCGGCAACGGTGCCGGCGGCGGCGCGGTGGCCGCGACGGTCAACGGCCAGGACATCATGGAGCAGACGGTCACCGATTACATCGCCAACTTCCGCACCTCCAGCTCGCTGGAGTCCGATGAGGCGTGGGGCGAGTGGATGGTCGCCAACGGCTACACCCCCGAGTCCGTGCGCGAAGAGGTCATCGACTACTACGTCAACCAGGATCTCTACGACCAGGCCGCCAAAGAGTACAACGTGACCGTGGAGCAGGCCGACATCGATTCCGCCATGGAGGAGACCAAGGCCATGTTCGAGTCTGATGAGGCCTTCCAGGAGGCTCTCGAGGCGTCCAGCATGACCGAGGAGTCCTACATCGAGGACGTCATTCGTCCGAATCTGCTTCAGACGAAGCTCGCCGAGGCCGTGGCCGCCCAGGATACTGAAGGCGAGGGCGAGGATGCGGCCCTGGCCCAGGCCCAGGCCATGAGCGAGCAGTTCAACGGCGCTAAGCGCTCGAGCCACATCCTGCTGACCGCCGAGGAAGGCGAGGACGACGCCGCTCTGGCCGCCCGCGCCCAGGAGCTGCTTGATCAGATCAACGCCGGCGAGATCTCCTTCGAGGATGCCGCTTCCCAGTACTCCACCGACACTGGCTCCGCTGCTAACGGCGGCGATGTGGGCTGGGACGCGCTGAGCACCTTCGTCACTGAGTACCAGGACGCTCTGGCCGGCCTCGAGAAGGATCAGATCGTCGCCGCTCCCGTCAAGAGCGAGTACGGCTACCACATCATCAAGGTGACCGATGTCTACGAGGTTCCCGAGGGCGGTATCACGTCGGTTGACCAGCTGCCGACCGAGTTCCAGGAGTATCTGACCTACATGGAGCAGAGCAACGCCTCCCAGAACTTCTCCACCTGGTTCGAGGAGTATCGCAACAACGCCGAGATCACCGTTAACCCGATGCCCGAGGGCCTGCCCTACGCCATCGACCTTGCTCCCTACGAGGAGGCTGCTGCCCAGAATGCCGAGGGCGACGCTGCCGCCACCGAGGGCACTGAGCAGCCTTCCGACGAGACCATGTCCGCCGAGGATCAGGCCGCTGCCGACGCCGCCGCTGCCGATGCGGCCGCCGACGAGGCCGCTGCCGGCGAGGCTGGTGCTGATGCCGCTGCCGACGATCAGGCCGGCGACGCTGCCGCTGCCGACCAGGCAGTCGATGAGGCCGCTGCCGACCAGACGGCCGCCGACCAGGCTGGCGCTGACGCTGCCGCCGACCAGGCCGCTGCCGATCAGGCCGCCGAGGGCGCCGAGGGTACCCAGCAGTAAGCTGCTCTCGACAACCCAGGCGTTTCCCAAGGACCCGCGCTCAGGCACGGGTCCTTTTTGTGGCAGCGAATGATGCTTCAAGAGGGAATCCCCCCCGAGGACGCACTCTCGGCCACGCAGCCAGCAGCGAGCTTTGCCGACGAAGGGTTCGCTCTCTGCCGGCGGCATTCGGAAGTAGCCAAAGGTACCATGTCCATTTGTGGAAGAGGTCGCCGCGAAAACCGTTTCCGTCCGCGAAATGCGTTATGCTTCTTCCCTAGAACCCCGTTCTGCTCTCTTCGAAAGGCCTTCCATGCTCTTTGCCGATATCAATCTTCTCGACGCCGACTTCGCTATCAAGCACCACCAATGGGTGGGGGTGCGCGACGGCCGAATCGCCTATATCGGCTCGGTGCCTCCTGCGCCCGATGTGGCTGCCACCTTCGGCGAGACCTACGATGGCACGGGACGTCTGCTCATGCCCGCGCTCTACAACGCCCATGCCCATGCTCCCATGACGCTTCTGCGCGGTTACGCCGAGAACTTGCCGCTGCAGCGTTGGCTCGAGGAGAAGTGCTTCCCCTTCGAGGCCAAAATGACCGCCGAGGATTGCTATTGGGGCACGGTGCTCGCCTGCGCCGAGATGGCGCGCTTCGGCGTGGTCAGTTTTTCGGACATGTACTACGCGACCGAGGAGCGTGCCCGTGCGGTGCTCGAGGCCGGCATGAAGGCCAACATGTGCGAGGGACTCGTTGCCTTCGAGGAGAAGCCCTATGCGGAATATCCCATCTGCGCCCAGATGGAGGCCCTTGTGCGCGACTGGCACGGGGCCGGCGACGGACGCATTCGCATCGACTATAACATCCATTCGGAGTACCTGTCCACCGAGACGGTTTGCCGCGACATTCTGGACATCGTGCGTGGCACCGACCTGCGCCTGCACATCCACCTGTCCGAGACCGAGAAGGAAGTGCGCGAATGCCGCGAGCGCCACGGCGGCCTCTCGCCGGTGCAGTATTTCGAAAGCCTCGGGTTGTTCGACGTGCCGGTGACGGCGGCCCATTGCGTATGGGTCGATGACGCCGACCTGGATATCTTGCAGCAGCACGGGGTGTTCGTCGCCAACAACCCGGCTTCCAACATGAAGCTTGGCAGCGGTTTCGCGCCCATTCCCGAGATGCTGCGCCGCGGCATTCCCGTGTGCCTGGGCTCCGATGGCATGGCGTCGAACAACAACCACAACCTGTTCCACGACATGTACTTGCAGGCGCTTATCTACAAGGGCGCGACGCTTGATCCGACGGCGGTCACGCCCCAGCAGGCGCTGGCGGCGGCGATGCGCACCGGCGCGCTTTCCCAGGGCCGCGAGGATTGCGGCATTGTGGCCGCAGGTGCCCGTGCCGACCTGTGCGTGCTGGATACCACGGGCCCCTCCTGGTGCCCCGCGCCCGACCCGGTGTACAACGTGGTCTATGCCGGCGATGGTGCCGACGTGGTGCTCACAATGTGCGATGGCGAGGTGATCTACCGCGCCGGTGAATGGCCCACCATCGACGTCGAGCGCGCCAAGGCCGAATGCGTCGCCCGCACCGCCCGCATCATCAGCGAGCTCTAGCCATATCCCATGCGTCGAGCAGCCCAGCTGCTCCCAGTTTCGCGAGGCCGCGGTTCTTGCCGTGGCCTCGCGCGTCGCGGCCGCACCTTGGGGCCTCATTTTGTCATTTGGGTTTGGGGCCAACGGCATTTTGATCCTCGATCCGCAGCCCGAGGCATCTTTTTGTCGTTCGGTTCTGAAACGTGCGACATTTTAGGCTCTCGGGCTGCGGTGTTAACCATGAAAAACAAAGTCGCAGCAAGAGAAGCACCAGGTCACAGCTTCGTGCCTCCAAATCCTTCCTCGGCAACCCGCAGCCAGACCAGCAAAAATGTCAGAACAAGGAAGGACGCCTGACAAAAATCATCTTTGGGCTGCGGTTGTCAGGGTGCGTTATTGCCAGGAGGGGAGTCCCAGGACCTCTCGCAGATGCTTGTGCTTTGCATCGAAGTCGCCTATGCGGAATCGGATCGGTTTGCCAAGTGCGCGGGCAACAGAGAGCGCGATTTTCCTTGTTTCGCTGGTTGAGTTGAGCTGCAATCGTCCCACGGTGATGATCCGGTAGTTCATGGCTTGCAGCGTCATGCGTTTAACAGCGTCTTCCTGCAGCTGCTCGGACGTAAGGTGGCGTTCGTCGCTGTCGTACTCGAGAATGAGTCTTTGCGCGGGCCAGCAAACATCTGCAACATAGTACTCTTCTCGCGAAAGCGGGCGAGCGGCACCGGTGAGTTCGATGGAATGATTCAGCCTCGGTCGGGCGAAGTGATAGCCGCCGAGATGGTTGGGGAGCGTCATGAGAAGAGCGAGGGCTGCCTCTCTCGGCGAGGCGGCGTTATCGAGAATCCAAGGAGCGGCGCGTCTCGTCATGGCGCAGCCTCGTATGTCCCGGTGGGCCAAAAGAGCTTCTTGGATGCGCTCAGATGAAGTAAGAACGGGGCGATTGAAGACGGTGTCGAAAGGAGGCGTTAGACCGTAGGCGCCGCAAAGGGTGCTTCCTTTGAAGATCACTTCGGCAAGGTCGTGACTCCAGTTGCTTTGGAGAAAGGCGACCTCGGGGGAAGGAGCAAAGAGTCCTTGCGCAATGCGAAAATAGCGATCTTGCTGAATTGACGCCTCTGCGACATGGCAGCGCACATCTTTGAGATTGCGCTTTTGCTGGCGTGAAGGAACGATGACGCGAAAAGGCTTGCTCAGCCAGGGGAGCCTATCCTCCAGATACTGAACGGCGGCAGCGTTGGGGGTGATGTCCTCCTGGTGGGCGATATCAAGCCACAGAGTGAGGAGAGAGGTGAAATCGCCGTGCTGGTAGAAATCGAGGGCACTCGAGCCCCATAGTATTAGTTTCGACATTGACCGTCACTTTCCAATCGATAATGAAGCCATGCGGCGGTGAGGGATGGCGCGTGTGGCTCCTGCGCCCTGCGCGCGTTCGAACAGGCTACTCTCTCCGAACCGTATTAATGACGCGAGAATGTCTCGGTTGGTTCCTCGCGCCAACCGTGGTGGCGTCGCATGGGCGGTTGGGGGGTGCACGGGCCAACTCGCGGGCCAACTTGCGGTCCAGCTTGCGGGCCAGCTCGCGGATCAACCTGCAAACCAATTCGCGGACCAACTCGCGGATCAAACCCTGAGAAGCTCCCCCTGAGAAAAAGCGCACGAACTTCGTCTCGCGAATTTTTCGCTGTACTCAGCGGACGCGGTGCCCTCTGCTAATATGGATGCCACGGAAAAGACGCCGTTCGTCGGCGCTGAAAGACCGCTCGCTGGCGATGCGCCAAGAGCTCGCGGGTCGTGGATCTGTCAGTTGGCGCGGCCCCGGCAGCGGGTGTTCGCGGCAACGGGAATTCAGCGTAGCGTTTGGCGAGAAGGCGCGCGACCGATGGGCGGCGCGCCCGGGTTAGACCCGCGCAAGGGGTGCGGGCGCCCTCTATCAGGAAGGCAGGTGGTCGCTCATGGCAGCTCCGGCTCCCGAACACGTCAGAAACATCGTCCTTGTAGGACAGGATGGCGCCGGCAAGACCTCGCTGGCCGAGGCCATGCTCTTCGTCTCCGGCAAGACGCCGCGCATGGGCACGACCCACGACGGCAAGTCGTACCTCGATTACGACCCCGAGGAGATCAAGCGCAAGTTCACCATCTCCACCTCCATTGCCCCCATCCCCTACAAGGACTACAAGATCAACGTGCTGGACACCTCCGGCCATCCCGACTTCATCGGTGATACGCTGGCCACCATGCAGGCGGCCGAAATGGCCCTGTTCGTGGTGGACGCCGTCGACGGCCCCCAGGTTATGACGACGAAGCTGTGGCGCGAGGCGGAGGACATGCGCCTGTCGCGCGCGGTGTACATCAACCACATCGATCGCGAGAACGCCAACTTCGACGCCGCCATGGCGTTGCTGCACGCCCGCTTCGGCGGTCGCCTCGGCGCGGTGACCATCCCCATCGGCCAGGCCGAGGACTTCCAGGGTGTCATCGACATCATCCGCATGGAGGCCCGCTATTTCGAGGACGGCGGCGAGCGCGTGGAAGCGGTGGAAACCCTGCCGGCGAAGTACCAGGAGGAGGCGCGCAACGCCCGCGACAAGCTGTGCGATCTGGTGGCCGAGGCCGACGACGAGCTTATGATGAAGTACCTCGAGGGCGAGGAGCAGCTCACCCAAGAGGAGCTGGAGGGGCTGCTGGACAAAGCCATCGCTCAGGAGCTCATCATTCCGGTGTTCGTGGGATCCACCATTATTATGCAAGGCGTTCAGGGCCTCATGGAGGACATCTGCACCTATTTCCCGCACCCGAAGAGCCACGGTCGCTTCCGCATGGCCGACGACGTGACGGTGCGCATCGACGAGACGAAGCCCCCCTGCGCCTTCGCCTTCAAGACGGTGTCTGACCCGTTCGTCGGACGCCTCACCTTCCTGAAGGTCATCTCCGGCTACCTGGAGCCGGGGCTGGAGCTCGTCTGCGGGCGCACCGGCAAGAAGGAGCGCCTCGGCAAGATCCAGGTCATGATGGGCAAAGAGGCCGTCGACGTGAAGAGCGCCAAGGCCGGCGACATCGTCGTGGTGCCGAAGCTTTCCGACGTGCGTGCGGGCGACACGCTCTCCTGCGAGGGCACCATCGCCATCGAGCCTTTGCCGTTGCCCGAGCCCTTGTACCCCGTGGCCATCGAGGCTGTGTCGAAGAAGGAGGAGGACAAGCTCGGCACCTTCCTAGCCCGCGCCGCCGAGGCTGACCCCACTATCCGCATCACGCGCGACGAGGACACGCATCAGACCATCATCCACGCCATGGGCGAGACCCAGGTAGACATGCTGATCGGGCGCTTGAAGGAGCAGTCCGGCGTGGAGGCGAAGCTCGTGCCCGTGCGCATCCCCTACCGCGAGACCATTACCAAGCAGGCCGAGGCCCAGGGCCGTCACAAGAAGCAGACCGGCGGCGCCGGCCAGTTCGGCGACTGCTGGCTGAGGTTGGCCCCCATCCCCGGCGAGGGCTACGAGTTCGTGGACGAGATCAAGGGCGGCGCCATTCCCAACGGCCTCATCCCGGCGGTGGATAAGGGCGTGCGCGAGGCCATGGAAGAGGGCTTCCTCGCGGGGTACCCCATGGTGGACATCAAGTGCACGGTGTTCGACGGCTCGTATCATTCCGTCGACTCCAACGAGATGGCCTTCAAGACCGCGGCGCGCATCGGCTTCCGCGCCTGCTGCGAGAACGCCGGCCCCATCATCTTGGAGCCCTGGGCCACTATGGAAGTGACCGTGGGCGAGGAGTACGCCGGCACCATCATGGGCGACATCTCCACGCGCCGCGGCCGCATTGTGGGCACCGACGCGGGCTTCGCGGCCGGCGAGACCGTCATCAAGATGCGCGCGCCCTATGCCGAGGTCATCAACTACACCAAGGATCTGCGCTCCATGACCCGCGGCTCCGGCTCCTACACGCTCACCTTGGAAGGCTACGAGCAGGCGCCGGCCGACGTGACGAAGAAGCTCGTGGAAGCCTACGAGGCCGCCCGCGCCGCCGGAAACTAACGGCATTCTCATAGCAGAATGGGACGGAGCGAAAACGCTCTGCCCCATCCCACAAGGGCGGACTTCGGTCCGCCCTTTTCGTTGCGCGAGAGCGTGGCGCTCCAATCCGTAGGGGCAGACCTTGGTCTGCCCTCCTCAAGCGCGGCGCCCTCACCTGAGGAGGGGCGACCAAGGTCGCCCCCTACGGAGGACGGAACGCAACAACGCCCAGCTCCGAGCCCTATTTTCCAGAAAATTTCCATGGCTCGTAAAAATTTTTCTTGACTCGGGCTTCACGCCGTAGTATTTTAGCGAATTGCAACTTTTTTGCAGATTTGCGATGGACGTGAAGGAGGAACAGCCTCGTGGCAATGGATAAGAAATCCGCTCCCACCAGCCTTTACAGGGATCGCCGAAGCTTCGCGAAGATTCCCGACGTCATGGACGTCCCGAACCTGATCGCTATCCAGACGGAAAGCTTCGACTGGTTCAAGAACGAGGGCTTGGCCCAGGCGTTCGCCGATGTGTGCCCGATTGAGAACAACACCGGCGACATGTGCGTCGAATTCGGTAAGCACGAGTTCGGCGAGCCCAAGTACACGGTGGACGAATGCAAGGAGAAGGACGTCACCTACCAGGCGCCGCTCTTTGTGGAGATCCGCTTCATCAACCGTGAGACCGGCGAGATCAAGGAGCAGGAGGTGTTCATGGGCGACTTCCCGCTCATGACGCCGCGCGGCACCTTCATCATCAACGGCACCGAGCGCGTGGTCGTCTCCCAGCTCGTGCGCTCCCCGGGCGTGTACTTCGCCTCTGAGCGCGACAAGACCTCCGACAAGACCATCTACAACGCGAAGGTCATCCCTTCCCGCGGTGCGTGGCTCGAGTTCGAAACCGACAAGCGCGACCTGCTCTCCGTGCGCATCGACCGCAAGCGCAAGCAGCCGGCCACCCTGCTCGTGCGCGCCCTCGGCCTGGCCGAGACCCGCGAGGAGATCATCGAGCTTTTGGGCTCCTCCGAGATGGTGCTGCGCACGCTCGACCGCGACCCCGCCACCACCAAGGAAGAGTCGCTCATCGAGCTGTACAAGCGCTTCCGTCCCGGCGAGCCGCCGACGATCGATTCCGCCCGCACGCTGCTCGACGGCCTGTTCTTCAATCCGCAGCGCTATGACCTGGCCAAGGTCGGTCGCTACAAGATGGACAAGAAGCTCGGCTTCACCCCCGAGGAGAACGACTCCTCCACGCTGACCAATGAGGACATCATCCGCACGATGCGCTACATCATCGGTCTGCACAACGGCGACGAGGGCTTCGTCACCGACGACATCGACCACTTCGGCAACCGCCGCATCCGCAGCGTGGGCGAGCTGATCCAGAACCAGTTCCGCATCGGCCTGTCGCGTATGGAGCGCGTGGTGCGCGAGCGCATGTCCATGCAGGAGCCCGACGAGATCACGCCGCAGTCGCTCGTGAACATCCGCCCCATCGTGGCCGCCATCAAGGAGTTCTTCGGAAGCTCCCAGCTCTCGCAGTTCATGGATCAGTCCAACCCCGCCGCCGGCATTACGCACAAGCGCCGTCTGTCGGCTCTGGGCCCGGGCGGTCTGTCCCGCGAGCGCGCCGGCTTCGAGGTGCGCGACGTCCACACCTCCCACTACGGCCGCATGTGCCCCATCGAGACGCCTGAAGGCCCGAACATCGGCCTTATCGGCTCTCTGGCCACCTATGGCCGCATCAATCCCTACGGCTTCATCGAGACGCCCTACCGCCGCGTGATCGACGGCAAGGTGACCGACGAGATCGACTACCTGACCGCCGATGAGGAAGAGAACTTCACCATCGCCCAGGCCAACGACTTGTTCGATCTGGAAACCCGCGAGTTCGGCTACACCGACGAGGACGGCGTCTTCCACAAGTCCGCCCGCGTGCTCGCCCGTACCACCGACACCAACGGCGTGTTCGGCGAGGCCATGGACGTGCCGCCGGAGATGGTCAACTACATGGACGTGTCGCCGCGCCAGATGACCTCCGTGGCTACCTCGCTCATTCCGTTCCTCGAGCACGACGACGCCAACCGCGCCCTCATGGGCTCGAACATGCAGCGCCAGGCTGTGCCGCTGCTGCGTCCGAGCGCCCCGCTCGTGGGTACCGGCATCGAGCACCGCATCGCGGTGGACTCCGGCGAGATCCTCGTGGCCCAGCGCCCCGGCGTGGTCGATTATGTGGACGGCCAGACCATCATCATCCTGAACGACGACGGCGAGTACGACGAGTACCTCATTCCGAAGTTCCAGCGCTCCAACCAGTCCGGTTGTATCAACCACCGTCCCATCGTCCGCAAGGGCGACGAGGTGCAGGCCGGCGACGTGCTGGCCGACGGCCCGTCCTGCGATGGCGGCGAGCTGGCGCTCGGCCAGAACCTTATGATCGCCTACATGCCGTGGGAAGGCTACAACTACGAGGACGCTATCATCGTGTCCGAGCGCGTCGTGGCCGAGGACCTGCTGACCTCCATCCACATCTCCGAGTACGAGGTGGATGCCCGCGACACGAAGCTGGGCCCCGAGGAGATCACCCGCGAGATCCCCAACATCTCCGAGGACATGATTTCCGACCTGGACGCCGACGGCATCATCCGCGTGGGCGCCGAGGTGTTCCCGGGAGACGTGCTGGTGGGCAAGGTCACCCCGAAGGGCGAGACCGAGCTCACCGCCGAGGAGCGCTTGCTTCGCGCCATCTTCGGCGAGAAGGCCCGCGAGGTGCGCGATACGTCGCTGAAGGTGCCCCACGGCTCCGGCGGCCGCGTCATCGGCATCTACCGCTCCTCCCGCGAGGCCGGCGATGATCTGGCCCCCGGCGTGAACGAGCTCGTGCGCATCTACGTCGCTCAGAAGCGCAAGGTGCAGCAGGGCGACAAGCTGTCCGGCCGTCACGGCAACAAGGGCGTTATCTCCCGCGTGCTGCCGGTGGAGGACATGCCCTACCTCGCCGACGGCACCCCGATCGACGTCATCCTGAACCCCCTGGGCGTTCCGTCCCGTATGAACGTCGGCCAGCTGCTCGAGAACCACCTCGGCTGGGCCGCCAAGTGGGGCTGGTCGGACGCCGAGGAGACCGACGAAGTCGTGGAGGGCCCGATGTACGTGGCCACGCCCGTGTTCGACGGCGCCACCGAGGAAGAGATCTCGGACGCCATCGAGAAGGCCAACCGCAACCTCATCAACATGAACCACGCGAAGTACGGCGACATGGCCCGCGACGAGCTGGTGCCCCAGCTGACGCGCACCGGCAAGACGTGGCTGTACGACGGCCGCACCGGCGAGAAGTTCCGCGAGCCCATCACCGTCGGCCAGACCTACATCCTGAAGCTCGGCCACATGGTGGACGACAAGATTCACGCTCGCTCGACCGGCCCCTACAGCCTCATCACCCAGCAGCCGCTGGGCGGCAAGGCCCAGTTCGGCGGCCAGCGTTTCGGCGAGATGGAGGTGTGGGCGCTGTACGCCTACGGCGCCTCCAACGTGCTGCAGGAGATCCTCACGGTGAAGTCCGACGACACGTCGGGCCGCGTGAAGAGCTACGAGGCCATCGTGAAGGGCGAGAACATCCCGGCGCCGGAGGTGCCCGAGTCCTTCAAGGTGCTCGTGAAGGAAATGAAGTCCCTGTGCTTGAACGTCGAGCTCGAGGGCCACGATATGCAACCCATCAGCGAGGACGAGATCGAGGACTACAGTGCTGACCAGGCGCTTTACGCCGCACTTGTCGCTGATGCCAAGAAGACCGAAGACGAAGAGGCCAACGCCATCGATGCCCTGGCTGCCGAGCTGGGCGACCTGATGAGCGGTCTTGAGTCCGACCTGAACACCGACCTCATCGGTGGCGGAGAGGAGGCCTAACCCCATGACGGAATTCGACGTCAACAACTTCGACGCCCTGCGCATTTCGCTCGCTTCCGCCGAGGACGTGCGCAGCTGGTCCCGCGGCGAGGTAAAGAAGCCCGAGACCATCAACTACCGTACCTTGAAGCCTGAGAAGGACGGCCTGTACTGCGAGAAGATCTTCGGTCCCACCAAGGACTGGGAGTGCGCCTGCGGCAAGTACAAGCGCGTTCGCTTCAAGGGTATCGTCTGCGAGCGCTGCGGCGTGGAGGTCACCCGCTCCAAGGTGCGCCGCGAGCGCATGGGCCACATCGAGCTGGCCGCGCCCGTGAGCCACATCTGGTACTTCAAGGGCTCCCCGTCGCGTCTGGGCTACCTTCTGGACATTCCGCCGAAGGAGCTTGAGAAGGTTCTGTACTTCGCCAGCTCCATCATCACCTCGGTGGATAAAGAGGCCCGCGAGGAGGACATCGACGACTTGCGCGACGAGCTTGCCGCCGATATGGAAGAGCTGGACGCCGAGCGCGACCGCCTTATCGAGGCCACCCGCAAGCTGTCCACCGACTACGTGCCGGAGGAGGACGACTTCGTCGACGATCTCGATGACGACGAGCGCCTCACCCCCGAAGAGGTGGAAGAGGAGATCGCCGACATCTACGAGGAGTTCAACGAGCGCAAGGCCCTGCGCCAGGACGCGTTCGACGCCTTCCTGAAGATCGAGCCGAAGCAGCTCATCGGCGACGAGGCCCTCTACCGCGAGATGCGCGCGAACTACCGCGACTACTTCACCGGCGGCATGGGCGCCGAGTCGGTGCGCGACCTTCTGGACGCCATGGATCTGGAGGCGACCTCTGAAGAGCTGCGCGAGGTCATCGCCACGGGCAAGGGCCAGAAGCGCGCCAAGGCCGTGAAGCGCCTGAAGGTGGTGGATGCGTTCCTCAAGTCGGACAACAAGCCTTCCGACATGATCCTGGACGTCATCCCGGTCATTCCGCCCGATCTGCGCCCCATGGTGCAGCTCGACGGCGGCCGCTTCGCCACGTCGGATCTGAACGATCTGTACCGCCGCGTCATCAACCGCAACAACCGCCTGAAGCGCCTGCTCGACCTCGGTGCTCCCGAGATCATCATCAACAACGAGAAGCGCATGCTGCAGGAGGCCGTGGACTCGCTGTTCGACAACGGCCGTCGCGGTCGCCCCGTGACCGGCCCCGGCAACCGTCCGCTGAAGTCCATCTCCGATATGCTCAAGGGCAAGCAGGGCCGCTTCCGCCAGAACCTGCTCGGCAAGCGCGTCGACTACTCCGGCCGTTCCGTTATCGTCGTCGGCCCGTCGCTGAAGCTGCACCAGTGCGGTCTGCCTCAGCAGATGGCGCTGGAGCTGTTCAAGCCCTTCGTCATGAAGCGCCTGGTCGAGCTTGAGTATGCCGCCAACATCAAGGCCGCCAAGCGTGCCGTCGATCGCGGTGCCAGCTACGTGTGGGACGTGCTGGAAGAGGTCATCGTCGACCATCCGGTGCTGCTGAACCGCGCACCAACCCTGCACCGTCTGGGCATCCAGGCCTTCGAGCCGGTGCTCGTCGAGGGCAAGGCCATCAAGCTGCATCCGCTCGTCTGCACCGCCTTCAACGCCGACTTCGACGGCGACCAGATGGCTGTGCACGTGCCGCTGGGCGCCGAGGCTCAGGCCGAGGCCCGCGTGCTGATGCTGTCCTCTAACAACATCAAGTCCCCGGCCCACGGCCATCCGCTGACCGTGCCGACCCAGGACATGATCATCGGCCTGTACTACCTGACGGCCATGCGCGACGGCTTCCCCGGCGAGGGTCGCATGTTCATCGATTTCGATGACGCCCTGAACGCCTACGACGCCCGCGCCGATCTGGACCTGCAGGCCAAGATCCAGGTGCGTCTGCCCTACAACACGAAGGTGGCCACCGCCTTCGGCGTGTTCGAGGACCACAAGGAGGGCGAGCGCATCGAGACGAGCGTCGGCCGCATCATCTTCAACGATGTGCTGCCGCCGGACTATCCCTTCCTGAACTATGAGATGAACAAGAAGGAGATCAGCCGCCTGGTCGAGGACGTCACCAACACCTACGATCTGTCCGAGGTGCCGCCGATTCTCGACGGTCTGAAGGACGCCGGTTTCCACTACGCCACCCGCGCCGGTGTTACCGTGTCGGTGTACGACGCCACCATCCCGCCCTCCAAGCCGGCCATTCTCGCCCAGGCCGATGAGCGCGTCGCCGCCATCGACGAGGACTACGAGATGGGCCTCATGTCCAACGAGGAGCGCCACAAGCAGGTCGTCGACATCTGGAACGATGCCAACGAGGAGGTCGGCGAGGCCATGGCGGAGAACTTCGACAAGTTCAACCCCATCTACATGATGGCCTTCTCCGGCGCTCGAGGCAACATCAAACAGATTCGCCAGCTCGCCGGTATGCGCGGCCTTATGTCCGACCCGAAGGGCGAGATCATCGACCGTCCGATTAAGGCGAACTTCCGCGAGGGTCTGTCCGTTCTGGAATACTTCATTTCCACCCATGGCGCCCGCAAGGGCCTGGCCGACACGGCGCTTCGTACCGCCGACTCGGGTTACCTGACCCGTCGTCTTGTGGACGTGGCCCAGGACGTCATCATCCGCGAGATCGACTGCGGCACCACCGAGGGCGTGCCCTACCGTGTGCGCAACGAGAAGAACGAGGTGGACGAGAACCTCATCGGCCGCTGCCTCCTGGAAGATGTGGTGGCGCCCGAGACCGGCGAGATCCTCGCCGAGGCCGGTACCTACTTGCACTCCATGGCTCAGCTGCGCGAGCTTGATGCCGCCGGCATCGAGGAGGTCACGATCCGTACGATCATGACCTGCCATGCCGAGCACGGCGTCTGCCAGAAGTGCTACGGGTGGGATCTGGCCACGGCCCGTCCGGTGAACATCGGCACGGCGGTGGGCATCATCGCCGCCCAGTCCATCGGCGAGCCCGGCACCCAGCTGACGATGCGTACGTTCCACACCGGCGGCGTTGCCGGCGAGGACATCACCCACGGTCTGCCTCGTG
Organism: Adlercreutzia rubneri; assembly: GCF_009755265.1. Lineage (NCBI taxonomy): Bacteria > Bacillati > Actinomycetota > Coriobacteriia > Eggerthellales > Eggerthellaceae > Adlercreutzia > Adlercreutzia rubneri. The sequence goes on along the minus strand of NZ_WPOO01000011.1, from coordinate 79,504 downwards.
TTCAGGAGCTGTTCGAGGCCCGCAAGCCCAAGGGCCAGGCAGTGCTCGCGGAAATCTCCGGCACCATGCAGGTCACCGGCGACAAGATGTCGAAGACCATCACCATCCACGACCAGGAGGGCAACTACCGCGAGTACGTGGTGAGCGCCCGTGCCCAGCTTCTGCCGGGCGTGTTTGACGGGTGCGAGGTGCGCGTGGGCCAGCAGCTGACCAAGGGTTCCGTGAACCCCCACGATCTTCTGCGCCTTACCGACCCGAACACGACGCTGCGCTACATCGTGGGCCAGGTTCAGGACGTGTACGTGTCCCAGGGCGTGGATATCAACGACAAGCACATCGAGGTCATCGCGCGCCAGATGCTGCGCAAGGTGGCCGTGCTCGATGCCGGCGACTCCGACTTCCTGCCGGGCCGTCAGGTGAACCGCTTCGAGTTCGAGAAGGTGGCCAACGAGCTGATCGCCGAGGGCAAGGAGCCGCCGGTGGGCCAGCCGCTGCTGCTCGGCATCACCAAGGCGTCGCTGGCAACGGATTCGTGGCTGTCCGCCGCGTCGTTCCAGGAGACCACCAAGGTGCTCACCGACGCCGCCATCGAGGGCAAGACCGATCACTTGGCCAGCCTGAAGGAGAACGTCATCATCGGCAAGCCCATTCCCGCCGGCACGGGTCTGCGTCGCTACCGCGATGTGGGTCTCACCTACAAGGGCCGTCCGGTGGAGAAGGTCACCGGGGACGCGCTGCCCGACTTCGCGCCGGATGCGCTGCGCGAGATCGAGGATCTGCTGCCCCAGCCTCAGGATTGGTCGCTCGACAGCGACGGCTACTTCAACTCCTCGGGCTCGTTCGGTGGCTACTACAGCGCTCTTTCGGGGCACCGCGGCCACAACCTGTCCGACGAGGACGCGCGCCTGTACATCTACGACGATCTGGGCGTGTCCCAGCGCTGGGCGAACAAGTTCTCCGAGGCGGGCATCGAGACCGTGGCCGACCTGCTGGGTCATACCGAGGAGGATCTGCTGCGCATCGAGGGCATCGGCGTGAAGGCCATCGAGGAGCTGAAGGAGGGCTTGGCGGCCCGCGACCTCATGCACGTCATCGAGGACGACCTGGCGGCTTCCTCCGACGACACGAGCCAGCTCTTGGACATGGTGTTCTCGCCTGACGACACCATCCTCATCGGCGGCGACGAGCCCCCGACGTTCAACACCGACGGCGAGGAGATGCTCGGCGAGGCCCTGCCTCCGCGCTCCTACCAGCGCAACCTGGAGGAGCTTGACGCGCTGCTCGGCAACATGGGCGGCTTGGGCTCCCTCGGCTTCGGCTTCACCAGCGCCGAGGACGAGGCGGCTTCCAACCAGGCCATGGAAGACGGCGAGGAGTAAATTGGTTTCGCCTGTCCTTGCGAAGCATCACTGACTTCCTTGGACGAACTCGGGAGTTTTCTATTGGGGCGACCTTCGGGCCGCCCCTTTTTGTGTTTGCTGTTCCCGCGGGGCGCCAAATGGCCAAAAAGTAGCTGCCAGCTGGCAGCTAGGTACCTGTTTTTGACCATGGAGGCTATAGCGACGAAATCAGGCTGGCTGCTCGGAAAATATTCCCAGGTCAGTGCGTCGACGAATATTGGTACAAAGCAAGCCGCCTTTTCGGTTTGCAGCTAACGACCGATAATTGACCAAAACGTCGCTTCAAGCTCTTCGAACTTGCAGCTGGCATTCGGAATTTGGCCACTGAGCGCAGCTTCCCTTTGTGCGCGGCTACTCGCTGTCGACCAGGGTGCCGGATTTGCCGTGGTTGAGGATGATCTTGCGGGCGCGGGTGTAGGCGTCCAGGGCCGGCCGCACGCGTTCGTAGTTGTCCTTCTTGTAGATGGCGTACAGCCGGAAGGCCGCATCGTCGTCGGTCACGGGAAGCACCGTCACGCGGGAGAAGTCCGACAGGTAGCGCAGCTGGGGCATGGATGCCTGCAGGATCATGACGTCTTCCACACCCAGCGGAATAGCGCAGTAGTTCATGTAGGTGCGCCCGAGTACCGCCCGGGTGCGGGGCGTGTAGCCGTGCTCTTGGCAGACGCGTTCGATGTTGGTCCAGCCCGACAAGGAATAGCCGTCGGCGAATTTCACGAAGCGGTAGCTGCGCAGATCGTCCATGGTCACCGACTTCATAGAGGCCAGGGGGCTGTCCATAGAGACCATGGCAACGAAGGGCGAACGAATGAGCGGAATGTAGGCAAGTCCCAAATTATCGAGCTTGTCCAGTTCGGCATAGGCCAGCAAGATGTCGGCATCGCCTTCCACCAATTGCTCCAGGTAGTTCGTATCGTTCAGGCTGTTGTAGCTGGCAGGAGCCTCGCCCTCGATGCCGAGCACGGCGGCGGCTGCGCTCCCTATGACTCCTGGGACGACTTCGTGGCCGCCTACCAGGAGCACGGCACCTGGAACATGAAGGAAGTGTTCCCGGACGACTGGGGCTCCTACCGCCGCTACGAGATCGGCCAGGCCTACCGCAAGGCGCCGCATCAGCAGCCGACGAAGCTGAACATCAACATTCCCGGCTTCCCCACGCCGACCATGAAGCACGAGCTGTGGGCCACCACCATCGAGTCCCACTTCCCCGAGGGCTCCGACGGCCCCGAGGTGACGCCGGGCTTCCACACCGAGGCTCTGCCCTACTACGTGGAGGGCATCCACTCCCGGGTGCGCGACGCGGAAACCTACGAGGAGTACCCGATCCTCTGCATCACCGGCCGCCGCATCCCCGTGTACTTCCACAGCGAGCATCGCCAGCTGCCGTGGTGTCGCGAGCTGTGGCCGGTTCCCCGCATGGAGATCAACCCGGAGACAGCCGCCGAGCTCGGCCTGGAGCAGGGCGATTGGGCCTGGATCGAGAGCCCCTGGGGCAAGGTGCGCCAGACCGTGGACCTCTACTACGGCATCGCGCCCGGCACTATCAACTGCGAGCACCAGTGGTGGTACCCGGAGCTGGCCCAGGCCGACAAGGGCTTCAAGCTGTCCTGCATCAACTGCATCACCGACCGCACGGCCCAGGACAAGTACAACGGCTCGTCCACGGTACGCGGCTATCCGGTGAAGGTGTACAAGGCCACGCCCGAGAACAGCCCCTTCGGCAACCCCATCCCCTGCGGCAACGACGGCACCGAGATCATCCACGACTCGTCCGATCCGCGCCTGAAGCTGTGGGCCATCGGCGCCGAGGGCATTCACCCCGACAAGTTCGACGCGTAAGAGAAAGGAGTGGGAGAAATGACACAGCTTGCTATTTGCACCGACCTCGACCGGTGCGTGGGATGCCTCGCTTGCAGCGTGTCCTGCAAAGTGGTCAACGGTGTGCCCATCGGCAACTTCTGGAACAAGACCCTGCGCGTGGGCCCCACCCCCAAGGAGGGCGGTTCCGGCCAGTACCCGGATGTCGAAACCTACTTTTTGAACGTGCAGTGCCAGCACTGCGAGAACCCCCAGTGCGTGTCGGTGTGTCCCACCGAGGCGTCGCACAAGCTGCCCGACGGCACCATTCAGATTGACAAGTCGAAGTGCATCGGCTGCCAGTTCTGCGTCATGAGCTGCCCCTACGGCGTGCGCTACCTCAACGAGGAGGAGGGCGTCGTGGAGAAGTGCACGCTGTGCCAGCAGCGCACGGCTCAGGGCGAGCTGCCCCAGTGCGTGAGCCAGTGCTGCGGCATGGCCCGCTGGTACGGCGATGCCGAGCAGGGTATCGAGTCCTTCGAGGGCCCGCGCGGCGAGCGGTTGGGCGACTTCGTGAACGACTTCACCGAGGATCAGGTGTACAAGCTCACCGATGTGGGCAACGGACCGAGCATGTTCTACATCATGCGCAACATCAAGCGGCAGGGGGTCGAGTAGCCCATGGAAATTCAAATCCCGCTCGTCATCTTCACGAGCTTTCTGGCCTGGGCCGCGGGCATCTTCGGCACCCAGTGCATCCTCGCGCTGCAGAAGCGCGGCGGCGCGGTGCAGCTGCCGGCGCTCATCTGCTCGGCCGTGGTGCTCGTGGTGGGCGGCATCGCCGTCGTGTTCCACCTGACCCATCCGTTCAACCTGTTCAACGGGTTCGGGCACATCACCTCGGGCATTACCCAGGAGCTCATCGCCATTGTGCTTCTGGCGGTGGTCATGGTGCTGTTCTTCCTGATGCTGCGCCGCTCCGAGGATGACACGGTGCCCCAGTGGCTGGCCGTGGTGGGCATCGTGGTGGTGCTCGTGCTCATCGTGGCCATGGGCCACAGCTACATGATGCCGTCGCTGCCCGCCTGGGACACGGTGCTGCAGCTGCTGTCGCTTCTGGGCGCGGCCTGCGTCATGGGCCCGGCCACCGTGGCCTTCATCGGTGCCGTGAAGGGCGTCGAGATCGAGGGCATCGGCCTTCTTACGGTCATCGGCGCGGCTGTGAATGCCGTGCTCTCGGCGGCCTACATGTTCGCCATGGAGGCCTCGAGCGCCACCTTCCAGTCCTTCCAGTACTACTTCGATCCGACGCACCCGAACGTGGCTATGGCCAACCCGGCCAATGTGTCGCTGTTCACGGGCGACTCGCTGGCAGCCCTCGTGGTGGCGGTCATCGCCCTGGTGGTCGCCCTCGTCGGCGCGCTTTTGGGCAAGAAGCAGGGAGCGTGGAAGGTATGGGGCGCCGTGGTTGCCATCGCCGGCCTGGTGTGCGCCGTGGCTCTGCGCATCATGATGTACACCATGGGCGAGACCCTGTTCATGCTGTACTAGCGGGCTTCGGGGAGGCCGCGTGCGCGTGCGCCTCCCCGCCCTTCGAGAAATGAGACAAGGAGGTTCTCATGCGAGGAATATACAAGCGGGCTGGCCTGGCGCTTGCCGCCGGAGCGCTCGCACTTGGCCTCGCCGGGTGCGCTACGGAAAGCGCGCCGGTGAGCGACCCTTCCAAGGGCGACAACACCCAACTGGCCTATACCGGTGCCAACACCGCTGACGAGCAGAGCTTCGATACGGTCACTTTCGGCAGCTACCAGGGTCAGGACATCACGTGGCTTGCGCTTGCCGAGGAGAACGGCAAGACGCTGCTCATCAGCGAGTCGGTGCTGGATGCCGTGCCCTACGACAACACGGCCGAGCCGTACCAGTGGTCGGTGCAGTCGCCACGCCCCCAGAAGGACATTGAGTGGGCGACGAGCTCGATCCGCACGTGGCTGAACGGCGAGTTCTTGAAGGCCGCCTTCAGCGCCGATGAGCAGGGTGCCATTGCCGCCACGACGCTGACCGATGCGAAGAACAACGTGTCCCACACGGCGGCCACGGCGGCTGACCCGTCGGTGCATGCGGCCGAGGAGACGACTGATCAGGTCTTTCTGCTGAGCCTGGCCGAGGCGAAGCAGTACTTCGCCAACAACGCTGCTCGTGTGGCCCATCCTACCGACTACGCCGTGAGACAGGGCGTGTATGTGGGCGTGGCGAGCAACGACGAGCAGCCCGACGGCGCGGCGGCCTGGTGGCTGCGTTCCAACGGCTACTATGCCGGCTACGCCTCGGCGGTGACCGACGACGGCTATGTGCACGGCGACGGCTACCGCATGGCCGGCGAGCTGCACGACGGCTTCGACGACCACGGCTCCGAGCTTAAGAGCACGCTCGGCGGCAACGTGGGCGTGCGTCCCGCCATCTGGGTGGAGACGAGCGCGCTTTCCTAGAAGCGCTTGGAACGGGAGCGGCTGGTTGATCGGTCGCTCCCATTCCTGTTGATAAGTCCGAGAGAGGAGGATGAGCATGGCTGGTGGAAATCCGTTGACGCGGCGGACGTTGTGTATTGGCGTGGGCGCTACCGTGGCCATGGCCGGGCTGGGGGCGCTGCGCTATGTGGGCAGCGAGCCGCTCGTGCGACCGCCGGGAGGACAGGACGAGGAGAACCTGGTGTCCCGCTGCGTGCACTGCTACCGCTGCATCGAGGCGTGCCCCGAGAAGGTGATCGTGGCTGCCTCTCTTGATGCGGGCGTGCTGAATATGCGCACGCCGCGCATGGAGTTCTCCGACTGCTACCCCGGTCAGCTGGACGATTTCCGCTACTGCGATTTCTGCGCCGAGCGCAACGGAGGCGTGCCCCTCTGCGCGGCTGTGTGCCCTTCCGGGGCTTTGCAGCTGCCGGTCGATTACGCACCCGAAACCGAGGTCATTGGCGTGGCGGTACTGAATACCGAAACGTGCATCGCCTACCGCAGCAGCTTCTGCGCTTTCTGCCACGACGTGTGCATCCAGGTGCGTGGCGAGGAGAATGCGGCCATCTACTACCAGAACGCCGATGCGACGGATGCCCTGGACACGCGGCTGCCCGTGGTGGATGCCGAGAAGTGCAACGGTTGCGGCGCCTGCGAGGCCGTGTGCGTGTCGGCCCAGGCCGGCTCCACCATGAACGCCTCGGAGCGTGCCATTGTCGTGAAGCCGCTGGAAGGGTAGGGGGTCGTCATGAAGTTCAAGAATGCGCGCACTGCGGTGGCCGCGGTGGCTTTTGCGGCGCTGGCCGTCTGCTTTATTGCCGGCGTGGCCACGGGAACCTGGTGCGGATTCGGGGCGAACGACATCGCGGTTCTGTGCCCGGTGGGCGCGCTGCTATCCATGGTGGCGGCCAAGACCCTCATCCCGCGTGCGGTGCTGAGCATCGTGGTGGCCATCGCCCTCGTGCTGCTTTTGGGCCGCCTGTTCTGCGGCTGGATCTGCCCCGTGACCCTGTGGCGCCGAGTGAAGGAGTTCTTCAAGCCCGTGAAAACGCGCGAGCAGGAGGCGGAGGCCCTCTCTCAAGCGAACCAGGCCCTCGCCGCCGAGGAGATCGCAGCGCTGAAAGAGGCGTCGGCGACTCACGACTGCGCCGCCTGCGGAGCCTGCCACGCCAAGCGCAACGCGCCTTTCGACTCGCGCCATGCGGTGCTCGGCGGTGCGCTGCTGACGACGGCTGTGTTCGGGTTCCCCGTGTTCTGCCTCGTGTGCCCCGTGGGCCTCACTTTCGCAGCGGTGGCCTTGCTGGTGAGCCTGTTCGGCGCGGGCGACTTGAACTGGTCGCTTCTGTTCGTGCCGGCCATGCTTGTCATTGAGCTGGTATTCTTGCGCAAATGGTGCGGCCGGTTCTGCCCCATCTCGGCGTTCATGAGCCTTTTCTCCCGCTTCAGCCGCACGGGCATGCCGGTCATCGACAACGAGCGCTGCCTGGAAACAGCCAAGGGTACGGCCTGCAGCCGCTGCGCCACGGCCTGCACCTTCGATGTGAACCTGCGTCATCCCGATTTGGGCGAGCTGCCCCTGCACGACTGCGCCCGCTGCGGCGACTGCATCGATGCTTGTCCCACAAGTGCCATCGCCTTCCGCGTCGTCAGCGGCAAGCCCGTTCCCTTCGCCAATGCCCTCTCCTCGGTTCGCGGTGGCGGGAAGGCGAAAACGTCTGCCGCACCGGCTTTGGACGATTTGGAACCCGAAGAAGCGTAAGGCGGTGGGGCCGACGGCTCGCGTCATCTTCTCGAAACCTGTGATTTTTATCAGGGGCGGCTTTCGGGCCGCCCCTGCTTTTTGTGGTTGGGTATCATGGAGAGAAATATCATGGTGGCTGCCCGAGAGAAAGTGCTGCATTCAATGGTCAACAAGACGTTCATCCCCGAAGGCGAGGCGGCCCCGGCCTCGCAGATTGGCGCGACGTTGGAGGCGCTCGCTGCCACTATCGCCGCGCGTCGCGACGCCGACGAGGCGAGCTACACCTACCGGCTTCTGACTGGCAACGTCGACGGCGTGCTGAAGAAGGTCATGGAAGAGTCCGGGGAGGTGGCCCTGGCCGCCAAGGACGTAGAGGGCTGGGCGACGTCCTCGCTCGCGGCGGCTGTGGCGTTGGAGGCGACTGAGGCTGGCGGGACGACTACCGGCGCGGAGACGGCTGACGGCGGCGCCGACTTCCCCCTTTCCGTCCAGCTGCCCCCGGAGTACGGCGAGGCGGTCGATCATTTGCGCTACGAGGCCGCCGATGTGGTGTATCATCTTCTCGTCGTGCTGGAGCGCTACGGCATCACGCTCGACGAGTTTGCTGCCGAGCTGAACAATCGCATGACCGAAGGAGAGCGGCCGCACGGCGCCGTTCGCTTGCACGACGAGTTCGTACGACGCGGAAAGTAGCGTTCAGCTGCAGGTCTTGTGCGGGGAAGAGACGGGAATCTCGCGGCAGCCTGAGCGAGCGAAACGATATGAAGAACTTCGGGGGAGCCCCCGAGTTGAAGGAAAGAAGGATTTCATGGCCCGACTGTTTGGAACTGATGGCGTGCGCGGTATCGCAAATGTGGAGCTGACCTGCGAGATGGCCTATCGTCTCGGCCAGGCCGCCGCCATCTATCTCGGCAAGACTATCGTTGTGGGTCGCGACACGCGCCGCTCCGGCGACATGCTGGGCGCCGCCCTTTCCGCGGGCATCATGAGTGCCGGTGGTACCGTGCTCGAGGCAGGCATCATCCCCACGCCGGGCGTGGCCCTGCTCGTGCGCGAGATGCGCGCGGCGGGCGGCGCGGTCATCTCCGCCTCTCACAATCCGCCGGAGTACAACGGCATCAAGTTCTTCGACGCCCAGGGTTTCAAGCTGCCCGACGCCGTGGAAGACGAGATCGAGGCCTTCATCGTCAACGGTGGATTGGAAGGCGAGGCCGCTGCCGCCGAGGAGGCTGCCTGGAGCGCCGCTCAAGCCGCTGCGCCCGATGCTCCCGCCGATGCGACGAGCTATCTGGCTTCCGAAATCAAGATGCCTGCTGGTGCCGAGGTGGGCGTGGTCATTCCGCTGGAAAACGCTTGCGACATTTACATCGATCATGCAGCCTGCTCCATCGAGGAGCAGGGCATTTCCTTCAAGGGCCTGCGCATCGCTTTGGATACGGGTCACGGTGCTTCCTCGCTCACGTCCCCGGAGGCTCTGCGGCGGTTGGGCGCCGAGGTGAGCGTCATCAACGATGATTTCGACGGCATGGACATCAACGTGCGGTGCGGCTCCACTCATCTCGAGCCCCTGCGCGCGCTTATGGCCGAGACGGGTGCCGATGTGGGTATTGCGCATGATGGCGATGCTGACCGCGTCATGCTCATGGCGCCCGATGGCACCGAGATCGACGGCGATATGGTGGAAGCGGTCTGCGCGCTCGATATGCGCGAACGCGGCGTGCTGGCCGGCGACACGGTTGTGTCCACGGTGATGTGCAACTTCGGTTTCGTGCGCGCCATGAAAGAGATGGGCATCAACGTGGTGCAGACCAAGGTAGGCGACCGCTACGTTCTGGAGGCCATGCGCGAGCACGGCTACTCCATCGGCGGCGAGCAGTCCGGCCACATGATTCTGCTCGATCACAACTCCACGGGCGACGGCCTCATGACGGCCTGCCAGTTCTTGGCGGCGGTCATCCGTTCCGGCAAGCCCGTGGCCGAGGCCATCCAGGTCATGGAGAAGATGCCGCAGACCCTGATTAACGTGCGTGTGAACGACAAGCATGCTGTGGAGGACAGCGCCGAGGTGGCCGCTGCCGTGGCCTCCGCTGAGGAGGCACTCGGCGAGGACGGCCGCGTGCTTCTGCGCCCGAGTGGCACCGAGCCGGTGGTGCGCGTGATGGTGGAGGCGGTTGATCCGGCCGCCGCGCAAGCGCACGCCGAGGCCATCGCCGCCGTGGTGGAAGCCTGCGTGTAAGGCGAAGGCGACCGACAGGTTCCGTTTTTCGGAAACAATGCAGTAAATGCCAGTTCGACCCCGAAATGGTAAGAGCTTCGGCGCTGTTTCTTACCAAAGCAGGGCTAAACTGGCATTTTCACCCCTCAGCCGCCTCCCCTTCTTGCCAAAGCGGGATCGAACTGGCATTTTCTTGGGAGATTTCGAAAATGACTTTGCTCGTCGGAATCGTAAGGCTCGCTCGATTGTGTTCTTCTATAAGCGAGCAGCTCATTGATTTCGCTTTGGCAACAGAACATGACATCGCTGTTAACCTGGGGTTATTTACAAGGAGTCACCGTTACACTGTCGTTATTTCTTGGTAGTGATCGGCGCAAGAGCTTTCTGTCCTCGGTCCTGCTTTATCTGCTGCCGAAAGGACGGGCGACATGAAAACGCGAACCCTTGCTCCCGGGGCCTATCTGGCAAGAAGCGGCCAGGGCGTTTCCCTGTACGATGCCGAGGGCAAGTGCTTCGCCATGAACAAGATGGGAGGCTCCATTCTCGCGCTGGCTCTCACGGGGCTTTCCGCCGAGGGCATCGCCGATGCGTTGCGCCATTATTTCAACGGCACTCCCGCTCAGTCCCGCGATGAGGTGGCCGCCTGGCTCGACGAAATGGAAGCGAGCGGTTTCCTGCATTCCTAGCATCCCGCTGGCGTTGCTGCCCCTTGTTGAACGCGCCGGAAAAGTGTGCAGGATTCTCCCTCTGGCCAGAACTTGCTTGTTCGTTTCGTGCCTTTCGCTATGATGGAAGTCACAGAAATTCAAGGAGGATGCTGTGGCGACAAGAGACGACAACATCATTGCGGAGGAGGCGCGGGCCATCGAGGTCGGAGAGGAGACGGCCGTCGGTGCGCCGAACCCATCGGGCGGTTCGGGTCGCGGGCGTCGCGACACCTGGGCCACCCACACCGGGTTCATCCTCGCCTGCGTGGGCAGTGCGGTGGGCATGGCCAATATCTGGTTGTTCCCCTACCGTGTGGCCCAGCTGGGCGGCGCGGCCTTCCTCATTCCGTACCTCATCTTCGTGGCCCTGCTCGGCTTCACTGGCGTGATCGGGGAGATGGCCTTCGGCCGCGCCATGGGCACCGGCCCCATGGGCGCTTTCGGGCGCGCCATGGAGATGCGCGGCGTGCGGCATGGCGAGCGCATCGGCAAGATCATCGGGCTAATTCCCACGCTGGGGTCGCTCGCCTTGGCCATCGGGTATGCCGTGGTGCTGGGCTGGGCTTGCCATTACCTGTTCTCGGCGATGACCGGCGAGCTTATGGCCCAAACCGATACGGGCGCCTTCTTCGGAGCCATGGCGTCGGACTTCGGTAACGTGGGTTTCCACTTGCTGGGGCTGGCCATCACCTTCGGCATCATGATCCTCGGCGTGTCCCGGGGCATCGAGAAGGCGAACAAGGTGCTCATGCCCACCTTCTTCGTGCTGTTCGTCATCATCGCCATCCGCGTGGCCACGCTGCCGGGGGCGGAAGCGGGCTATCTGTACCTGCTCGTGCCCCGCTGGGAGGCGCTGCTGAATCCCACTACCTGGGTGTACGCGCTCGGCCAGGCATTCTTCAGCCTGTCGTTGGCCGGCTGCGGCACGCTGGTGTACGGCAGCTACCTGAAGCGAGACGTGGACGTGGTGGACGCGGCGAAGAACGTCGCCATCTTCGACACCATCGCGGGGCTCGTGTCCGCGTGCGTGGTGGTGCCGGCGGTGTTCGCCTTCGGGTTGGACGTGTCCTCTGGGCCGCCGCTTCTGTTCATCACGCTGGCCCAGGTGTTTCAGGAGATGCCTTTCGGCGGCGTTTTCGCGGTCATCCTGTTCGTGGCCGTGGTGTTCGCCGCCATCACGAGCCTCATGAATTTGTTCGAGGCACCGGTGGAGGCGCTTCAGAAACAGCTGGGACTGTCGCGGTTGGCGTCGGTGGGCATTATCGCCGTGGCTGCCGTGGCCGTGGGCCTGTTTATCGAAGGCGGCAGCTCGGTGAGCGACTGGATGGACGTTATCTCCATCTACGTCATCCCTGCGGGCGCGTTCCTGGCGGCCATCATGTTCTTCTGGGTGTGCCCGGCGGGCTTCGCGAAGAGCCAGGCGGAGCTGGGGCGCAAGAAGCCTTTGGGAGCGTGGTTCAACGTGTTCACCCGCTACGTGTTCGTGGGCATCACCGCGCTGGTCATCGTGCTCGGCATCTTCTACGGCGGCATCGGGTAGAAGATGCGACTCTAGTGCGACTCCGTTGCGGTTGGCGCGAGGAATAGAACGGGACTTTCCCGCGTCATTGCTACGGTCGTGCTCTGGCAGAATGTCCCTCCATCGACTTGTCGCTGATCGAAGGGGGTTCATGATGACAAAGAGAAAACTGGGGTTCCAGGACCGCTGGATGTTTAATCGAGTACTATGCGAGAAGGATGTTTGCCGCAAGATTCTGCGCGCCGCGCTTGGGATAGAGGCGGGCGAGATATCCTACTTGAACGCCGAGCAGTGCTTCGAGCCGCTGACGTCAGGGCGGGGCGTGCGCCTGGATGTGTTCGCCAGAGGGGACGGGCGGGTCTATGACATCGAGATGCAAGTCGCAAAGGAACGCGACCTAGGGCGTCGCATGCGCTACTACCAGGCCGCCATGGACGTGGGCGAGCTGGGCGCGGGGGCGGACTTCGGTGATCTGCCTGAGAGCTACGTGATGTTCGTCTGCACCTTCGACGCCTATGGCAAAGGCTCCCCATTGTACGTGATTGAGCGGCAGTGCATTGATTATCGAGATCTTGATGTAGGGGACGGCTCTCCCTGGGTGGTGCTCAATGCCACAGCGTGGGAGACAGCTGCTGATCCCGGCTTGCGGGATGTGCTACGATACCTCCAGACTGGAGAGGCCTTGGGGCCGTTGTCGGAAGAGATCGACGCTCTGGTCGATGCGTTCAACGAAGATCGAGAGTAGGTGAATCGCGTGCTGACCTATGAGCAGGAGACCGAGATGCGCTGTCGCCGGGCCAGGGAAGAGGCTCTGGAGCAGGGCATCGAGCAGGGCATCGAGCAGGGTATCGAGCAGGGTATCGAGCAGGGTATCGAGCAGGGTATCGAGCAGGGCATGGATCGCTTAGGAGCTCTCGTCGGTCGTCTTATTGACGCGGGCCGCCTCGACGACGCAAAGCGCGTCTCCGAGGACGCTGCCTACCGCGAAGCGCTGCTCGTGGAGTTCGGTCTCTGAAAATGCCAAACTGGATATAGCCGCTGCCATCGTGCTATCATGGAGCCAGCTTAAAGCACATAGCCTGCCGCCGGGTAGGCACGAAGCGCTCGCAGTGCGGACATCGTTAGGCCTTTGAAGATGTTCGCCCCGCGGGCGCTTTTTCGTTGGAGAAGGTCGTCGCGTTTGTGCTGGCACGCGAAGCTGAGGGCTTTGCGGGCGCGACGGCCGTCGAGAAAGGAAGACCTATGAAGCAGTTCGTGACGGAAGAGTCGTTTTGGGAGCTGTTCCCCGAGGCTCAGATCGGCATCGTCGTGGCTCACAACATGAAGCCGACTGAAGAGGTGGCGCCCGAAGACGCCGCCGCCATCGCGCGCGCTCTGGCCGAGGCCAACGGAAAGGCCGATCAGCACCTGGAGAGCAACACCATCTCGCAGAACGAGGTGGTGGCCGTATGGCGCGACGCCTACCAGAAGTTCAAGACGAAGAAGGGAGCGCGCTGTTCCATCGAGAACCTGCTGAAGCGCGTGCTGAAGGGCAATCCCGTGGGCTCCATCACGCCGTCGGTGGACATCTACAACACGGTGTCGCTTACGCACGCGCTGCCCGTGGGCGGTGAGGACATCGATGCCATGGCCGGTGACATTCGCCTCGGCATTACCGAGGGCGGCGATGCGTTCCGTCCGCTCGGCGAGGAGGAGGACGCGCCCACGTTGGAAGGCGAGCTGTGCTATCGCGACGATGCCGGTGCCATCTGCCGCTGCTGGAACTGGCGCGACGGCGAGCGCACGGCCCTGACCGACGATTCGAAGAAGGCCTTCCTCATCATCGAGTCCGTCGATCCGGCCCGCGCCGACGATCTGGCGGCTGCCACCGACCAGCTGGCCGCCATGGTGCAGCAGTACCTGGGTGCCGACATCTTCGCCAAGCAGATCGTCACCCGCGACAATCCGACCATGGTGATCGACGAATAATGAGTTGGCTGGTGCTTATAGCCTCCGGCGTCATGGAATCGGTGTGGGCCATAGCCCTCGGCAAGTCCGAGGGCTTCACCCATGTCGGCCCCACCATTGTGTTCGTTGTGGCCCTGGTGCTATCCATGCTGGGGCTTTCCTTCGCTGTGAAGACGCTGCCGACGGGAACCGCCTACGCCGTGTGGGTCGGCATCGGCGCGGCGCTCACGGTCATCTACGGCATGGTCACAGGGTCGGAGCCCGCAAGCCTCGCCCGCATCCTACTCATTGCGGGCCTTGTCGGCTGCGTCATCGGCCTCAAGCTCGTCGACGGCGCAGCTGATTGATCTTTACACCCCCTGCATCAGATCCTCCACGGAGCAGCCGAGGACGCGGGCCAGGGCGATCGCCACGGTGACCCCGTTCTGACTATCGGTAGAACGATAGTCAGAACGGGGATTGCACTAGGCCGCTTGTATATGCATGTAAAAGTAGGTATAATGCATGCAATGATTGCTCCGGAAGAGAGGACAAGAGATGCCTGCGCTTCAGGTAAGGGATTTTCCGGCGACGCTTTACGATGAGCTGAAGGAATACGCGGCGCGCAACCATCGCTCTATTGCCCAGCAGACGATCATCGCCGTGGAGGAGATGCTGGCCGAGGCATCGGCGCTGCGGCAGGAGTCCTTCCCGTTCGATGCAGATCGTCTGTCACGCCCCGCGCCGCGCAATGGTGATATTCAGCTCGCTTCAGCGGGGGTCGCAAAGGGAAGCTTCTGGCAGGAAAGAGGGGCAATCGAGGAGTCCCGAGCGCAGAGGCGTCAGCAGATTTTCGCCAATTTCGATGAACTGAACTGGAAGTGCAAGACGCTGACGACTGATGAGATCGTTGCATTGGTAAGAGAGGGAAGGGAAGAGCGCACCGATCGCATTATGGCATCCCTTGATCCTTTTGCCGACATCGAAGACGAGGGGGGTGTCAATGATCGTTCTGGATGCTAATGCCGCCGTGGCGATGGCCCAAGGCGGAGAAGCGGGGCAGGCGCTCAGAATGCTTGTGGGCAATGGGGAGGCGATCATTGCTCCACGATGCTTCGTAACCGAAATGGGCAATGTGGCTTGGAAGTACATACGGATAGGGGGTCTTTCCGAGGAGGAAGGCATCGAGCTCTTCCAGAATGCGCTTGATTTGATAGACGGTTATGCGGATGACGAATCGCTTCTGCTGGAGGCGCTTCATGAGGCTGCGCGGAACAACCACCCTGTTTACGATATGCTTTATCTCGTCCTCGCTCGGCGCAATGCTGCTACGCTCTTCACGTTTGACAAGAAGCTGAGAGCCATCTGCGAGGCCAATGGGGTGAACTGTCTCGGGGCGGCGAGCTTGTAGGGTGGGCGGTTTTGGCGAGGATCCCAGGAGCGGTCTGACACATCGGACTGCTTTCTCCAGGGCCGTTGACATCCCGTTGCCAAATTTCGGCTAATCGTCCAAAGAATGGTAAAATACATAGGTCGCGCGCGTTCCGGTGCGCGGCTTGATTTTTTCGGCCAGCGACTATACAAGAGGGAGAAGGCTAGGCCCATGAACGCACAGGCATCGAAGGATACCGCGGCAACGACGACGATTGTGAAGCCGCCCTATATGCAAAATCGCGAGCTCTCGTGGCTCGATTTCAACAAGCGCGTGCTCGACCAGGGGGCCGATCCCACGGTGCCGCTGCTCGAGCGCTTGAACTTCATCTCCATCTTCTGGAGCAACTTGCAGGAGTTCTTCATGGTGCGCGTCGGTTCGCTCACCGACCTGTCGCTTTTGAAGAAGTCCATCATCGACCCGAAGTCCGGCATGACGCCGGCCCAGCAGCTGGACGCCATCTACGCCCGCTGCCACGAGCTGTACCCCTACTACGAGGAAACCTATAAAACGGTCCGCAGCCTCCTCGCCGAACAAGGCATTCGCGGTTTGCACAAGGAAGACCTCACGGCCGAGCAGCGCGATTACCTGCGCGGCTACATGGAGGACAACGTGCTGCCCTTCCTCTCGCCGCAGATCATCAACGCGCGGCACCCCTTCCCGCATCTGGAAAACGGCGGCCTGTACATCGTCGTGCGCCTCGATGAGGAGGCGCGTCCCAAGGCGAAGAAGTCGAAGGAGGAGCGCGCCCGCGACAAGGCCGAGGCGAAGGCCACGAAGAACCTCGGCGCCGAGGGCGTGACGCTGGGCATCATTCCGCTGCCGCGCCAGACGAGCCGTGTCATCGAGCTGCCCGGCGACGGGCTGCAGTTCATCCTGGTGGAGCGCGCCATCGAGATGTTCGCCGCCGAGGTCTTCTCGATGTACACCGTCAAGCACACCAACATCATCTGCGTGACCCGCAACGCCGATTTGGATGCCACGGAAGGCGCCGAAGAGCAGGGCGAGGACTACCGCGAGCACATGAAGCGCATCCTGAAGAAGCGCAGCCGCCTGGCGCCGGTGCGCCTGGAAAGCGAGCGGCCGCTCTCGCGCACGGTGAAGGGGCTTCTGCTGGAGAAGTTGGGCCTGGCCGAGCACCAGCTGTTCGTCACCCGCGTGCCGCTGAACATGGGCTACACCTGGGGGTTGGGCAGTCGTCTGTCCGCCGAGGCGCGCGCCGCGCTCACCCAGGCGCCGTTCACGCCTCAGTGGCCCGCCTGCCTCGATCGCAAGCGCTCCATCATCGAGCAGGTGAGCGAGCACGAGGTGCTGTTGTCGTACCCCTACCAGTCCATGGACGCTTTCGTGCAGCTTCTGCGCGAGGCCTCGGTGGACCCGGCCGTCGTTTCCATCAAAATCACGCTGTACCGCCTGGCGAGCCAGTCGCATCTGGCCGAGGCGCTCATCAACGCCGCCGAGAACGGCAAGGAGGTCACGGCGCTGTTCGAACTGCGCGCCCGCTTCGACGAGTCCAACAACATCGAGTGGTCCCAGCGCTTCGAGGCCGCCGGCTGCCACGTCATCTACGGCTTCCGCAACTTCAAGGTACACTCGAAGATCTGCACTATCACGCGTCAGACGGAAAACGGCCTGCAGCACATCACCCAGCTGGGTACGGGCAACTACAACGAGAAGACGGCGAAACTCTACACCGACTTCTCGTTCATCACCTGCGATTCCCAAATCGGTCACGACGCTGCCGACTTCTTCCGCAACATGGCGCTGGAGAACACCTCAGACAACTACGACATCCTGTGGGTCGCGCCGCTTATGATCAAGCAGAACATCCTGCGCAACATCGACGTGCAGATCGAGCGCGCGCGCCGCGGCGAGAAGTGCGGGCTGTTCTTCAAGACGAACTCCATCACCGATAAGGAGGTCATCGACAAGCTGGTGGAGGCCTCCCAGGCGGGGGTGCCCATCGACCTGTTCGTGCGCGGCATCTCCTGCATCCTGCCGGGCGTGGAAGGCTACACCGACCGCGTGCGCGAAGTGTCCATCGTCGGCCAGCTGCTCGAGCACAGCCGCATCTACGGCTTCGGCCCGCGCGACGACTGCAAGCTGTACCTGTCCAGCGCCGACCTCATGACCCGCAACATGGACAAGCGCATCGAGATCGCCTGGCCCATTTTGAACGATACGCTGCGCAACCAGGTGCTGGGGTATTTGGGCATCTGCTACTCCGACACCGCCAAGCTGCGCGAGCTTCTGCCCGACGGCTCCTACACGGCGCTCGGCGCTTTCGCCGAACGTGACGAGAACGGGGAGGTAGAGCTGTTCGATTCCCAGAAGTACCTCATTGCCGAGGCTCAGCGCATGAAGCTCGTGTCGGCCGAGCTGGCCGCCCGTCAGGAGGCCAACAACGGCGGCAGTGCGCGCATGGTGTTTCCGCTCGGGGAGGTGGCGACCGCAGGGAGCGCCCCGGCCGGTGCCGACGAGGTGGTGACGGAAGAGGAGTCGGAGTTTATCGCCCATCGCTCGCCGGAGTTGGAGGCGGCCGAGGCCAAGGCCGTGCGCGATGCGGCCGATGCCATGGCCGCGGCTGCGACGGCTACGGCGGCGTCGGTTTTGGAGGCGGTGACCAAGGGCGTGGCCCAGGAGGTGGCCGCCCTGCAGGCCCGTGAGGCCCAAGGGGCGACGGCGCCCTCGGAAGATGCCCCTGCCGCCGGTTCTGATCCAGTTGCGACCGATCCGGCCGAGGCGGCTGATCCGGCTGCGACAGCCCCGACCGCCGAGGGCCCCGTGGCCGAACGCGCGGAGTTGGATGCCGCGGCGGCAACGGCCGTGGAAGAGGGGCGCCCGCGGCCCGATACCGCGCCGACCGCTGCTGCGGTAACGGCACCGGTCCCCGCTCCGGCCCCCGCAACCGAGGTCATCGATGCCGCTCGCACCGATGACGGCCGCGCCATCGTGCCGGCCGCCGTGGTGGAACCGGCGCCTGAGGGCAATGCCATCGCGCGGTTCTTTCGCCGCCTGTTCGGCAAATAGGCCGGCGTCGCAGCGCCCGGTTCTCACAGAAGACGAACGCCCAAAGATAGGGGAAAGGAAAGCCATGCTCGAGAAGGTCACGTTCAACAAGAAGCCCATGAAGAAGGCCGTCTACAAGGAGCAGTGGGACGAACTTCTGGCCAAGCTCGTGGTGCTCCAGCAGCAGGCTCATAACGAGGGCGTGGGGCTCGTGGTACTGTTCGAGGGCTGGAACGGCGCCGGCAAGGGCAGTCGTATCTCCGATCTCATGTATCACTTAGACGCCCGCTCCACCGGGGTTTACGTGGGGCTCGACCTCGATCCGGACACCGAGCGCGAGTTCGTCGGCCGCGAGTGCGGCGTGACGGGCTTCTACCCCATTATGCAGCCCTTCTGGAAGGCCTTAGGCGAGCGGAACTCCATCACGTTCTACGATCGCGGTTGGTATACGGCGGTCATTCAGCATATGCTCTACAACGCGCCGGCCAAACTGCTGCTTCCCAAGAAGGAGGAGCGCCACTACTTGGATTCCGTTCACGACTTCGAGCAGCAGCTTGTGGCCGATGGCTACGTGGTGGTGAAGTTCTTCGTGCATATGACCAAGAAAGCCCAAGTCGAACGCTTGCAGCGGCTGCACGACGATCCCGTGACCCGTTGGCGCGTGACCGAGAAGAAGCTCGAGAGCCATCACGGCTACGAGACCGCCTACGAGCTGTACGACCGTCTGCTCGAGCGCAGCGACTACGACTTCGCTCCCTGGGTGCTGCTCAACGGCGAGGACAAGCGCCGCACGAACCTCACCATCGCCAGCACGCTGGTGGACGCCCTGGAGCGCGCGCTCGCCCGCAAGGAGGCCGACGACGTGCTGAAAGCGTCGCTGGCGGCCCGCGAGAGGGCCGATGCGCTTCTCGCGGAAGAGCGCGCCGTGGAAGAGGCCGCCGCTGCCGAGGCAGCCGGTGCGGTGCCGGCGCCGGCGACCCAACCTGGACGCGGCATGTTAACCGGCGTGGCTTTGGCCCGCGCCGAGGCCCAGGCGGCCGCGGCCCACGATTTGGCCCCCAAGAAGTCCCGCTTCGACATCGTGAAGCACTACCCCCAGGTGGACACGATCGACCACAGCCTGGCGCTCACCTTGGAGGAATACAAAACCGAGCGCAAGCGCCTGCAGGATCGCCTGTTCCGCCTGGAGAACATCATGTTCCAGCGCCGGGTCCCCCTCATTCTCATGTACGAGGGGTGGGACGCGGCCGGCAAGGGCGGCAACATCAAGCGTGTCGCCCAGGCTCTCGACGCTCGCGCCTACACCATCTTCCCGTCGCCGGCGCCCACCAAGCCCGAGCTCGCCCATCCGTTCCTCTGGCGCTACTGGACGCGCCTGCCCAAGGCGGGGCACGTGGGCATGTACGATCGCAGCTGGTACGGGCGCGTGCTGGTGGAGCGCGTGGAGGGTTTCGCCACGCCGGCCGAGTGGTCGCGGGCCTACGACGAAATCAACGAGTTCGAGCACGATCTGGTCGATTGGGGTGCCATCTTGCTGAAGTTCTGGGTCGATGTGAGCCCCGAGGAGCAGCTGCGCCGCTTCCAGGACCGCGAGGACGACCCGGCCAAGCAGTGGAAGATCACCGAGGACGATTGGCGCAATCGCGAGAAGTACCCCCAGTACAAGGCCGCCATCGACGATATGTTCCGCTTGACGTCGACCACGTTCGCTCCCTGGGTGGTGCTGGAGTCCGATGACAAGCGCTACGCCCGCATCAAGGCCCTGCGCATCATCGTGGAAGCCCTGGAGAAGCGCTTGGGCGAGTGCCCCGCCTCGTGATGCCCTCCAAGAGGACAGTTCGCCGTCGTCGCGGGGTTTTTCCTTGCGCCAACCCGGGGTTCAGGGTACTATGAACCCAACATCAGCAAGTTGGCGGGTGCGCAGAGGATGGCCCCGTTGCATAGAAGGAGTCCGCTATGTCTTTGTTCGGTTTCGAAGTGCCCATGGAGGCCATCTGGGTCGTTGTGGCCATCATCGTGCTCGTCATCGTGGTGTTCATCGCCAAGGGCTTCATGGACGAGATGAAGAAGTAGCAGCTCGCCCGCTCGACGGGGTGAGCTCAGGGCCCCTGCGGGGGCCCTTTTGTTTTCCGCCGGCGCAGGGCCGGGGAAGGCGAGAGCGCCGGCACGGGACCGGCGAGGACGTCGTGGGCGGCGCGGTCAGGAGGCTGACCCCAGCCCCGCCGTCATGCAGAGAGATCGATATCGAAGGGGGAGGCCTCATGGCTACCGCTCAGAATACCGATACCAAGAAGAAAAAGAAGCGCGGGTGCTTCTGGCGCATCGTGTTCTGGCTGGCGCTCATCGTGTTCATCGGCTCGGTGGGCACGCTGGGCTATCTGTTCTACACCTATTGGCAGGGTCAGAACGAGTACGAGGAGATTGCCAGCCGCGTCGTCGAAGTGCCCGAGGACGGCCATGTCGCGAACTTGGCCGACCTGGTGGTCGATTGGGACGCCCTGCGCGCGATCAATCCGGACATCGTCGCGTGGGTGTACATGCCCGGCACCATCATCAACTACCCGGTGGCTCACAAAGACGGCGACTCGGAGTACTACCTGCACCACAACTTCAGCTTGGGCGAGGGCTCTTTCGGCGCCGAGTTCGGCTCCATCATGCTGTCGGGCGAGAACGCCGGCGACTTCTCCGACGAGGTGAACATCCTTTACGGCCACCACATGCGCAACGGCTCCATGTTCGCCCTCTTTGCCGAGTTCCGCGACTCCGCCATCTTCAACGAGCATCGCACCATCTACCTGCTCACTCCCGAGGGCAACTACCGCTTGCAAACTTTTGCTGTGGAGCATGTGCCCATGACCCATTCCTCCATCGCCACGCCGAACTACCCGACCGACGAGGAATTCACGGCCTTCAAGGACTGGCTCGTGGAGGAGTCCGTCGTCACGCCCGATCCCGACACCACCGATACGCTTGCCAACGCGACGAAGCTCTTCGGTTTCTGCACGTGCGACGGGGCCGACAACACCTGGCGCTACATCACTTTCGCCGATGTTGCCGAGTTCGTGCCCATCAGCTATGTTGGCACCGACACCTACCAAGGCGACACGGCGGTGGAAGACGATGCGGCCGGCGAGATTGCCGCCGACGCGCAAGAGCGAGTGGAGGGCTAGTGGCCGATAGCATATTTCCCGGCGAGCAGCCGGATCGGTTGGAAGAGGAGTGCGGCGTCTTCGGCGTCTACGCGCCGGGCGAGGACGTGGCGCGCCTGACCTGCTACGGGCTGCAGGCCCTGCAGCATCGCGGCCAGGAGAGCGCGGGCATCGCCGTGGGCGACGGTTCCACGGTCATCGAGGCGAAGGACTTGGGGCTTGTGACCCAGGTCTTCGACGAGGCAACGCTGGCGGGCCTTGGCGAGGGCGTGGTGGCCATCGGGCACGTGCGCTACTCCACCAGCGGCGGGAAGGCCTCCTGGGAGGCGGCGCAGCCGCACATCTCCGCTATCGACGACACGCTCATCGCGCTCGCCCACAACGGCACGCTGGTGAACACGAACCACCTGCGGGCGCAGCTTATCGACGAGGGGGAGCACCTGCGCGCCGGCACCGATTCCGAGGTGGCGGCCAAGGCCATCGGCCACCTCACGCGTCAGACGCACCATCTGCGCGAGGGCATCCGCTATGCCATGGAGAACCTGGAGGGCGCCTACGCCATGGTGCTCGCGAGCCCCGAGGCGCTCTACGCCTTCCGCGACCCCCATGGCATTCGGCCCTTGTGCATCGGCCAGCTGCCCGAGGGTCGCGGCTGGGTGGTGTCCTCGGAGACCTGCGGGCTCGATATCGTCGGTGCCGAGTACGTGCGCGATGTGGAGCCCGGCGAGATGGTGCGCTTCACCGCCGAGGGCATGGTAAGCGAGCAGGCTGTGCCGCCGCGCCCCCGGGCCGCCTGTATCTTCGAGTACGTATACTTCGCCCGGCCCGACTCGGTGCTCGACGGGCAATCGGTCTACCAGGCGCGCCGCGCCATGGGCCGCATTCTGGCCGACGAGGCGCCCGTGGAGGCCGACCTCGTGCTCGGCGTGCCCGACTCCGGCGTGCCGGCGGCCCTGGGCTATTCCGAGGCCTCGGGCATTCCGTTCACCGACGGTATCGTGAAGAACCGCTACGTGGGCCGCACTTTCATCCAGCCCACCCAAGCCATGCGCCAGCTGGGCATTCGCCTGAAGTTGAACCCGCTGCCGAGCGTGATTTCGGGCAAGCGCCTCGTGGTCATCGACGATTCCATCGTGCGCGGCAACACTTCCAAGAAGCTCGTTCAGATGCTGCGCGATGCCGGGGCGGCCGAGGTGCACCTGCGCATCGTGAGCCCCGAGGTGCTCTGGCCCTGCTTCTACGGCATCGACACCGACACCCGCGAGCAGCTCATCGCCGCGAACATGACGCTTGAGGAGATGAACGACTGGATCGGCTCCGACTCGCTCGCGTTCATCACGCTGGACGGCCTGCGCGCGTCGCTCGCCGATGCGGGCCACGACGGCTTCTGCACGGCCTGCTTCACCGGTGACTACCCGGTGCCCATTCCCGACGATGTGGCAAAAAAGAGCTTTCTTACCCGCAAGGACTTCGAGGCGGTGTACGCCGGCGAGGTTTCGTAGACACTGAAAGGAACCCCATGGAAAACCAGAACAGCGTGACCTATGCCGAGGCCGGCGTCGATATCGTGGAGGGCGCCCGTGCCGTGGACGCCATCAAGGACACGGTGCACTCCACCTATCGCCCCGAGGTTGTGGGCGACATCGGCGGCTTCGGCGGCCTATTCTCCATCGCGGCCGCCAAGGACATGGCCGATCCCCTGCTGGTTTCCGGCACCGACGGCGTGGGCACGAAGCTGAAGGTCGCCCAGCGTCTTGGCGTGCACGATACGGTGGGCATCGATCTGGTGGCCATGTGCGTGAACGATATTCTGGCCACCGGCGCCGAGCCGCTGTTCTTCCTCGACTACGTTGCCGTGGGCAAGCTGGATTCCGGGGCCATGGCCAAAATCGTCGGGGGCATCGGCGAGGGCTGCCGCCAATCCGGCTGCGCGCTCATCGGCGGCGAGATGGCCGAGCATCCCGGTGTGATGGATCCGGACGACTACGATCTGTCGGGTTTCTGCGTGGGGCTGGTCGACCGGCCGCGCATGTTGGATCCCGAGAGCGTGCGTGAGGGCGACGTGCTCATCGGCCTCGCCTCGTCCGGCCTGCATTCCAACGGCTACTCGCTGGCCCGCAAAGTGTGCGTCGAGGGCCGCAGCGAAGAGGAGCTCCGCGAGGGGCGCGAGGACCTGGGCGGCCAGTCCATTTTGGAGGCGCTGCTCACACCGACGCGCATCTACGTGAAGCCGGTGCGCACGGTCATGGAGGAGGTGCCCGGCGGCATCCGCGCTCTGGCCCACATTACCGGTGGCGGCATTACCGAGAATCTGAACCGCGCTCTTCCCGCGAGTGTGAACGCCGAGGTCGATTTGGGCACTTGGCCCATTCCGCCCGTGGTGCGCTTCGCTTGCGATCAGGCGAATCTCTCGGAGGAGGAGGCGCTCAAGACCTTCAACATGGGCCTCGGCATGATTCTCATCGTGAATCCGGACGAGGCTGAGGCCGTGGAGGCCGCCCTGGCCGATGCCGGCGAGCAGACCTTCCGCGTCGGCCGCATCGTCGCTGGCGGGGGCGAGGTCCAGTACGCCAACGAGGGCGGCTTGTTCGCGTAGTCCCTGCGACCGAGAGAAGGGAAATGAGATGGAGAAGCTGAAGATCGGCGTGCTGCTCTCCGGTAGCGGGACGAACTTGCAGGCCATCATCGACGAGATTGCCGAGGATCTGCCGGTTGAGATCGTGCATGTGCTGTCCTCGCGCCCCGATGCCTACGGCATCGAACGCGCTCGGGCGGCCGGCATTCCCGTGACGGTGTTCGACCGCTCCTGCTACGAGGATCCCACGGCCGCCGACGGGCGCATCGCCGCCATCATGGATAAGGCTGGGGCTGAGTACCTGGTCATGGCCGGCTATATGCGCAAGCTCACCCCGGTAGTGCTCGACGCCTTCCCCGATCGCGTGCTGAATCTGCACCCGGCGCTATTGCCCTCCTTCAAGGGCGCCCATGCTATTCAAGATGCATGGGATGCCGGTGTGAAGGTGACGGGCGTGACGGTGCATCTGGCCAACGAGGACTACGACAAGGGGCCCATCGTGGCTCAGCGCGCGGTGCCGGTGCTGGAAGGTGACGATATCGACGCTTTGGAGGCGCGCATCCACGAGACCGAGCACGTCATTTACCCCGAGGTGCTGCGCGCCATCGCCGAGGGCCGCATGACCCTGGATGCCGATCGCAAGATTCATATTCAACCGCTCGGTTAAAAGCGCTCGGTGACACAAATTTTGGATTTTTTGGTCAAAAACCTGAGAAGCGAGTCTTGCGACGTTGGTTTTGGGCTCGAAACAATCGAAAATGTGTCCCGTTGCGCATCATTTTGGCGTGAATAGCGTCTTGTTGGTCAAAATATAGACTCATTTCTCGACTTTTTGACCATTTTTGAGAAAAATATTGCGGAGGAACCCATGAAACGAGAGACCATCGAAACCATTGTCGCTGATTTGCGAGCCGGTCGTGTGCCCGAGCTGGCCGTCGAGGATTCCCCGGCGTTCTCGGAAGAGGCGACGGCGGGCGATGCGCACATCGGCCCCGCGACGCTGGAGGCTATCGCCGCCACGCTAACTGAGGCCGATATCCCCACGTTCGAGCGCGCCTTGCGCGCTATGGACGAGGGCGATTTGGCGTGGCTCGGCTTCAAGGTCGTCTACGACGGGGCTGCTGCCCAGGGCAATGTGGACAATGAGGTCACGAAGAAGTACGGCGAGCAGGGTTCCGCCGACGGAGAGCCGCTTGTGTTCTTCTGCAACGATGCCAAGGAAATTGTCGCCTCCCGCGAGCTGTCGCCCCGCGATATCTTCCAGGCGAAGGACGTCACCCGCGGCCCCTCGATGCACAACGACCAGTTCGACGGCCTCACCTGGGCGAGCGAGCCGCTCTTCGGGAAGGTGCGGGTGTGGCTGCTCGGTGCGTCCGATGCGGCCGTAGAAGTGGCTCAGCTGGCCGATCATGTGGGCTTCCATGTGGTGGCCGTCGATTACGACCCGGCGTTTTTGAACGAGGAACGTTTCCCGACTGCCGAGCGCATCATGCTGCATGGGGGCAACTTCGACGAGCTGGCTAACATGCCGGGGCGCCCTGAGGACTATGTGTGCGTGCTGACTCGCGGGCATATGTTCGACCCGGAAAGCTGCATCTGGGCGCTGCAGAACGGCGTGCACTATGTGGGCATGATGGGCTGCGCGGGGAAGAACTCCACGGTGCACGATCTTGTCGTTGGCGCCGGTATCACCGAGACGGATTGGGATCGCGTGAAGCGGCCCATCGGCCTTAGCTTCGGGGCGAAGACCCCGGCGGAGCTGGCCATCGCCATTGTCGGCGAGCTGGTGGACGTGCGCTACCGGCAGCGCTACAGCGAAGAGGCGCAGGCGCGCCACGAGAAGAGCCTGGGGCGGGAATAGCCGCTCTGGCCGCGCTTGCGCCGCCGACGGAAAAGCCGTGGGAAAACGAGGAGCGCTCTTCCGCGGGCGACTCTTTCCGTGATACCCTGCTTTTCGAAGCGAACGCGCTGTGACTGACGGGTACGCGTGGGGAACCACGGGGGAGCAGCGCGCCTATCCCGCCGACCGTCTGGGCAAGCCTTCTCGCAGGAGGGGCTTGCCTTTTTTCATGGGCGGGGTGCGAAAACCGCCGACGCGAACCGAGGGCCGATGCGGAACAAGCAAGAGTCGCAGCCGCGTTGGGAGAGAGCCGAAGAGAAAGGGACGCCCGTGCAAGACCTCGTCGAACTGCTGGAAAACAATCCCTACCCGGGCCGCGGTATCGTGGTGGGCAAGGACACCGTGTACTACTTCATCATGGGCCGCTCGGTGAACAGCCGCAATCGCATCTTCGCTACCGAGCCCGACGGCATCCGCACCGAGGCTCACGACCCGGCGCTTCTGGAAGACCCGAGCCTCATCATTTACCATCCTGTGCGCACGATGGGCGACGCCCTTGTGGTAACCAATGGCGACCAGACCGACACCATTGTGGAGGCGGGCGATTTCCGCGCCGGCTGCATGGCCCGCGCCTACGAGCCCGACGCGCCGAACTTCACGCCGCGCATCTCGGCCATTGTGAACCTCGACGGCTCGTTTGAGATGTCCATCTTGAAGCACGCCGATGGCGACCGCTGTATCCGCGAGTTCTTCGCCTACGAAGGTGCCGACGAGGGGCAAGGCTACTTCATCAGCACCTATCAGGGCGACGGCAATCCGCTGCCTACCTTCGCCGGCGAGCCCATCCCGGTGACGCTGCCGACTCCCGATGAGCTGTGGGCCGCGCTGAACGATGACAACAAGGTGAGCCTCTACGCCAATGTCGGCGGCGAAGTGACCCTCTACAACAAGAACCTCGGGGATTAATCGCGCCCATCTTCAACTACGGTTGAGCTTGGCGGGATGCGGGGCGCCGCTCACCAAGCGAGTTCCGCAGCGAGCGCAACTGCGCGCTCTCAACTACGGCTGAGCTTAGCGAAGATACGGGGTGTTCTGACCGAGCGAGTTTCGCAGCGACTGGAAATGCCCAGTG
Organism: Adlercreutzia rubneri; assembly: GCF_009755265.1. NCBI lineage: Bacteria > Bacillati > Actinomycetota > Coriobacteriia > Eggerthellales > Eggerthellaceae > Adlercreutzia > Adlercreutzia rubneri. The sequence continues at coordinate 52,555 of NZ_WPOO01000011.1, read as the reverse complement.
GGCATTTCCACAAAGCGAGGACTGTCTGAGCGAATCAGAATACCGCGTAGCTTCGCCCCCCGAGGACCCAGAAACATCATAGATAGGAGACTCATGAACGAACTGGAACTCAAGTACGGCTGCAATCCGAACCAGAAGCCGTCGCGCATCTTCATGAAGGACGGCAGCGACCTGCCCATTCAGGTGCTGAACGGCAAGCCCGGCTTCATCAACTTCCTCGACGCTTTCAACTCCTGGCAGCTTGTGAAGGAGCTGAAGGAGGCCACGGGGCTGCCGGCGGCCGCTTCCTTCAAGCATGTGTCCCCGGCCGGCGCCGCCGTGGGCCAGCCCCTCACCGAGACCGACCGCGCCATGTACTTCGTGGAAGAAGAGGGGGAGCTCTCGCCCATCGCCTGCGCCTACATTCGCGCTCGCGGCGCCGACCGTCTGTGCTCCTACGGCGACTGGGCGGCGCTGTCCGACGTGTGCGACGCTGATGTGGCCCGTTACCTGGCGAAAGAGGTGTCCGACGGCATCATCGCCCCGGGCTATACCGATGAGGCCCTGGAGATTTTGAAGACCAAGCGCAAGGGCTCCTACAACGTGGTGCAGATCGATCCGGACTACGTGCCGGCCGAGACCGAGCTGAAGGACGTCTTCGGCATCACCTTCGAGCAGGGCCACAACAACTTCGAGATCAACGAGGCGCTGCTGGAAAACGTGGTGACCGAGAACAAGGAAATTCCGGAATCGGCGAAGATCGACATGATCGTGGCGCTCATCACGCTGAAGTATACCCAGTCCAATTCCGTGTGCTACGTGAAGGACGGCCAGGCCATCGGTGTGGGCGCCGGCCAGCAGAGCCGCATCCACTGTACGCGCCTGGCGGGCAACAAGGCCGACCAGTGGTGGCTGCGACAGATGCCCGAGGTGCTGAACCTTCCCTTCAAGGACGACGTTCGCCGTCCCGATCGTGACAACGCCATCGACGTGTACCTGTCCGACGACGAGTGCGACGACGTGCTGCGCGACGGCGAGTGGCAGCGCGTATTCACCGAGCAGCCCAAGGCGCTCACCCGCGAGCAGAAGAAAGACTGGATCGCGAAGATGAGCGGCGTGACCGTGGGCTCCGACGCCTTCTTCCCCTTCGGTGACAACGTGGAGCGCGCCCGCAAGTCCGGCGTGGACTACATCGCCGAGCCCGGCGGCTCCATCCGCGACGACAACGTCATCGAGGTGGCCAACAAGTACGGCATCGCCATGGCCTTCACCGGCATGCGCCTGTTCCATCACTAATCGGACGATTGGGGCCTTGCTTGGGGCCTAAAGTGTCGGTTGTCGAACCCTTTGCGGCCGCTCTTTCGAGGGCGGCCGTTTTGCGCCATAATGGGTAGGTCAATGGCCCGTCGGGCCGCGCGTGGGAGCGCGGTGCGCGCCGTGGATGAGAATGCGGCAATGCGCGTCTCGGGAAATGTGGGTGGAAAGCCCGCGCTATGCCAGTAACCGTAAGGTTCGCCGTTGCGCCGAAGGGCGCGGCGGTGGCGAAGTCGGAACACCGAGCTGAACAACAGGGCCCTGGAAGAAAGGATAAGGAACTATGAACAAATTCGATATCACGGAGCTTCCCAAACAGTGGCTCGTGGCCTTGGTGGCCCTGGCCTTCACCTTCTTGCTGGTGGTGCCGGGCTGCGCCGGGGAGGCGGCCGATAACGGCGGCAACGGCGAGAACGCGGCCGAGCAGGCGGCCCAAGTGGCCGAGGAGGAAGGCCCCATCGAGGCCGGCCAGGCGGCGGAGGACATCGTTGTTCCCGTCTCCATCACGATGCCGGAAAGAGCCGGCGCCGAGCCCAAGACCATCGAGGTGACGGTGCCCGATGGCGCCACGGTGCTGCAGGCGACCGAGGCTGCGGGCTGGGATGTGCAGGTGGAGGACAGCGACTACGGCAAGTTCGTCACCTCCATCAACGGCATCGCCAACGGCTCTGAAGGCGAGGCCTCCGGCTGGGTGTACACGGTGAACGACGAGACGGTCATGGAAGCCTGCGACGTGCGCCAGCTGGCCGCCGGCGACTCCGTGCAGTGGTCGTTCTACGTCGGCTAGCCACCCCTCCGCGCCAAGCGCGCAATCCGGCGGGCTCCTCCAAGCGAGGGGCCCGTTTTGCAAGTCCCCTATGCGAAGGAGCTTTCCATGATCATTCTCGATGAACCCTACGCCTCCGTTCCGCTGCTCGACTGGATGGAGGCCTCGGCGCATCCCGTGCTCGCCAACGGGTTCACCGAGAAGCTCGTGGCGGGCGGCCGCACGTTGAACCTGGTGGACGCCGACGAGTGCGCCCGGCGCCTGGAGGCGGGGGAGCGCATTTACACAAACTCCGAGAACGCTCTGGCCTGGATTCTCGACCACGTGGACAACCCCACGCTCACCGATGCCATTCGCCTGTTCAAGGACAAGGCGGCCATGCGCGAGAAACTCGCGCCTCTAAGCCCTGGCCTGTTCCATAAGACCGTCGATCGTGCGGGATTGGAAGCGGTAAACGTCGCCGATCTGCCGTTGCCGGTGGTGCTTAAGCCGGCGGTGGGCTTCTGTTCCATGGGCGTCTACGTCATCGAAGAGCCCGAGGATTGGGCGGCGGCCGTGGCCGACATCGCCCGGCGCGAGGACGGCTGGCACGAGCGCTATCCGGAAAGCGTCGTCGGCGGCAGCGAATACCTTATCGAAGGCTACCTCGCTGGTACGGAATACGCCCTGGACGCCTACTTCGACGAGGATGGCGCGCCCCATATCCTGAACATCTTGCGTCACGATTTCGCCGGGCCCGAGGAGACCTCCGACAGGATGTATCTCACCGACGGCACCATTGTGGATGCGTGGAATGACCGCTTCACGGCGTGGCTGGCGGCTGTGAACGAGGTGGTGGGCGCCCGCAGCATCCCCGTTCACGTGGAGCTGCGCGTCGATGGCGACACGATTGCTCCCATCGAGTTCAACCCCCTGCGCTTCGCGGGCCTCGGCGGCACCGACGTGGCCTTTTACGGCGTGGGCCTGCGCACCTACGAGGCCTTCCTGGAAGATACGCCGGTCGATCTGGCGGCGCTGTACGCGGCGCATCCGGGCAAGGCGTATTCCATGTCGCTTCTGAATCCGGCGCCGGAGGCCGATCTGGCGCGTCCCTTCGACGGCGCGGCGCTCTGCGAGCGGTTCAGCCATGTGCTCGCCTACCATGGGTTCGATCCGGTGACGGTGGGCTTCTACGGGTTCCTGTTCCTGGAAACCGATGCGGAAGGCACGGGGGCTGACGAGCGCGATTGGCTTTTGCGCAGCGATCTCATGGAGTTTGTGGGCGGCGCGTTATAATGATGCACCTACCCCTGTCTCCTACCACGACGGAGGTGCGCTGATGCGCGGCAATTTGCAGAAGGTCATGATCGGCCTGGTGGTCGTTATCGTGCTCGCATTCATATTCTTTTCCGGCGACTCGCTGGTGAAGCTTGTCGACACCATCAAGCAGGGCACGCCCTTCTTCATCATTGCGGCGGTAGTGGCCCAGCTGTGCAAGTACCTGGCCCAGGGCCGCGGCTTTCAGGCCTGCTTCAACACCGTGAACGGGCACATCAGCTACCGCACGGGGCTTTCGCTCGTGTTCGGTACCTTCTTCATGAACACGGTGGCGCCTTCGATGAACCTGGCCGGCACGTCGCTTGTCATGGCCACGGCCACGCGCAACGGCATGCAGGCGGGCAAGGGCACCACGGCGGCGCTGCTCATGCAGCTATCCATCGATTCCGGTTTCGTCATCATCATGCTCACCACCTTCGGCGTGCTCACCTTCACGGTGGGGCTGCAACCGGGGTGGCTGGCGCTCGGGCTGGTGGCCGTGGCGCTCGTGGGCGGCCTCGTGTTCGTCATCGCTGTGGGCGGGCTGAAGCCCCAGCTGGTGCTGAAGGTGCTGCGTCCGTTCGTGAAGCTCGCCGACAAGATCCTCGCGAAGTTCAAGAAGCCGGCCATTGACGAGTCCGTGGAGCGCACGATCCACAACTTCTCCAGCGCCGCGCATCTCATCACGAAGAACCCGCGCAAGACGGTGCAATCGTTTTTGTGGACGACCCTCTCCAGCATCTGCGAGATGAGCTGCTTTGTGCTCGTTGGCTTCGCGTTCGGCGTGCACCACCCAGAAGCGCTCATTTGCGGGTACGTCGTGGCCACGCTGTTCGCTATGATTTCCTTTGTGCCCCAGGGCGTCGGTGTCGTGGAGGCGGCGGTGACCGTGGCCTTCGCGCTGTTCGGCATCGGCTCGGCCACGGGTCTTGCCGTGGTCATCGTCTATCGCGGCATCGTGTTCTGGCTGCCGTTCCTCGTGGGCGCAGTGGTCATCCAGCGCATAAAGGCGTTCATGCCGCTGGGCTCGCGCGATTTGAAGGGCAAGGCCGAGACCATGGAGCACGAACTGCCCGATGCGGTGGAGGCCGTGAAGCAGGTGGAGGCCGACGAGGCCGCCAAGTGGGACTCCGCCGAGGCCAAGGCCGAGAAGGTGTCGGTGTCTGCGAAGGTTTCGCAGTCCGGGTCGGGGAAGGCTCCGAAGAAAACGAAATAGACGGGCACCGCGAAGGCGTCCGGCGCGAAAGGAAACGAGAGTGATGACGGGAACGAATCTGGCGGGCGCTGCTTTGGAAGTAGCGCAGAAGCGCGAGACGCAGGGGCTCAACCACACGCTGGGCGTTCACTTCACCAAGGTGGAACCGGGCCTCGTCGAGGCAGAGATGCCCATCACTCCGGCGCTTTTGCAGCCTTTCGGTTTTCTGCACGGAGGCGCCACTATCGCGCTTCTGGAATCGGTCGCTTCGGCCGGCGGCGAGCTGGCATGCGACTTGGAGACCGAGCAGCCCTTCGGCGTGGAGGTGACCATCCGTCACAAGAAGAGCGGTCGGGAAGGCGACGTGGCTCGCGGCGTGGCGAAACTCGCCGAGCGCAAACCGTCGTCGAAGGCCGGCTACAAGCTGTACTGGGACGTGGCCGCCTACGACGGGGACGGCGACGTCATCAGCGACGGCGTCATCGTGGTGAAGGTGGTGCCGAAAGACTACCTCGCCCAAAAGCTCGCCGAGCGCGGGCAGGCGTAAAATTCCCCTGACTTCCCCCTTGCACTGTGCGTGCTCTGTGGTATCATAGCGTTCGCTGTCCGCAAGGACGCACTTTCGGGTTGTGGCTCAGTTTGGTAGAGCGCTGCGTTCGGGACGCAGAGGCCGCAGGTTCAAATCCTGTCAACCCGACCATCGAATTCAAGAGCCGGCCCCGCGCCGGCTCTTCTTGTATGGAAGGGAAATGCTCATGCGCATACTGGTCGTGAATGCGGGTTCGTCGTCGCTGAAGAGCCAGCTTATCGAGACTGACGGCAAGGTTTCGCTCATGAAGTGCCTGGCCGAGAAGGTGGGAACCCCCGACGCTTACATGAACGTGGCCTTTGCGCCCGATTTCCAGAAGGTCACCTATCATGTGGCGGATATGACGGTAGCCGAGTGCCTGAAGAAACTTTTGGAAGCGCTGGTGGACGATCCGGAGAGTCCCATCAGCGACCTTTCGCAAATTGACGCCATCGGCAACCGCATCGTGGCCGGCGGCGAGTACTTCACCAAGTCCGTCATCATCGACGGGCCGGCCCGCGAGAAACTTGAGCTGTGTGAGGAGCTGGCGCCGCTGCACAACCCGCCGGCTGACGCCTGCATCGATATGATGGCCGCGCTCATGCCAAGCACGCCCCAGGTCGCCGTCTTTGACACGGCCTTTCACGCCACCATGCCCGCGAAGGCCTACATGTACCCGCTGCCGGCTCGCTACTACGACGATTATCGTATCCGCCGCTACGGCGCTCACGGCACGAGCCACCGCTACGCGGCCCAGCAGGCGGCGAACCTGCTCGGCCGTCCGCTGCGCGACTTGGGCCTCATCACGTGCCACCTTGGCAACGGCGGCTCCATTACGGCGGTCAACCATGGGAAGTCCATCGATACCACCATGGGCTTCACGCCGCTGGAGGGTCTCATGATGGGCACGCGTTCCGGCTCCATCGACCCGGCCATCCTCACCTACATCATGCGCCGCGAGGGCATCTCCTTCGACGAGATGGATGCCGTGCTGAACCGCGAGAGCGGCGTGCTCGGCGTGTCGGGGCTGTCGGCCGACATGCGCGACGTGCTGGCGGCGGCCGATGCGGGCAACGAGCAGGCGCGGCTGGCCATCGACATGTACGTGTACCGGGTGCAGAAGGCCATCGGCGGCTTCTACGCGGCCATGACCCGCACCGACGCCGTGGTGATGACCGCCGGCATCGGCGAGAACTCCGCTGAGCTGCGCGAGCTTATTTTCGACGGGCTGGCCCACATGGGCATGATCCTCGACCGCGAGCGCAATCACGTGGTGGGCCAGATCGGCGTGAACCGCATCATCTCCATCGACGACAGCCCCATCAAAATCTGCGTGGTCACCACCGACGAGGAGATGCGCATCGCCCGCGAAACCGACAACCTCGTAAGCCAGCTGGGGTAAAGCATTTTCCGAAATCTTCCGACAAAACACCTTCCCCAATCGTGTTAGAGGAAAGGGAAGGAGAAACCGTGGCCTCGCAAACCGAGATGGAAGCTGTGTACCGCCTCCACATTGGGGCGGTGTACCGGCTGTGCTACTCCTATTTGGGAAGCGCCGCCAAGGCCGAGGATGCCGCCCAGGCAGTGTTTCTCTCGCTGGTAGAGCATCCCCGCACGTTCAACGACGCCGAGCATGAGAAGGCGTGGCTGATCGTCTGCGCCCAAAACCGCTGCCGCGATGTGATGAGAAGCGCTCGCTGGGGTGGCTGAGCCCCGACGAGTACCGCCGCAGCGAGGGCTGGGCGGTGTAGGAAGGTACGAAAAAACGTCCGCACCCCCGGCCCTTCACCTTGGTGGCTTCGTTAGTGATGACGCCGCCGTTGTTCTGCTCGGCGCCGGTGCCGGAGAGCGTGACCACGCACCCCAGCGGGATGAAGGCGGTCGGCGTCTTGTCCTGCACGTGCTCGAAATCGTCGATGTCCTCGTCGAGCAGCACCTGAGCGGAGACGATCTTGCAGCAATCGAACACCGAGCCGCCGCCCACGGCGAGGATGAAGTCGACCCCTTCCTCACGGGCGATGCGGGCCCCTTCCTGCACCTTCTCGTAGGTGGGGTTAGGCATGATGCCCGGGAATTCCACGACGGTCTTCCCCGCATCTTGAAGCGCCGCCACGATTTCGTCATAGAGGCCCGTGCGCTTGATGGAGCCTCCGCCGTAAGCGAGCATGACCTTCTCGCCCATGGCGGGCAGCTCGGCGGCGAGCGCGGTGTGCAGAGCGCCTTCGCCGAAGTAGTTCTTGACGGGGTACTGGTAAGTGAACGAGTTCATGGGAATCCTTTCTTGTCAGGATGTCTTTCAGCTGCTAAAGTGCGACTCTATCAATCGGTAGTTACTACCGCAAAAGGGCAGTGGCAGCGAAAGCAAGGAGCATTCACAAACATGACGCAGCTTTACTCCATGAAGCAGGTGTGCGAGACGACGGGCCTCACCTACGAGACGCTGAAGTTCTACTGCAACCAGGGGCTCGTGCCCAATGTGAAGCGAGGCGCGAACAACCGCCGCGTTTTCGACGAGCGCGATGTCGAGTGGGTCAAAAGTCTGACGTGCCTTAAGCGCTGCGATATGAGCATCCAGGAAATGAAGGAGTACCTAGCGCTGTGCTTGCAGGGGGCCGCCAGCATTCCCGAGCGCAAAACGATGCTCGAGGCCAAGCGCGCGCGACTTGCGGAGCTACTCGTCGAGGTGCAAAAGAGCATCGACTATATCGATTGGAAACAGGGCTTCTACGACGATGTTCTGGCGGGAAGGACGGAGTACGCAAGCAACCTGCTGCCTCGATAGGGCCGCACGCTCTCTTTCGCTCAAGGGGTTGCATGGCTCGGCGCGGGGCTATCCTGCCCCCTTACTCGTAGCCCATGGCGGCCAGCTGGTCCTCGTTAAGGCCGAAGTAGTGGCCCAGCTCATGGATGATGGTCTTGCCGACCTCTTCCACGATTTCCTCGCGGCTGTTGAAGCAGCGCTCGTGTGGGCCTTTGAAGATGGTGATGACGTCGGGGATGTCGTCGTCGTAGCCGTTGGCCCGTTCCACGATGGACAGCCCGTCGAACAGCCCGAGAAGGTCGTCGAATTCGTCCTCGTCGTCCTCCGCCTCGTATTCGCCGCCTGCGTCTTCCGCTGCTGCGTCGTCTTTTGCATCGCGTTCCGCAGGCGTATACGATTCGGGGCCATCTTCGTCTTCGACAAACGCTGGTTCGATGTCCCATTCCTCGTCATAGCCCACATGGTAGGCGCTTGGCTCTTCTTCCCATACGATGGCCACGTTGTTCAGCGCTTCCATGAACTGCTCGGGCATCGCATCAAGGGCCTCGGCGATGGCGGTTTCGAATTCCTCATCGGTCATGCGGTACATAGCTGCTCCTTCTGGATGCGAATGCTGAACACCCATTCTATCCCATCGAGGTTGCGGCGAACCGTAGCCCGAGGCGTGTTTTTGTCACGACGCAGCAAGCATCGCGTCATTATCCTGCCCCAGGCTACGGTGTATCGTGTGGATAACATATCGATTTCTGGCATATCGCCTGGTCGTAGCCCCGGGGCGATTTGTTGTATCAGGATAACACCGTAGCCAGACAAGGAAAAATGCCTGGCTCTTCGAACCGGGGTGGCAAAAATTTGTTTCTGGCTACGGTCGCCGCTTTTCTTTCGCGCCTTTTGCGAGAGGTGGAGGCTGAACGGCGGACGTCGTTGAAGTATTTGTGCGAAACGCGGCGCGGTGAGGGGGTTTGTGTTACCATTGCCCGCGCATTCAAAGGCGCGCGGAGGGTCCGGGCGCACTGCTCGTCGGAAACGAGACGACGGCGGGCGATTACCGATAAGGCAAGGCGACCCCTTGCCCGACCTTATGGAGGAATTGCATGAAGATTCTGGGCATGGGAGTTCCCGAGCTCCTCATCATCCTGGTCGTTATCCTGCTCATCTTCGGCCCGAAGAACCTGCCCAAACTCGGCAGCGCGCTCGGCAAGACGGTGAAGAACCTGCGTGAGGGCATGGGCGCCGGCGAGAAGGACGTCGAGGAAGCCGCCGACGACGAGGAAGTTGTCGAAGTGGTGGAAGAGGTCGTGGAAGAGCCTGCAGCCGCCCCGAAGAAGACGGTGAAGAAGGTCGTCAAGAAGAAGGCCGAGTAACCTCGCTCCTTCGACAACATCAGGCAAGAACGGTGGTGCGCCCGCTGCGTTGTGCGGGCGCACCACCGATGTATAAGAGAGAAAATAGGAATCATTATGGCTAACGACAACTACGTGCTGACTGAAGAAGGCAAGAAGAAGCTCGAGGAGGAGCTGCACTACCTCGAGAACGAGAAGCGTGCCGAGATCGGCGAGCGCATCAAGGTCGCCCGCGAGTTCGGCGACATCTCCGAGAACTCCGAGTACGACGATGCCAAGAACGAGCAGGGCATGATGGAGGCGCGCATCGCCGAGATCAGCCGCATCCTCTCCGAGGCCACCGTTGTGAACGCGCCGAAGCGCTCGAGCAAGGTGAACATCGGCTCCACGGTGACCGTGGACATGAACGGCCGTGAGCGCGTGTTCACCATCGTCGGCGGCGCCGAGTCCGATGCCCACGAGGGCAAGATCTCCAACGAGTCGCCGGTGGGTCAGGCGCTGCTCGGCTGCAAGAAGGGCGACGAGGTGACGACGACCGGCCCCACTGGTCGCGACATCAAGCTGACCGTTATCAAGATCGAGCACTAGGAGACCGGAATGGCCGAAGCGGTAGAAATCATCGAAGACGATCCCATCGAGGTGCGCCGCGCCAAGCGCGAGGCGCTGATTGCCGCGGGCATCGATCCCTATGGGCACTCGGTCAAGCGCAGTCATTCGGTAGGCGAGCTGAACGAGAAGTACGCGCACTTGGAAGACGGCGAGTCCACCGAGGATGAGGTGCTCATCGCCGGCCGTGTCATGGCCAAGCGCGTCCAGGGCAAGATCGCGTTTCTGGAGCTGCGCGAGTCCGGCTGCGACATTCAGCTGTTCTGCCGCATCAACGCGCTCGGCGAGGAGGCCTTCGCGGCCCTGTGCGATTTGGATGTGGGTGACTGGATCGCCGTCCATGGCACTATGATGCGAACCCGCCGCGGCCAGCTGTCCGTAGCGGTGGACTCTTTTGAGCTGATGAGCAAGTCGCTGCGGCCTCTGCCCGAGAAGTTCCACGGCCTGACGGACAAGGAGACCCGCTATCGCCAGCGCTACGTGGATCTCGTTATGAACCCCGAGGTGCGCACCACCTTCGAGCGCCGCTTCAAGATCGTCTCGGCCATCCGCCGCTACATGGAGGAGCAGGGCTACTACGAGGTAGAGACGCCGTTTCTGCATGCCATCATCGGCGGCGCGAACGCGAAGCCCTTCATCACGCACTTCAACGCGCTTGATCGCGACTACTACCTGCGCATCGCCACGGAGCTGCCGCTGAAGCGTCTGCTCGTGGGCGGTTTCGAGAAGGTGTTCGAGATCGGCCGTCAGTTCCGCAACGAGGGCATGGATCCGTACCACAATCCCGAGTTCACCACCATGGAGGCTTATGAGGCCTTCGGCGACCTTAACTCCATGATGGATCTCACCGAGGGTTGCATCAAGGCCGCGGCCGAGGCAGCCTGCGGCACGCTGAAGATCGAGTACCAGGGAACGCCGGTGGATTTGTCCGGCGACTGGCGCCGCGCCTCCATGATGGAGCTGGCCAGCGAGCACGCCGGCGAGGAGGTGTCCTTCGACCGCAGCCGCGAGGAGCTGGTGGCCATTCTGGAGAAAAACGGCGGCCATGCCGAGGCGGCTTGGGGCAAGGGCAAGCTCATCTCCGAGATCTTCGAGGCCGTGGCGGAGGAGAAGCTCATCCAGCCCACCTTCGTCGTCGACCACCCGCTGGAGATCTCGCCTCTGGCGAAGAAGCATCCGGAGAACCCCGAGCTCACTCAGCGCTTCGAGCTGTTCATCCTGGGCCACGAGTACGGCAACGCCTTCACCGAGTTGAACGACCCGGTGGATCAGGCCGAGCGCTTCCGCGCCCAGGTGGCGGCCAAGGACATGGGCGACGACGAGGCCATGGGCTTCGACGCCGACTACATCCGCGCGCTGGAGTACGGCATGCCGCCGGCTGGTGGCGTGGGCATCGGCATCGACCGCCTGGTCATGTTGCTCACTGATGCGCCGTCCATTCGCGACGTGCTGCTGTTCCCCCACATGAAGGACGAGGTGCTCGGGGACGGGAGGCCGGTGTGCGCGACTGAGAAGGAGCCGGCCGAAGCTGCCGGCAGCGCCGATGCCGACGCTGCGGCCCCCGCGTCCGAGCCCATCGACTTCTCCGACGTCGTCATCGAGCCCCTCTTTGAAGACGAGGTGGACTTCGACACCTTCAGCAAGTCGGACTTCCGCGCCGTGAAGGTGAAGGAGTGCACTGCGGTACCGAAGTCGAAGAAGCTGCTGCGGTTCACCTTAGATGACGGCACGGGCGCCGACCGCACCATCCTGTCGGGCATCCACGCCTACTACGAGCCGGAGGAGCTCGTGGGCAAGACGCTCATCGCCATCACCAACCTGCCGCCGCGCAAGATGATGGGCGTGGCCTCCGAGGGCATGCTCATGTCCGCCATCCACGAGGTGCCCGGCGACGACGGCGAGCCCGAGGAGCGCCTGAACCTCCTCATGGTAGACGACCACATCCCCGCCGGCGCCAAGCTGTACTAGGCGCTTGCGCTGACGACTCCAGGACGGCCCCCTTCGCAACTGCGGTGAAGGGGGCCGTCCTTTGTATCCAGCTTCTTGACGGCTGGTGAATGACGGCGCATCTCCGCGGTGCCCCTGCTTAAAATGAGAGGGGAGAGGAGGTGCCCCATGAGCGCCACAGATGACGAACGGCAACGCGACGAAGACGACGAGCGCGCTGCCCGCGAGCGGTGGGAGCGCCGCGAGGAGCGCCGGCGGCGCAAGGAGCGCACGCGCCGCGAGAGCCTGCGTCGGCGCTTGGGCGACTCCTCCACGTTCAAACGGGAAACCTTCTACGCTCTGGAGAACCTGAATCGGGCGAACTGGCCGGCGAAGATCGTCGGAGGTGCGCTGTTCGCGCTCATCCTCCTGAATGCCGTGGTGGTGTTCGTCTCCGCTCAGCCGGGGCTCGATCCGGTGGCGGCCAATATCATCCAGGGCTTCTACCGATTCTCCACGGTGTGCTTTTTCGTGGAATATATCGCTCGTATCTGGATTGCCGATTTGGCCTACGGTAACTGCACGCCGGCTCGTGCTCGGCTGCGCTATATCTTCTCGCCGTGGGGCATCATTGACCTCTTGTCCTTCGGGCCGAATATGGCGGCATGGTTTTTGCCCGTCACGCCCGCGCTGCAGAACGTCATCAGCGTGGTGCGGTTGGTGCGCCTGATAAAGATCTCCCGCTATATGCGCGGGCTGCGCACCATCGGTCGCGTCATTTCGAAGCACTACCATGAAATCGTGGCGTCGTTTCTGGTCATCGCCATGCTCGTGGTGGTGGCCAGTGTCGTGATGTACGAGATTGAGCACCCGGCTCAGCCCGACAAGTTCAACAACCTTTTGTCCGGCATCTACTGGGCCGTGACCACTGTCACAAGCACCGGCTACGGCGACTTGGTGCCCATCACGCCGGCGGGGCGCATTGTGGGCTCGGTCATCATGTTTCTCTCGGTGGCGCTCGTGGCCATTCCCGGCGGCATCTTCTCGGCCGGCTTCGTGGCCGAGTTCCAAAATGCCAACCTGCGCAAGATCGAGCGCGACGTCCGCCGCGAGGACGCCCGTCAAGACAACCGCGACGAGGAGGAGCGCGCCGCCGACGAGGAGGTCGAACGCGCAGTTGCCGAAGAGCCTGAAAAGGAAGCTCCCTCGCGGAATTCTTCTGCGGATCCCTCACAACGTGCCCACAAATAGGGGGTTTCCAAGACCCAGGTTTAGCAATTCAAGATAGGGAGTGCTAAACTGCACGGGAACTATTTACCGTGCCCGACGTGTCAGTTTTACCAGAGAGAAAGCATTCGCAGAAGGGCACCAACCCAAGGAACGAGGCAACCATGTCATTCGAGAAATTCACGGACAAGGCGCGCAAAGTGCTTGTCCTGGCTCAGGATGAGGCGCGCTCGCTTCACCAGCCCTACGTGGGCACCGAGCATATCCTGCTCGGCCTCATCCAGGAGAAGGACGGTCTTGCCGCCCAGGCGCTCGACCGCTTGAACGTCAGCTACGACGGCGTCGTTCAGGCCATCCGCCAGGTGGTCACCATCGACGAGGACACCGATGTCTCGGGGCACCTCTCCTTCACGCCGCGCGTCAAGCGCGTGCTGGAGAACTCGCTGCGCGAGGCCATGCGGATGGGGCAGTCCTACATCTCCACGGAGCACTTGCTGCTCGGCATCGTGCGCGAGGGCGAGGGCACGGCGCTCGAGGTGCTGGGCCGGCTGAACGTCTCCGGCGACGACGTGCGCGGGGCGCTGAACGACCTGGTGGGCCAGTCGCCGGTCTACGCCGGGCGCACGGGCTTCGACGGGCCCAGCTCATCGGACTCCATGCTCACCGAATTCGGCACCGACCTCACCAAGAAGGCCCGCGAGGGCAAGCTAGATCCGGTGATCGGCCGTGCCTCGGAGATCGAGCGCGTCATGCAGATCCTCTCGCGCCGCCAGAAGAACAACCCGCTCATTCTGGGCGAGCCCGGCGTGGGCAAAACGGCCATCGCCGAAGGCCTGGCCCAGCTCATCGTGGCCAACCAGGTGCCCGACATCCTGCGCAACAAGCGCCTCATCACGCTGGACGTTTCCGCGCTCGTGGCCGGCTCGAAGTACCGCGGCGAGTTCGAGGAGCGCCTGAAGAAGGTCATCAAGGAGGTCATGGACGCCGGCGATGTGCTGCTGTTCATCGACGAGATCCACACCATCATCGGCGCCGGCTCCGCCGAGGGCTCCATCGACGCGGCGGCCATTCTGAAGCCCCCGCTGTCGCGCGGCGAGATCCAGATCATCGGCGCCACCACCCTGGAGGAGTTCCGCAAGCACCTGGAGAAGGACTCTGCGCTGGAGCGCCGCTTCCAACCGCTTACCATCAACGAGCCCAACGAGGAACAGGCCGTGCGCATCATGGAGGGCCTGCGCGACAAGTACGAGGCGCACCACGGCGTGCACTTCACCGACGAGGCGCTGACCGCCGCCGTGCAGCTGGCGAACCGCTATATCCAGGATCGCTACCTGCCCGACAAGGCCATCGACGTCATGGACGAGGCCGGCGCCCGCATGCGCATCCGCAACATGACGCTGCCCAAAGAGCTGCGCGACTTGGACGAGAAGCTGCGGAAGTGCCGCGCCGAGAAGGACCGCGCCATCGGCGACCAGAACTTCGAGCGCGCCGCCGAGCTGCGCGACGAGGAAGAGGCTCTGAAGAAGGAGCGCGAAGAGGCCGAGAAGCAATGGGAAGAGGACACCTCTAAGACGGTGCAGAACGTCACGGTTGAGGACATCGCCGACGTGGTATCCATGTCCACCGGCGTGCCCGTGAGCAACCTCACCGAGGCCGAGACCGAGAAGCTCTTGCGTATGGAAGGCGTCCTGCACGAGCGCATCATCGGCCAGGACGAGGCCGTCACGGCGCTTTCCAAAGCCATCCGCCGCTCCCGTTCCGGCCTGAAGGATCCGAAGCGCCCGGCCGGCTCGTTCATCTTCCTGGGGCCGTCGGGTGTGGGCAAGACCGAGCTTTCCAAGGCGCTGGCAGAGTTCTTGTTCAACTCCGAGGACGCGCTGCTGTCCTTCGACATGTCCGAGTACATGGAGAAGCACACGGTGTCGCGCCTGGTGGGTTCGCCTCCGGGCTACGTGGGCTTCGACGAGGGCGGCCAGCTCACCAAGGCCGTGCGGCAGCGCCCGTACTCGGTGGTGCTCTTCGACGAGATTGAGAAGGCGCATCCGGATGTGTTCAACATCCTGCTGCAAATTCTGGAGGAGGGGCGCCTCACGGACGCCCAGGGCCGCACCGTGGACTTCCGCAACACCGTCATCATCATGACCTCGAACGTGGGCGCCCGCGACATCACCACCACGACCACGCTGGGCTTCTCGAACTCGGGGCAGAACGGGCTTTCCGACAAGGAGATCAAGAGCCGCGTCATGCACGAGCTGAAGAACGCCTTCCGTCCGGAATTCTTGAACCGCATCGACGAGATCATCGTGTTCAAGAGCCTGACCGAGGACGAGATCGTGCAGATCGTCGACCTCATGGTGGCCGAGTTGCGCGAGCGCATGATTGCCCAGAACATGACTATCAACCTGGACGACGCCGCCAAACGCCTCGTGGCCAAAGAGGGCACTGATACCGCCTTCGGCGCGCGTCCTTTGCGTCGCGCCATCCAGCGCATGCTGGAGGATCCGCTGTCCGAGCAGATCCTTGAGGGCCGCTGGACAAGCGGTTCGGTGGTGGACGTCACCGTGTCCGAGGACGGTGAGGAGCTGGTGTTCTCCGAGGGAACCGGTTCCATCCCGGCGCCTCGCAAGCGCGACTCCATCGCCCGTGACGCCGAGTTGCTGCTGACGAACTACGACCTGGGCCACGCTGGCGTGGGAAGCGGCCGTGGCGCCGGCACCCCCGCTGGTTCTCTGGCGGGAGGGGAGTAGGGGCGGCCTTTCGGCGCTAGCGGGGCTGTCCTTCGGTTCCGCCCCGGCTGCGTTTCGGTGCCAACTGAGGCCGCGCCTCGGCTCCGACGCAGCTGCGCCCAGTCGTAATTCGAGCGTATTCTAACCGCGTCTACAAGGAGGCTCCCCGGAGCCTCCTTCTTCATGTCTGAACCGCGATTGGGGACGATTTCGATTTTCCCTTCCCGAATGCCAGTTCGACCCCGGAATGGTAAGGGCGCAAGACCTCTGGAGCTCGAAATCTTACCAAAGCGGGCTTCAACTGGCATTTTTCGTCCTCGCGCCTTACCAAAGCGGGCCTGAAGTGGCATTTGCGGAAGAAAACCGAAAATGCGCGCGATGGCTTATACTATGTCCCAACATTCCACGAGCCCTCAGGGGGTACTTATGCCGAACATCATCGATCCCGTCACCGAGCCCTCGGTTCTTCGCGAGCCGTCCTTTTGCATGGATGAGCTCGATTTCGATGCCCTGAGCTCGCCGCTTCTGCAGCTGCAGGGCAAAGTGGACAAAAAGCCCCAGACGGCGGCCATCATTCTGGCCGGTGGCACAGGGGAGCGCTTCGGCAAAGAAGGTGGCAAGCAGCTGGTGGAGATTGCCGGCAAGCCCATCCTTACGTGGTCGGCCGAGGCCTTCGACGCGGTAGGAGATGTGGGGCTCATCGTCATCGTGTGCCCCGAGGAGCGCATGCACGAGTACTTGTCCCGCGCCATCGACCCGTTCCCCTTCGTCACGCCCGTGGTGCTCGCGCCCTCGGGGGCCATTCGCCAGGAGTCGGCGTTTTCGGGGCTCGAGATGGTGGGCGACGAGTACGAATACGTGGTGCTGCACGATGGCGCCCGACCGCTCGTGTCGCCGGATCTCATCGAGCACACCATCAACATGGTCAAGGGCAACTTCGATGCCGACGGCGCCATTGTGGCACATCCGGCGGTGGATACGCTGAAGGTCGTGGAAGACGGCGTGGTGGTGGGCACCCCCGACCGTTCGGTCTTCTGGAATGCCCAGACGCCCCAGGTCTTCCGCGCGGGCATCTACCGCCGCGCCCATGCGAGCGCGCTGTCCGACGGCTTCGTGGGAACCGACGACTCGTCGCTCATCGAGCGGCTTGGCGGCAAAGTGCTGATCGTGGAAGGGAAGCGCGACAACATTAAGCTTACGGTGCCCGAGGACTATGTGCTTCTCGCCAGTGCCGTTCGGACTATGCTTTTGAACTCCGAGCATCGATGACGGTTAACGAAGAGGCCACTTTCTGCAGCAAATCGCGAGTTATAAGCGTCTGGAGCTTGCTTCGTTCGAGACATTCAAAAGCTGCGAATTTCTGACCTGGGGTTTTGCTGGGCGGAAAACCTGGAATGCGGTGAAGCGCATCGCTCAGACGCTTATAACTCGCGATTTGCTGCAGAAACGAGCCTTTTCGATGACCGAGAAGGAAATGAGAAGGGTTTTCAGAGGCGATATGCGTGATGGAAGAAGGCGGAAGGAGCCGGTATGAACGACCTGCGCAATCTTCGGACGGGGCTGGGAATGGATGTGCATGCTTTTGCTCCGGGCCGCAAGCTCATCTTGGGCGGGGTGGACATTCCGCACCATCAGGGGCTCGACGGGCACTCCGATGCCGACGTGCTGGCCCACGCTATCTCCGACGCGCTTTTGGGCGCCGTGCGCGGGGGCGACATCGGGAAGCTGTTTCCCGACACCGACCCGGCCTACAAGGATGCCGACTCGCTTAAGCTGCTCGCCGAGGTGGCTCGCTTCGTGCGCGAGCGCGGTTTCGAGATCATCGACGTGGACAGCGTCATTGCCGCCCAGGCTCCGAAGCTCTCTCCCTACCGCGAGGCCATGCGCGAGAACCTGGCCGCCGCCATGGGCCTTCCCGTGGAGAACGTGGGCGTGAAGGCCACCACCACCGAGCACTTGGGTCCCGAAGGCCGCGAAGAGGGCATCACCGCCTACGCCACCTGTCTCGTGTACCGCATTTAACGACAACCAGAACCCCATCTGGACCTTCGGTTATACCCCGGCGAAGGCGGGCTTCTACGTGCTGCGCGTGCGCTCGGTGAACGATGCCGGCGAGCACAGCCCCGAAAGCGCCTTCGTCGAGCTGCAGGTGGACGATTAGGGAGACCCACCTGCTCGGCCGACTCGCTGCCGAGCTGGATGACGCGGCGTGCGCCGTTGTAGGGGGAGTGCTGGCCTCAATGAGGCTGCTTCCTCAGTCTCCCGGGTGCGACTGCAGGAGGTCGATCAGGGCCTGGCGGGAGGAGACCTCGCACTTCTCGTAGATGTGGCGGATGTGGGTCTTCACGGTGCTCTTGGAAAGCACGAGCTCCTGCTCGATGTAGGGAACGTCGCGGCCCTTCGAGATGAGCCCTAGGATCTCCCGCTCGCGGGGCGAGAGGCGGTGGGTGCTGGCGAAGGCGTCCAGGTGCGCTTCGGCCAGCTCCTCGCGTTGAAGGGAAACCGCCGCCGCGCTTTCGGCTCCTTCGTCGGTATTTTCGGCATTGTTCCCTGCGGCTTCCGAGTGGCATGCCCCCCGGCGCACGACCTCGTAGACATGGGGCATGGGCCCCAGCAGCAGTGCCACCAGAACCAGGACGCCAACGCCGCCGAAGATGGTGCGGTTGGTGAAGTCGAACAGGTCGAGGGCCGGGTTCAGGTACAGCGTCATGACAAGCACGTCGGCCACGGCCATGGCCAGGGCGCACAGGCACGCGAGCCGGGCGAGGGGGATGAGCCACGCCTGCGGCGGGCAGCCCTGGTAGTAGCGCAGAAGCGCCATGATGATGAAGACGAGAATGATGACGCGCCCGGCTTCGGCGATGCCGATGGGTGCTCCGCCGGGAAGGTGGTAGGGGAAGGTGACGAACCCCACGGCCACGGCGAAAAATCCCACGGAGCACACGAGCGGGAGGCGCAGGCGCCCGCGCTCTTCAAGCAGAAGGGCGGCGACCGAAAACAGGGCGATGAGCAGCGCAGCGATAAAGGCCGGCTCGGTGAGGTTGCCGAGGACCGCCGCGGCTGGGTCGCCGGTCAGCGGCGCGAAAAGCGGGCTTGCCTCCGAGAAGAGCGACACGGGGAACAGGCTGAGCAGCAAATCGGCCACGAAGACCGAGATGACGATGGAGGCCGAGAGCACGCGGGGCAAGGGCGCGGGCCGCTCGGCTTCGGCGCCGGTGCTGGCGGCATCGGCGTTAAGCGCGCTTTTGACTTCGGCGCTGCGCAGCACGTCAGCGGCTAGGGGGGTCTTGTCTTCGCCGGTTCCAGGATGAGCCTTGCTGCTGCTCGCTTTGGTTTCCGGGAGCTGCGCCGCCAGTCCCAGACCCATGGCGACGGGCGCCACCAAGCAGGCGCAAAGCAGCAGAATGCCGCGCGGCATGAGGCTGAGCGCGACAAAGGCGATGCTGGCGCCGAGCAGCGCGCGCACGAGCCGAAGGAACGCGCCGCGCGGCGGTTCGCCGGAAAAGGCGAGCCACCAGAGGTATCCGGCAGCGGCCAAGGACGCGCCGAGCAGCACGTCGCCCGCGATCATGGGTACCGCTGCATCTTCGAAGAGCATCCCCGCCCGCAGCAAGATGGAGGCGCTCGTCGTGCAGGCTAGCAGAAACGGCAGCACGACGGCGCCGGAAGTGCGGTCGGTTCCCGCAAGGCTCGATGCCCCGAAGGTCCGCCCGCCGCTCTGCGCCACGGCCAGGCACCCCGCGAAGCCCAGAAGCAGCCCTGCGTCGCACGACAGTGTCAGCGGTATCTGACAAGCGGTGCCCACCTCCAGCGCGGGGTACAGCGCGCCCGACAGCAGCGTGCACAGCGCCAGCCAGAAATAGCAGCCAAGGCCGATTTCCACCACCAGCGGTTTCGCGGAATCGAATGTCACGGGCCCCTCCTTTCTCTCTAGATTATAGACGCTCACCCCGCCTCGTTCCTATCGTACTAACGGGTCGATGCTGGAAATATTTTCGCAATTACCTCCATCGGGTCGATGCGTTGAACTGGGCTTCCGTCCTACCGTGTCCTCATCCCCGCCGCGAACGCCCTCCAGGGCCACTTGCCAAGGCGGCGACAAGCCGCAGCGAGCGCACTGATCCCGGCGGCGTTGGGTGGGGCGGCAAAACGGAACGGAAACGTGCCGAAGGAGAGAAAGGGAGGCTCGCATGAGCACGATGGAAGAGACGAAAACAGCAGCAACGGTAAGCCGCCGCGGGTTTTTGGGCGGCATAGGCGCGGCGGCCCTGGGTGCAAGCGCGCTTGGGCTTGGGCTTCTGGGCGGGTGCGCCCCGCAGCCTCGTGCGGCTGAGGCCGGCGGCGAGGCAGCGGCGTCCGGTGATGCGACGTCCCCGGCGTTGTCGCAGACGGGAAGCACCGCTTCGCCCTACGCGCAGATCAATCCCCAGGACTGGGACTTTACGACCAACAGCATCGAGGACTTCGCCAACACCACTATGTTCTCCGAGCTGAAGATCGGTTCGCTCACGCTGAAGAACCGCCTCATCAAGTCGGCGGCCAGCTCCATGGTGCCCAACGAGGAGCAGAAGGCCGTGGCCTATCACGGCCGCATCGCCGCCGGTGGCATGGGCGCGGTGTTCGTCGAGGGCAGCTATATCATGCTCGAGCGGCTGGACAAGCGCGTGAATGTGGCCGACAACGATATGCGCATGACCATCGAGGAAAGCCCGCTTGCGGCTATCTGCGCCGAAGTGCACAGCTATGACGTGCCGTGCCTCATTCAGATGAAGACGGCCACGCCGGGCATCGTGTATCTGTGGGAGAACATGGGCGAAGAGGGCGAGACCCACAAGGCCAGCCTGCTATCGGCCGCCGACATCCAGACGTACATCGAGGACACCATTGACGGGGCCGCCCGCCTTCAGGCCATCGGCTTCGACGGCATCGATCTGAATGCCGCCGGCGACAACCTGCCCGCACGGTTCTTCTCGCGCTTCGGCAACGACCGCGCCGCCGATGACCCCTACGGCCCGGCCACCATCGAGAACCGCACGCGCATTGCCTGCGAGATTATCCGCGGCATCAAGGAGCGCTGCGGTGCGGACTTCGTGGTGCAGGTGCTCGTGAACGGCGCCGAGGAGAACGACGGCGCTCTCGGCGACAACGCGCTGGTGAACACTCCCGAGGAAACCGTGGCTATCTGTCAAGCCCTCGAGGCCGCTGGCGCCGATGCCCTGGAGCTGCGCCTGGGTACCTTCGCCTTCCACGAGGCCCAGTTTGTCAACGACGGCGTTTTCGCCGGCTACGGCTACGACGGCGCCACCAGCTTCGGCACCTTCTACGACTTCGACAGCCACTTCAGCGGGCTGCTCGACGGCTCGCACTCCGGCTGCGGCCTCATCATGGGCGCCTGCCGCTACGTGAAGCAGCACGTGAGTATCCCCGTGGGCGGCGTGGTGTTCATGGATCCGGCGCTTGCTCCCGACTACTTCGAGAACGCCCTGAGCGAGGGGTGGCTCGACATGATCTATATGCACCGTCCCGTGGCCAACTGCGATGCGGAATACGCCAACAAGCTGCGCGAGGGCCGCATCGACGAGATCCGCCCCTGCTGCCGCTGCCTGAATTGCCTGGGCGGTCTGTGCCGCGTGAATCCCTGCAACAACTCGGTGTTCACCGATGCCATGCCCGAGGGCTACGAGGTGCGCCCGGCCGACGGCGACAAGAACGTCATGGTCATTGGCGGCGGCCCGGCCGGCATGGAGGCGGCGCGCGTGGCCGCCGAGCGCGGGTACGCCGTCACGCTGTACGAGAAGAACGGCCTGGGCGGCCTTTTGGACTTCGCCGAAATGGTGAAGGGCAAGCACGAGAGCCTGGGCCGTCTGCGCAACTACCTCTCCCGTATGCTGGAAGTGGAAGGTGTGAACGTCGTCACCGGCCAGGAAGTGGACGCGGCCTTCGTGCGTGAGCAGAGCCCCGATGTGGTTATCGTCGCCACCGGCGGCGTACGGCCGGAGCTGGCGGCTGCGGGCACGGCCGCCACGCCGGTCATTGGCGTCACCGACTTTTTGGCCAGCGAGATCGGCGAGCGCGTGGCGGTGCTCGGATTCAACGCTCAGGCCACCGACACGGCCCACTACCTCATCGCCCAGGGCAAGAAGGTGACGGTGATCGCGCCGGAGCCCGCCGAGGCCTTCGGCACCGGTCAGGCCATGATGCTGAACGCCTTCGTGAAGCCCGCCTTCTTCGCCGCCGGCGGCCGCCTCATGCCCGAGTGCACGCTGAAGAGCGTGGGCGACGGCGAGATCGTCGTCACGAACAGCTTCGGCATGGACGTCACCCTTGCCTGCGACTGCGTGGTGGACGCCTCCACCATGAGCCCCAACACGGCTCTGGCCGACGAGCTGTCCGGCGAGTTCGACGTGCACGTGATTGGCGACGCCGCCGAGCCGCTGAGCATCCAGAACGCCATCACCGCGGGCAACCTCACCGCCCGCAACTGCTAAGGCGCCCAAGGCGTACCACTGCGCGCAAGGCGCATCGCCCCTCACCCTCCCAAGAAGAAGGCCGGCCCCGAGTCGGCCTTTTCCTTGCTTGTTCTATACCACCCTCGTTTCTGGCGAGTTTTGTCAGGGAAAATTTCTCCCAAACGTCGCACATTGTGCCGCGCCCAAGCGTATTGTCTGTGAAAGGCCTTTTGTGGAAGGTGGCGACGGGGCGGCAAGCTAGCGGCCGCGCTGTCGCCGCTTTCTCGACGGACGAGAAGGAAACCCGTGGACAACCGCCAGTACCGACAGATCGTCGACGACTACGCCGACATGGTGTACCGCATCGCGCTCAATCAGACGCGACGGGTGCCCGATGCCGAGGACGTGGTGCAGGCGGTGTTTCTAAAACCGTACGAGAAGCCGCCGACGTGGCTCGAATGTGATGGCGATCCTGATCCCGGGCGCGATGCCGGCCACGGTCGCGGCCGTGACGGCGAGCGCACTGCAGGGGACGGAACTGGTTGCGATACCAAGCGAACAGGCGCCCTCGACGAGCGCCTGCGCGCGTGGCTCATCTGCGTCACGGTGAACGAGTGCAAGAGTCTCTGGCGCAGTCTGTGGCGCCAGCGGGTGGAGCTGCGCGAGATTCGCGACGGCGACGCCCCTCCCTTCGAGGAGCCCGCTTTCGCCGAGCCCGCCCACGAGGCGCTGTATGCCGCTTTGGGCGATCTGCCCGAGAAGTGCCGCATCGTGGTGCACCTGTTCTACTTCGAGGACATGGGCACGCGCCAGATCGCCGAGGTGCTGGGCATCAAGGAACCCACGGTGCGCACCCGGCTCGTCCGCGCAAGGAAGCTACTGAAACAGTCACTGAAGGAGGCGTGGGAAGATGAGCAACCAAAGCCAATACAAAGCCATGATGGGCGAGGTCCATGCCTCTGCTGACCTGATAGGAAAGGTTAAGGGCATTCCCATGGAGAAGACGAAAAAGCGCGGCATGGCGCTGAAGTTCGCGACTGCTACCTGTGCGGCCCTGCTCGGGGTGTTTGTGGTCACCAACGGCGTTTGCTACGCGGCCACGGGCGAGACCTGGGTGGAGAAGGTCACGGTGTGGATCAACGGCGAGCCAGTGGAGATGGACGTGCAGATGAGCCAGAACGGCGACACCACCGTCGGTGAGGTCTCCTACGAGGTGGGCGACGGCGAGGGTGGCGCGGTGCAGATGACCATGATCTCGGAAGGCGGCGACTTCGACGGCACCACCTACGAGATTCACGACTACACGGTGGAAGGCGCCGAGGACGGCTCGCCGAACGCCGACGATATGGTGCTGGAATCCTCCGACGGCCACGTGGTTTTAGCCCCCGAGGGCGTGGAGCCCATCGACTTGACTGACGAGCTGGCCGCTAACGGCGCCGCCACGGGCACCTACGAAAAGGACGGCGCCACCTACGTGTACCAGGTAAGCGGCGAACCCGGCAATTGGCACGCCTCCGTGCATTTGGAAGACGCCGAGGCCGAAGCCGCTCCGTCCGCCGCTGCGGAGGTGCGGTAGAGTTTTCGCAGCCACGAATGCGTGATAGGGTCGAAGCGACGGCGCGATAGATCGATGCAGAATTTTGTTATGCGCTAACCATATTCGTGCGATCTCCCGCAGAAGCTCACTCTCTGCGGGAGACCTTCTTGCCGAAATGGCTGAAATGGCTTGGAAAACACGAAACATCGGTCGAAGAGCTTGTTTTCAGCATTCTTTGTAATACTGAGGATGATGTTTTCCCAGGTCGTGTATTACAAAAGAGCTTAATCTGAAAATTCCGACCGATGTTTCGTCGTTTTCAAGCCATTTGAAGGATATGAAGTCTCATTTTGTAGATTTCGACCGATGTTTCGTGATTTCCAAGCCATATCGGGGCCACAAAGTATCATCTTGCGAAAGAGAGCGAAGTCTCATGCTCGGAAGGAGCAAGGGACCAACGATGACGCGGGAAAGGGAGCGGCTATGGCGAGATTGACGGAGCGAGCTTTCGAAAACGCGGTGGTGCGGCTGCGTGACGGCCAGGGCGCGCTGGGCCAAAGTGCGCTAGATGCGTTGCACGAGCAGCGGGAGGAGCTGGCGAACCAGATGCTCGCGCGGTTGGCGGGCAGCGACGAGTTCTCTGCCATGTTGGAGCGCAACTTCGCGCCCTACCGGCGGCTTATGACCTACTACGAGTGCGCCATGATGGAGGTGGAGACGAAGTTCCGCGTGCTGGATGCCGAGTTCGGCCTGCAACACGATCGCAACCCCATCGAGTCCATCAAATCGCGCCTGAAGAGCACCGACAGCTTAGCGAAGAAGCTTGTCCGCAAGGGCTTTCCCGTGTCGGTGGACTCCATCGAGAAGAACATCTACGATGTTGCCGGCGTGCGCGTCGTCTGCACCTTCCCCGAAGATATGTTCTCCCTGGCCGAGTCGCTGCTCTCCCAGGATGACGTGCGACTTATCGAGCGGCGCGACTATGTGGCCTCCCCGAAACCGAGCGGGTACCGCAGTTTGCATCTCATCGTCGAGGTGCCCATTTTCCTGGAACGCGAAAAGCGCTGCGTGAAGGTGGAGGTGCAGCTGCGCACCATCTCCATGAACTTCTGGGCCTCGCTGGAGCACCAGCTGCGCTATAAGAAGGACCTCGCCGAGGAGGATGCCGCCGCCGTGGCCGCGGAGCTGGCCGATCTGGCCGACACCGCCGCTGAGCTGGATCGCCGCATGCAGGCCCTGCGCAACTACCTGGACGACGGGGAAGAATAGGGCTCGTCGGCGATAGGGCATAGCTGGCTGACTAAAATTAGTAGTTCCATATCATTCCCGATCGGTAATGGAACCACTTGAATTCCTTTTTCATTCCCGATCGGGAATGATATAGTTCACGAACACCAGATATTCCCGATAGGTGATGAGACCATTATGCGCATTAACTCGACGGAGGTCCTCGGACAAGCTATTCGCGCGCGTCGCAAAGAGCTCGGCTATTCGCAGCAACAGATGGCCGATTATTGCGGGTGCGGCACGCGTTTCATTTCCGATTTGGAGAATGGCAAGGAGACCATTCAGTTCGGCAAGGCTCTCGGTGTGGCTTCTATGCTCGGACTTGACCTGAGTATCGACGTGAGAGGAGGGGCGCGATGAGCGAGTCGCTCAAGGTGCTTCAAGGGGGCGTCTTAGTTGGCGCTCTCGACAAGGGCAACAGCGAGCCGTTCTATGGTTTTACCTATGATGAGGCCTAACTGAAGTCGTCATCTGCTGTGCCGCTGTCCCTATCGCTGCCGCTTTCAGCTCGTCGCTACACGGGCTATGAGGCGATGCCGTTCTTTGAGGGCCTTCTCCCCGAAGACGATGTTCGCGAGGCGGTGGCGCGTCAGTTCCATGTGTCGGCCATGCGACCTATGGAACTCATTCGCGTGCTCGGCAAGGATTGTGCCGGCGATGTCGTCATACTGGAAGAGGGTGATAGCTGTGATTTGCCAGGGGAGGCGGCCTATGTTCCGCTCCCAAACACCCTTGAGGAAATCGTTCGCTACCCGTACGGCGCCATCGCCCAACTTCGCGCGGAGTATCGCCTATCCCTTGCTGGAGGCCAAGAGAAGATCGCGCTTTTTTATGACGATCGTGCTCCTTTGGACAAGGGCTGGTTTGCGCCATTGGCGGGAGCACCGTCGAGCCATATCATCAAGCCTCAGATAGCCGATCGTTTTCCGCTTCTGGCCTCCAACGAATTTATTTGCATGGAAGCAGCGCGGGCTATGGGGTTCGAAGTTCCCGAGACGTATTGTCTTAGGCGAGCACCCTCTTTTCGTTGTTCGTCGCTACGATCGCGAGATGATGGAGGGATCCGGCGACGGCGCGCTCCAGGTGTTGCGGCGGGTGCACCAGGAAGACTTCTGCCAAGCTATCGGCCTCACTTCGGGGGAGAAGTACGAGACGCAAAAACCCCATCATGCTCAGGATATGCGCCAGCCGAAGCGAGTGGCTGCGAAGATTCTTGAGGAATTGGCCAGTTCGTTGGAAGCGGCATTCGAGGCGGCCGCTATCGAGTCGGCGAGGGTTGGCCTGGCCGATGACGCCCACGATCTGACGCAACGCATCGTAAGAAGCACAGCCAAGCGCAAGGGCGTCATGCGGAAGGCCGCCGACTTGTTGGGCTGATGTTCATATCCTAATCGCCCTGCGTCGCAAAGGCGAGGTGCTCTCTTGCGCTACAATGGCCGGAACCTTATTTTTCGCCGAAGGAGCTCACCCATGATTAAGTTGTACGATACGCGCCGCCGCCAGAAGGTGGACTTTGAACCTGTGGAGCCGGGGAAGGTCTCCATGTACGTGTGCGGGCCCACGGTGTACAACCGCATCCACATCGGCAACGCGCGCACGTTCATCTCCTTCGATATGATCCGCCGCTACCTCACCTGGCGCGGCTTCGACGTCACCTTCGTGCAGAACGTGACCGACGTGGACGACAAGATCATCAAGCGCGCCGGAGAGGAGGCGCGCACGGCCGCCGAGGTGGCCGAGGAGTACACGCGTCTGTTCATCGAGGACATGCGCGCGGCTGGCGTGCAGGATCCGGATATCCGCCCGAAAGCCACCGAGGAGATCGGCACCATGATCGCGCTTATCGAGCGCTTGATCGAGCGCGGCCATGCCTACGTGTCGGAGGGCGACGTGTACTTCGACGTGCGCTCCTATCCGGGCTACGGCCAGCTCTCGGGTCGCGATGTGGACGAGGCGGAAAGCGGCCATCGCGAGCTGCGCGCCGATGGCCAGGGCTTGGAAGAGCGCAAGCGCGATGAGCTGGACTTCGCCCTGTGGAAGGCGGCCAAGCCCGGCGAGCCCGCGTGGGAATCGCCCTGGGGCCAGGGCCGTCCCGGTTGGCACATCGAGTGCTCGGCCATGTCCGAGAAGTACCTGGGACTGCCCTTCGACATCCACGGCGGCGGGGCCGATCTGGTGTTCCCGCACCACGAGAACGAGCGCGCCCAATCCGAGTGCGCCTGTGACAGCACGTTTGCCAACTACTGGATGCACTCCGGCATGCTGCAGATCGCCAATGCCGAAACCGGCGAGACCGAGAAGATGTCGAAGTCGCTGAACAACTTCCTGCTGCTGCGCGAGGTGCTCGAGCAGGTGCGGCCCGAGGCCCTGCGCATGCTCATGCTGCAGAGCCACTACCGCAGCCCCCTCGTGTTCGGCGAGCAGCGCATGAACGAGGCCGACGCGGCCCTCACGCGCATCGAGAACGCCGTGAAGGCCCTCGATTGGCTGTTGGAGACGGGCACGCCCCGCGGCGAGGCGGCCCTGGCCCCGGAAACCGCCGAGGGCGAGCTCGCGGCCGTGCTGGATGCGGCGGCGCTGACCGATCGCGTGGCCGTGCTGAGGGCCAACTTCGCCGAGGCTATGGACGACGACTTCAACGCTCCGGCGGCTCTGGGCGAGATCTTCTCCTTCGTGAGCGATGTGAACGGGCTTGTGGCCGATGTGACCGTGCTGGCGGCCGAAGAGGCCGCGGCCGGCCGCGCTGCCCGGGATGCCATCGTCGAGCTCATGGACGTGCTCGGCATCGATGTGACCGCCGCCGAGGCAGGCGCGGCCTATCCCGCGGAAGTGGTGGGCCTGGCCGCCGACTTGGCCGGCTACGAGGGCGACGACCCCGAGATCGCCGTGGCCCGTCTGCTCGAGGCCCGCGCCACCGCCCGCGCCGAGAAGATGTGGGCCGTGGCCGACGGCGTCCGCAACGGCCTGGCCGACCTCGGCTTCGTGATCGAGGACACCCCCCAGGGTGCCCGCGTGACGTTCGAGGGGTAGCTCGTTGGGCAAAATCGGCATGGAGCTTCTGGCGCCGGCGGGTGGCATGGAACAGCTGCGGGCCGCGGTGGCCTTTGGGGCCGATGCGGTGTATTTGGCAGCTGAGCGGTTCGGTATGCGAGCGCGGGCGGCGAACTTCCGCATGGACGAGATTCCCGCCGCGGTGGCCTTCGCCCACGACCATGGCGTGAAGGTGCACGTCACCTGCAACATCCTCATGCATCCCGACGACATCGACGGGCTGCCGCCGTTCTTCCGTGCGCTGGACGCGGCTGGCGTGGACGCCTTCATCATCGGCGATGTGGGCGCTTTCGCCGTGGCCGGGGAGGTGGCGCCGCGGGTGGAGCGCCATGTGAGCACCCAGGCCTCGGTGGCCAATGCGACCGCCGCCCGGGTGTGGCATTCCCTCGGCGCGAGCCGCGTGGTGTGCGCCCGCGAGATGTCGCTGGCCGACATCGCCCGCCTGCGCCAGGACGCGCCGCCCGATCTGGAAATCGAGGCCTTCGCCCACGGCGCCATGTGCATGGCCGTCTCGGGCCGCTGCCTCATCAGCAGCTACCTCACCGGCCGCTCCGGCAACAAGGGCCACTGCACCCAGCCGTGCCGCTGGAGCTACCAGCTCGGCGCCGCCTCGCCTGCGGCGACGCGGCCGGATGAACCCGCAGGGGGCGACCTCGGTCGCCCCTCGCCCGCAAGTGTGGTTGAGTTGCCGCAAAGCGAAAACGCCATCGGTATCCAGGGCGGACTAAAGTCCGCCCCTACGGAGTTCGCGGCGGGGCGACCCGTGGAGTTCCTTCTGGAAGAGGAAAAGCGGCCCGGCGAATTCTTTCCCATTGAGGAGGACGACCGCGGCACCTTCATTATGAACGCGAAAGATCTTAACATGCTTGCGCACCTGCAGGCGCTGGCTGATGCGGGAGTCGATTCCATCAAGATCGAGGGCCGCAACAAGAAGGCGTTCTACGTGGCTACGGTCGTGGGCGCCTATCGCCGCGTGCTTGACGGCGAACCGCCCGATGAGGTGGCTGACGAGCTTCTGGCCGTCTCCCACCGCCCCTACGGCACGGGCTTCTACTTCTCCGAGGCGGAGCAGGCCCCCGCCTACGACGGCTACGAACAAGAGACCATGCACATCGCGGACGTCGTCGCCGGCGACCCGCACCACCTCTACCTCCTGTGCCGCAACCGCTTCGCGGAAGGCGACGAGCTGGAAGTCCTCGCGCCCCACGAGCCCAGTCGCCGGCTCATCGTGCGCGACCTGCACTGGCTCAACACCTTCGGCCCTGACAACCACGACGAGGACGCCCCTGCCACGGTGGAAGAGGCCCTCACCCGCGCCACCACCGCTGACTGGGAAGCCGCCGCCGTGGCCAACCGCTCCTGCAACCTCTACCGCATCCTCGTGGAAGGTGGCGCGTGCGGTGGTGCCCCTGCCGCTCACGTGCCCGAGGGTTCCTTCCTCCGCAAACGCACCTTCCGCCGCTCCGCCCGCCATGGCAGTTAGGAGAATCTCATGATCACCGTTGGCGACGTTATGAACATGAGGGCCTTCGACAGCATTTGGTTGGCGGCGCCTTGCGAGGGGGCGGCCGAGCGCGAGGTCACGGGCGTGGGAACCCTCGATCACGAGCCCTTCACGGGCGGCTATGAGGTGTTCACCTCGGGCGAATTCGTGTTCACCACCTTGGGTTTCGCCGGGATGCACCCCGATCTGGCCGAAGAGGCGCTGCTCGCGCTCATCGAGTACGGCGTGGCGGCGGTGGCCGTGAAGCCCGTGGTGCTGAAGGAGCTGCCGCCATCGGTGGCGGAGGCCTCGACCGCCCGGGGTGTGCCCGTGTTCTTCTATGAGGGGCGCTATATGGAGCGAGTCATCGCCGACCTCATGAACCTGCTCGACGACGATGCCGCCGAGTGGGAGCGCAACCACCTGATCGACCTCATTCTGGCGCCTTCCGACGAGCAGGCCGTGCGCTCTACGTTCTTCACCATCGCGGGGGTTACGGGCGCCACTATCCAGTGTGTGGCCATACGCCCCATCACCGACGATGGGGCGTCGCTGCGCGCTCTGCAGAAAGTGGTGGAAGGGGTGCTCGCCGGTTATGGCGAGCGCTGGGACGATGTCGAGCGCACGTTTGTGTGCCGCTACCGTGGGATGCTTCTGGGGTTCGTCTCCTTCAAGAGGCCCCCGCTGAAGGCTATCGCCATCTCCGACGCCGACCTGGCGAAGTGCATCGCCATGGCCGGGCCTTTGGTGTGCGGTATCAGCCAGGAGGTGAGCCTGGGGGAGGGGGATCTAGCCGTGCGCCAGGCCATGGCCGCCCTGCGCACGGCCGAGCGGGAGGACGCCGGCATCGTGCGCTGGACCACCCTGCGCTTCGACGCCTTCCGCGCCGCGGCCCGAAGCGACCGCCTGTACGCGCGTGCCGCCGACCTTCTGCGCTCGCTTCTGTTCGACTACGATGCCGAGCACGGTAGCGACCTGGGGCCGACCGCCGAGGCCTTCGCCGCTTCCTGCGGCGAGGTGAGCCGCACGGCTGAGGCCCTGTTCCAGCACCCGAACACTGTGCGCTACCGCCTGAAGAAGATCAAGGAAGTTCTTTCCGTGCAAGACGCGACCGATCGCGAACTGGCTGCCCTGCTCACCTTGGCCTATCTGACGTAGCCCCGGGCGCGCTCTAGGCGCCGTTGGGGTAACCTCCGATTTCCGGGGGCAGCGTTTTATTCGGCGCTCTTGCTGCAATGGGGCGTGCGTGCGTTTCTGCGAAAAGGGCACGATGCGCATATCGTTGTGCAACTGCACAAAGCGAGGCATCGAGCTTCATCCGATCGACCAAACGATGACCTTCATCGTGGGCCTAAACTAGGCGCCGTCGAAAGGAGAACCACCATGAAACTGTTCAACGACCAGGCTACAGCCGCCGTTGCTTCCCTCGATTCCGCCGACGCCGCCTACTGCGCCAAGCTGGAGCAGCGCTTCGCCCATATGGGCATCAACTCAAAGGCGGCTTCCAGCGCCGTGCAGTCGCTCGTCGAGGCCGATGCCGTGCCCCAAGTTGGCGTCTGGGCCGCGCTGCCCTCCGCGTTCAAGGGCCTTTTCCAGAAGAAAACCGAGGTGAAGCCTGCCGCCTCCGAGGCGTTCGAGGCTTCTCTGTCCGAAGCGCTCGCCTAGGTTCGTCGCGGCAGGCGTCTCCGCTTCGCCGCATGGTGCCACTTTTTCGTTGGCCCCGTGCTGCCGCGCTTGCATCTGCCGCATGCCCCTTGGCGTGCCGAGTCACCGACTCTCAAGCCTTGCCGGCTGCCAATTTCCCACCCAGGGCAGCCTCGGTTTTCCCCAAACGCAAAGCGACCCCGCCAAAGTCGGCGGGGTCGCTTCAAATAAGCTCAAGTAAGCTCAAGTAAGTAAGAGTAGGTCGGGAGTTGGCGGAGGGGGTGCCGCGCGCAGTTCATTGAAGTGCATTAGGAAATGTCGGAACCCTCGACGAGCCCTGCACTTCAATGATGTTTGAGCACGGTGCCCCCTCCGCCAACTCCCGACCGGACAACCGGGGTTAGTCCTCAACCTCGACAAGTTCGATGTCGAAGTTCAAGTCCTTGCCCGCCAACTCGTGATTCATGTCGAAGGTGACAATGCCGTCTTCGATGGACTGCACGAACACGGGGAAGGGCTGGCCGCCCGGGCCCATCATGTAGACGGTCTGCCCGACGGGCAGCTGGTCGGCGTTGGGAATCTGATCCACGGGCAACTTCTGCACCATGGCGTCATCGCGCTCGCCATAGGCCTCGGCGGCCGGGATGTGCACGGTCTTCTTCTCGCCGATGGCCATGTCCTCCACGGCGGCGTCGAAGCCGGGGATCATCTGGCCGGCCATGCAGACAAACTCGATGGGCTCGCCGCGATCCACGGACGAATCGAACTTGGTGCCGTCGTCCAGCGTGCCGGTGTAGTGCACCTTGACCTTCTTGCCTTTGTTGCTCATGGGAGCTCCTTTCCAAAAGATGTGCGCCTAAGTTTAGCGGAAGGGGGCGTGCGGGGCAGGGAAGGGGCGCAACCTGCTCCAAGTTGTCATAAACGGAGCTTTTTGCCTTTGGGATGGCCCCAGTGGGGGTATGATGAAAACAGTAATGAAAACGCTCATCTTTGTGCGCATGCTCAAGAAAGAGCCGAATATATAAACGGGCAGAGAGGAAGGAAGTTTCTATGGGCTATCGAGCGGGAGTTGTGGGAGCGGCCGGTTTCGCCGGCATCGAGCTGGTGCGCCTGCTGTCGCGCCACCCCGAGTTCGACTTGGCGGCGGCGACTTCCGACGCGCTGGCGGGAACGCCCATTGCGAAGGCCTATCCCGCCTTCACCGGGGTAACCGATCTCGCGTTCTCCACCCACGAGGATACTGATTTCTCTGCCTTCGACGTGGTGTTTTTGGCAGTGCCCCATAAGGCGGCCATGGGCATGGCGCCCAACCTTATCGCCGCCGGTGTCACGGTCGTCGATCTGTCGGCCGACTTCCGCCTGAAGGATCCTGCTATCTACGAGAAATGGTACGCGCCCCACACCGCCACCGACCTTTTGGCCCAGGCCGCCTTCGGACTGCCCGAGCTGACCGGCGATGAGTTGGCCGCCGCGGCCGAGCGCCGCGCTGCCGGCGAGGCCGTGCTCGTGGGCTGCGCCGGCTGCTACCCGACGGCCACTTCCCTTGCCGCTGCGCCCGCCATCCGTGCGGGCCTCGTGGACGCTGCTGCCCCCGTGGTGGCCGATGCCGTCTCGGGCGTGACCGGCGCGGGCAAGAAGGCCACGGAGCGCACCCATTACTGCTTCGCCAACGAGAACCTGGAGGCTTACGGCGTGGGCACCCATCGCCACACCCCCGAGATTGAGCAGATCCTGGGGCTCGAGGGCCGGCTCGTGTTCACGCCGCATCTGGCTCCGCTCAACCGCGGGTTGCTGTCCACGGTGACGTTGCCGCTGGCCCCGGGCGCCGCCCCTACCACCGAGGAGCTTGTGGAGTTGTATCGCGACTTCTATGCGGCAAGCCCGCTCGTGTCCGTCATGGACGCCGGCGTGCAGCCGCGCACGGCGTCGGTGGCGGGAACCTGTCGCGCCCAAGTGGGCGTGGCGGTGCACCCTGCCGGCATGATTGTGGCCACCGGTGCCATCGACAACCTGGGGAAGGGCGCGGCCGGTCAGGGCGTGCAGTGCGCCAACATCGTGTTCGGCCTGCCCGAGACTTGCGGTTTGGAAGAGATCGCCAACCCCGTATAGCAGTGGAAGGGGATGAGGGCCGCCTCGGCGCCGTCCCGTGGGAAAGAGAGGACCTATGACCGAGAACGACACTTTCGCTTTCGATCCCGAGGGCAACGCGGCCAGCGCGCTCGGCTTTTTCGCCGTGGGCGTACACGCGGGCTTTAGGGCCGATCCTGAGCGTCTCGACATGGCGCTCGTCGTGGCCGACGAGCCCTGTGCGGCGGCGGCCACCTTCACGACCAATGTGTTCTGCGCGGCGCCCGTGCGCGTGTCCCGCGAGCACCTGAACGAGGGGGGCGCGGGAGCTCCCGCCTACGGATGCGCGCGGGCGGTTGTCGTCAACTCCGGCATCGCGAACGCCGCCACGGGTGAGATCGGTTTGGAAAACGCCCGTAAGACCGCCGAGCTCGTCGGCGAGGCCGTGGGCTGTCCGGCCGACGAGGTGCTCGTGGCCTCCACGGGCGTTATCGGCCAGCACCTGCGCCTTGAGCCCTTCGCGGAGGGTGTGCCAGCAGCGCTTGCGGCCATGGCGAAAGTGGCCGACGATCTCGCCGGCCGCACATCCCAAGGCGCAACGGCGGCCCGCGCCATCATGACCACGGACACCTGTCCCAAACACGGCTCGGTCAGCTTCTCCGGCGACGGCATCGGATATCCGGGCGTCACCTTCACGGTGGGAGGCATGTGCAAGGGCGCCGGTATGATCATGCCGAATATGGCTACCATGATCGCCGTCATCACCACCGACGCGCCTCTCGCCGCGCCCGATCTGTCCCAGGCCCTCACGGCGGCGGTGAACAAGAGCTTCAACAAGGTGACGGTGGACTCCGATACCTCCACCAACGACACCTGCTTCGCCCTGGCTTCCGGCGCTGCCGCGCCCGACGGCCCCGCTTTCACGCCCGGGACGCCGGCCTTCGATGCCTTCCAGCGCGCTCTCGATCAGCTTGCGACGACGCTCGCCCGCAAGATGGCCGCCGACGGCGAGGGGGCCACGCGCCTCATCACCGTTACCGTGCGCGGGGCCGTTACGGCTGACGACGCCGATGCGGCTGCCCGTACGGTGGCGAATTCGCCACTCGTGAAGACCGCCGTCTACGGGCACGATGCCAACTGGGGCCGTGTTGCCGCCGCCCTCGGACGGTCCGGTGCTCGTTTCAACCAGGAGGACGTGGATATCGATATACTGGGCCTGCCTGTGTGCCGTGCCGGCCTGGTGGTCGATTTCGACGAAGAAGAGGCCCTGCGTCGCTTCGAAGAACCCGAAGTGACCATCGAGGTGGATCTGCACGCGGGGGAGGAGTCGGCCACGATGTGGACCTGCGACTTCTCGCACGAGTACGTGACGATCAATGGAGATTACCGCTCATGAAATACGCTAACGAAGCTCGCGCTGAGGGCGTACCCGTACGCACCGGCGAGATCCTCTACGAGGCCATGCCATGGCTCAAGCAGGTGACGGGCAAGACCATCGTCATCAAGTACGGCGGCTCGGCCATGGAAAACCCCCAGCTGGCCGCCGAAGTCATGGCCGATATCGTGCTTTTGAAGATCTTGGGTGTGAACCCGGTGCTCGTCCACGGCGGCGGCAAGGCCATCAACCGCGCCTTCTCCAACTTCAACTTGCCCGTGGAATTCATCGACGGCCAGCGCGTCACCACCGACGACGCCATGGATCTCGTGCGCATGGTGCTCACCGGGGAAGTGAACCAGCATCTGGTGGAGGCCATGAACGCCCACGGCAACATGGGCGTGGGCGTCTCGGGAACCGACGCCGGCATCATCGTGGCCGAGCAGGCCCGACCGGAGTTGGGGCGCGTGGGCAAGATCACCCGCATCAACACCCAGCTCATCGAGGACTTGGTGGCCGACGATTACATCCCCATCATTGCCTCCATCGCCATCGGCGAGGACGGCGGTTGTTACAACGTGAACGCCGACGTGGCGGCCGGCTACATTGCTGCGGCTATCGGCGCCCACAAGATCATCTTCCTCACCGATGTGGACGGCCTCTACGAGAACTACCCCGACCCCGACTCCCTCATCGCCGAGATGACCCTCGGCGAGGCCGAGGCCATGGTGCGCGGCGACAAACTCTCCTCGGGCATGATCCCGAAGCTTTCCAGCTGCGTGCGCGCGCTGGATTCCGGCGTTAGCGCCGCCCATATCATCAAC
Organism: Adlercreutzia rubneri; assembly: GCF_009755265.1. Lineage (NCBI taxonomy): Bacteria > Bacillati > Actinomycetota > Coriobacteriia > Eggerthellales > Eggerthellaceae > Adlercreutzia > Adlercreutzia rubneri. The sequence goes on along the minus strand of NZ_WPOO01000011.1, from coordinate 17,131 downwards.
GGCACGGTGCCCCACGCGTTGCTGCTGGAGCTGCTCACCGACTCCGGCATGGGCACCATGGTGGGAGGCCTCGCCTCGGCCCAGTTCCTGAACGTCTCCCCTGTCAGCAAATTCGCCGCCAAGCTCATCGAAAACCGTTAGGAGCATCCCATGACTCTCGCCCGCGAAATGGCTTTGGAATCCGAATACGTGATGGGCACCTTCGCCCGCAAGCCCGTGGAATTCGTCGAAGGCCACGGCATGACGCTCATCGACGATGCCGGCAACGAGTACCTCGATTTCCTCTCCGGCATCGGTGTCTGCAGCCTCGGCCACTGCCACCCCTCCATCGTGCAGGCCGTGAGCGATCAGGCGGCCAAGCTCATCCACGTGAGCAACTACTACTACATCGAGCACCGCGGGGAAGTGGCCCAGCTGCTGTCGAACATGCTGAACGCCTACGTCGATGAGCCGAGCCCCGAGACGTGGAAGACCTTCTTCGCGAACTCCGGCGCCGAGGCCAACGAGTGCGCCATCAAGCTGGCGCGCCTGTACGCCCGTCGCCGCACGGAAGCCGCCGGCAAAGATGCCGAGCTGGCCCCGCGCCTCATCGTCACGCTGGCCAAGAGCTTTCACGGCCGCACCTTGGCGACGCTTGCGGCCACGGCCCAGCCGGCCAAGCAGGAGGCTTTCCAGCCGCTGCCGGCCGGGTTCACGGCCACGCCCATCAACGACGTGGAAGCGCTCGAGCGCCTGTTCGAGACCCAGGGCGACCGCATCTGCGCCGTCATGATCGAGTGCATCCAGGGCGAGAGCGGCGTACATCCCTGCACCGAGGAGTTCGTCGGCGCCATCCGCCGCCTCACCGAAGAGCACGGTGCGCTCATGATCTGCGACGAGGTGCAGAGTGGCATCTTCCGCACGGGGCTGCCCTACGGGTTCCAGAACTTCGGGGTGCTGCCCGACATCGTCACCATGGCCAAGGGCATCGCCTCTGGTGTGGTGGCCGGCGCCTGCGCGGCCAAAAGCTCCATCGCGGCGGCGTTCGCGCCGGGCGATCACGGCACCACCTTCGGCGGCTCGAACATCGCCATGGCCGCGGCCCACGTGACGCTGTCCACGCTGCTCGCCCCAGGTATGGGGGCGCAGATCGAGTCGGTCGGCGCCTACATGCGCGAGCGGCTGGCCCGACTGCCCCACGTGCAGGAGGTGCGCGGCTTCGGCCTTATGAACGGTATCGACCTCACCCATGAGGCGCCGTCGGCTCCCGATGTGGTGGCCGCCGGCCTGGAAGCGGGCCTCGTCCTGAACGCCACCGGCCCCCATACGCTGCGTTTCCTGCCCCCGCTCATCTGCACGGAAGCCGACGTGGACGTGCTGGTTCAGAAGCTGGAGCAGTTGCTGTAAAACGCCATCACATCGAGCCATCATCGAGCGACCCTTGCACAAAAAGCTTGGGTCGCTCTTGTATATAAGCGCACAATTTCCCAGGTAGAATAAGCAAATTTTTGTGCAACTGCACAGCACAGTGCACAATTAAATTGCGCCGTTTCCGCAAAAATTTTGAAATTCGGGGTTGACGACTCATAAATTAGGGCATAATGCCGTCAACCGCACAGCCGAGGGCTTACGGCGCAAGGCGCCAGGGCCCCATAACTCGGACGGCTGCGCGTACTTGAAAGGAATTGTCACGATGCAGGCAGCAGCTCTCATAGCTTCCAAGCACAGCGGAATCGCTGCTGCTGCCCCGTGCCCCCAGTTCCTCGCCACGGCTTACGTCGACCGACGCCGACGTACCTCTTCTCTGCGACGCCGACGCGCGTAGCAGATCTTTTCGCGCGCTCAGCGCACCGCCGCGCGGCCCCGCCCGGGTCCGCCAAAGGCCGTGGCCTCCCGAAGTTCCTCTTCGAAACCTCAAGCACCATCGCGCAGGAACCCTGCGCATCGTCCCAGACGCGACTTCACGCCACGCCTTTCCATCGCAAAGCGAGCCGGGCACCCCATAAGGAAACCCAAAAGCAGCTCCCGACACGAAAGGCAACTCCCATGACTACGACGAACTCATCCCTTCACGACGCCCCGCAGATCTCCGCCAAGCCGGCCCCCGGCGAGAAGGAACGGTGCGTGCTCGCCTACTCCGGCGGCCTCGACACCTCCGTGTGCATCAAATGGCTGCAAGAGGAATACGATCTCGACGTCATCGCCGTCGTGGGCGACCTCGGCCAGGAGCACGAGGGCCTCGAGGCCATCAAGGCCAAGGCGCTCGCCACCGGTGCCATCGGCTGCGCGGTCATCGACATGCGGGAGACCTTCGCCAACGAGTACCTCGCCTGCGCCATGGCCGCCAACGCCATGTACGAGAACAAGTACCCACTCGTGAGCGCGCTCTCGCGGCCGCTCATCGCCAAGCACCTCGTGGCGGTGGCCCATCAGTTCGGCGCCAAGTACGTGGCCCATGGCTGCACGGGCAAGGGCAACGACCAGGTGCGCTTCGAGTCCTCGGTGCTCATGCTGGATCCGGCGCTCACCATCATCGCCCCGGTGCGCAACTGGGATCTCGGCTGCCGGGCCGACGAGATCGAATGGGCGGCGGCCCACGGCGTGCCGGTTAAGGCCACCACCGACAAGCCCTACTCCATCGACGACAACCTGTGGGGCCGGGCCATCGAGTGCGGCGTGCTGGAGGATCCCTGGTGCGAGCCGCCGGCGGATATTTGGACGATGACGTGCGATCCGGCCTGCGCGCCCGACGAGCCCACCTATGTGGAAATCGAGTTCGATCAGGGCGTTCCCTGTGCGCTTGACGGCACTCCGATGAGCTTCCTCGACATCATCTACGCCATGAACGATATCGCCGGCACCAACGGCTACGGCCGCATCGATATGGTGGAGAACCGGCTCGTGGGCGTGAAGAGCCGCGAGTGCTACGAGGTGCCGGGCGGTCTGGCCCTCATCCAGGCTCACAAGGCCCTGGAGGATCTGTGCCTGGAGCGGGGCGTGCTGCACCACAAACTCGCCATCGAGCAGACCTGGGCCGAGCAGGTGTACAACGGCCTGTGGTTCTCGCCGCTGAAGGAGGCCTTCGACGCCTTCCTCGCCCACACCCAGCAATGCGTGTCCGGCACGGTGAAGCTGAAGTTCTTCAAGGGTTCCTGCACCGTGGTGGGACGCAAGAGCACCTACTCGCTGTATGATTTCGGCCTGGCCACCTACGATGCCGACGACGCTTTCGACCATCAGGCCGCCAAGGGCTTCATCGACATCCACGGCCTGTCCTGCAAGGTGTGGGCGAAAAACCGGCTCGCCACGGGCGCGCGCATGCCCTCCTACGACGACGTGAACCTCGCGAACACCGCTTACGGCAAGATGAGCGCCGTGGTGGAGGAAGCCGAGGAGATTCTGGAAGGCGCCGACGCCGTCACGGCCTAGGGACGCTCAACGAGCACGACAACGAGGGGAGCGGGCGGTCTTGAGGGGCGCCCGCCTGGCTTACCGATTTACCGAGGAGACACTATGGCACTGTGGTCTGGAAGATTCACCGAAGGCGCCGATGCCTTTACCCAGCGCTTCGGGGCGTCGCTGCCCGTGGATCAGCGACTCTACGTCGAGGACATCGCCGGCTCTATCGCCCATGCTAACATGCTGGCCGCCCAGGGCATCATCGCGACCGCCGATGCCGAAGCCATTGCAGAAGGGCTCCAGGGCATTCTGGCCGACATCACCTCCGGCGCGCTCACGTTCGACGTGATGGAAAGCGAGGACATCCACATGGCCATCGAGGCGGAGCTGACCCGCCGCGTGGGGGATGCCGGGGCTCGGCTGCACACGGGCCGCTCGCGCAACGACCAGGTGGCCACGGACACGCGCCTGTACGCCAAGCGTCGCGCCGGCGAGCTCATGGCCGCCAACGTCGCCCTGCGCGAGGCGCTCATCGCCCAGGCCGAAGCGAACTTCGACGTCATCCTGCCGGGCTACACGCACCTGCAGCATGCCCAGCCGGTGCTGTTCTCGCACCATATGCTCGCCTACGTGCAGATGCTCGCCCGCGACTACGATCGTCTCGCCGCCGCCCGCAATGCCGCTGACGCGTGCCCCTTGGGAGCTGCCGCGTTGGCCGGAACCACCTACCCGCTCGACCGCTTCGCCACCGCAGAGGCGCTCGGCTTCGACCATCCCATCCCGAACTCGCTCGATGCTGTGTCCGACCGCGACTTTCTGCTCGACCTCATCTACGCCTGTAGCGTGTCGTGTTTGCACCTGTCGCGTTTGTGCGAGGAGATCGTGCTGTGGTCGTCGGCGGAGTTCGGCTTCATCACGCTGTCGGACGCCTACTCCACCGGCTCCTCCATCATGCCCCAGAAGAAGAACCCCGATTTCGCGGAGCTCATCCGCGGCAAGTCGGGCCGGGTCGTGGGCGATCTGGTGGCCCTCATGATGACGCTGAAGTCGCTGCCGCTCGCCTACAACAAGGATCTTCAGGAGGACAAGGAGGGCGCCATGGACGCCGCCGACACCCTGGAGGACTGCTACGTATGCGCTGCCGGCATGATCGCCACCATGACGGTGAACGCCGACGCCATGGCCACCCAGGCGAAGAAGGGATATCTGGCCGCGACGGATGTGGCCGACTACCTGGCCAAGAAGGGCCTGCCCTTCCGTCGGGCCCACGAGATCGTGGGGCATCTGGTGCTCACCTGCGAGCAGCGCGGCTGCGATTTGGAAGACCTCACGCTGGACGATTTCAAGGCGGAGAGCGATCTTTTCGAATCCGATATCGTGGAATGCCTGAACCTGCCCGCCATCGTCGCCGCCCGCACCACCTTCGGCGGCACGGCCCCCGAAGCGGTGCGCGTGCAGCTGGCGGCCGCCAAGGCGCAACTCGTCGGTTTTGGAGCTTAGTTTATTGCCAAAGCGCGTTTAAGCGTAGTTTGGTAAATCGAGAATTCTGCTGTATCCCGCTGCGGCACAAGCGACTCCGCTTGCGCCGCAGCTTTCTCTATGCTGTCTTTCGATTTGGGCTTTGCTATAATCGAGCCACCACAACCGCAAGTGACATGCTTGCATACAACTTCAGAGCTGCGGTACAGCTGCATCGAAAACCAGGGCAGGAGAGCATCTGCCATTCAAGGTTTTCGTGCGGTTTGCCCGTTCTGAAGTCCTTGCGGTTGTGGTGACTGCGGTGGATGCTCTCCTCTTTCGCGCGTTCGCTCGCAGTGAGTCAAAGAGGATGTGGCTTACGTGTCGAGTTGGCCGTCATCTAGCTTTCGAGACGCAACGACGGAAAGGACGATCGCGTGTTTGGCAAAGATGATTCGAAGAAGGCCGTTGCAACAAGATTGGCTTTCGCTGTGGTTTTCGCTTTGGCCTTGCTGGGGTGTGCGGGCTGCGCTCAGGTGACAGGAGGTGCGTACGATTCTCCATCGACCCCGGAGTCTGCACAGACAGATGCGCAAAAATCTACTGAAAGTGCTCAAGACGCTGAGAGCGTTAGCGATGACGAGGGGGAAGAAAAATCTTCTGCTGCTGAGTTGCCGGCAGAAGAGGTCGAGGTTATTACCGGAGATAATGAGCTTGACGCTAAGCTGAGCGCGATTAAAAGCGAGACAGAAGCAGCCTCGTCCGATCTCGAAAGCAGGTTCAGCGAGATTAATACTGCGGTTGGTGACACTTACCAGGGGTATGCAGACAATTCGAGCCAAGTTCAAGATGCTTACGATTTTGCTTTGCAGCGTTCGGAAGCTCTGTATGAGTCAATCCTTGCTGGTATGACGGACTATTATGCTCTTGTCCGAGAAAAAGGGCTGGACGATTATAAGACTTGGTCAAGAGCCATGGAGGATGGCTATGGGGTGTGGGACGATGCCATGAAAGACTATTACGAGGCGTGGGACCGACTGCTCAAAGACTCGTACGAGCAGTATGATGGGGCCATCAACTCTGGTTATGAGACGGAGGAATACAAAGTTGTTTCAGATACATGGACTGACATGTATCGTGCTTACGATGACTCGTGGACCGATCAATATCGTGCCTATGACGACAACTGGAGCAAGTTGTATCGTCTGTATGACGACTCGTGGAGCGAAATGTACAGGGATTCCGTTGGCTAACGTTTGCCAGAGATTTGTCGTGGAGCCCGTTACCTCGTATGTCTGGTGAAAGCGCTCCGGCGAAAGAGACTTGTCTACGAACGAAGACGCGAATAGCTAGTTGCAAATAAGATACTCGTGATTATAATAATCGTGAGTATCTTATTTTGCTGTAAGGAGTGCCGTTGTTCGTCGGACGTGAAAACGAGTTGGAGACGCTTGAGCGGGCCTATGATGCTGATGTCTTCCAGATGGTGGTGGTGTATGGACGACGTCGTGTGGGCAAGACGACCCTGCTAACTCATTTCGCCCAGGACAAGCCGACGCTTTTCTTCACGGCTCAGCAGCAGACTGACGCGGATAACCTGGCTGATTTCAGTGTCGAGATTGCGCAGTTTTTCTCGCTGCCGCCGGGAACAAGGTTCGACGGTTGGGATGGTGCTCTGCAGTTTCTCGCGGAGCAGGCTCGGCGAGAACCGTTCCTTTTCGTATTCGACGAGTTTCCCTATGCTGCCGAGGCTAATCCGTCGCTGGTTTCGAAAATGCAAATCGCCATAGACCATCATTTCGCTCAAACGAAGGCGTGTCTTGCGCTATGCGGAAGTGATCAGGGATTCATGGAGAGCGAGGTGCTGGGCAAAAAGAGCCCCTTGCACGGCCGCCGCACGGCGCAGATTCGTGTGCGGCCCTTCGACTATTTAACGTCAGCGCGCATGGTTCCAACGGTAAGCGCAGAAGACGCTTTTCGGTACTACGCCTGCGTGGGCGGGGTGCCCTATTATCTGGCGCAGATTGATGAAAGTCGGCCGTTCCTCGACAACATCGCCGATCTGTTTTTTTCGACTGACGGATTGCTCTATGAAGAGCCTCTTATGCTGTTGCGACAGGAGTTGCGCGAACCGGCTGTGTACAACTCGATTCTTCGCGCCATAGGCTCGGGGGCAACGCGGCGCGGCGAGATTGCTGCTCGCGCGGGACTTGAGGCGACGGCGGTGTCGAAGTACTTGGCAACTCTAGAACGCCTTGACATCATCGAGCGCGTCGTCCCTTTTGGAGAGAACCCTCAAACTTCGCGCAAAGGACTCTACCGTTTCGCCGATGCCTGCTACGACTTTTGGTATACCTTTGTCATGCCGGCAGTTGGAGACATCGAGGGAGGTGCCGGTCGTATTGTCGCTGAGGGGCTTTCCGACGAAGTACTCGGAACCTACCTCGGTCATCGGTTTGAACGCGTGTGCTCCCAATGGCTTCTCGAAGAGTCCCTGGCGGGACGCCTTCCGATACGGGCCTCGTCATTCGGGCAATGGTGGGGAACCGATCCGGCGCTTCGCCAGCAGGATGACGTCGATGTCGTGGCCGCAGACCGCGCCAGCAAAACGGCCTTAATAGGGGAGTGCAAGTGGCGCAACTCGTTCGACGAGACGGAAGTGCTGGAGAAGCTGCACCACCGCGCCGATCTCGTCAAGGGCTACCGCATCGAATTCTTCTACTTGTTCTCGAAGAACCCTCTTTCGACGGCCACCTTGCGAAAGATGAAGGCGTCTGGCGACGAATTTTCGGTAACGCTGGATGACTTGTATCGGCATCGATAAGGGCAGAATGGGAAGCCCCTCGTCCTCTGTGCATTTCCTGGTGGCGGCTCCATCTTATGAACCCTCCATAACTCATTGGTAAAATGGCCAGACCTATAACTGATGGAGGTTAATTCGTGGGTTCTCGCGCAATGAAGGGCCGTAAGGGCACGAAAGTAAAGAATAAGAAGGTCATCGTTTTGTCGGTGCTGGGCGTGTTCGTCGCCTTTCTCGCGGCGGGCGTGTTCGGCGTGGTGACGCTGTGCAACTCCTGGCTGGAGGATCTGCCCGACTACCAGAACGCCGACGCTTACAACACGGCGCAGCCAACCATGGTTTACGCATCGGACGGCACGACGCTGCTCGCCGAGTTCCAGCTGGAGAATCGCGACCCGGTGGCTCTCGACCAGATTAGCGAGTACGTGCTGAAGGGCACCGTCGCCACCGAGGACGAGCGCTTCTACACCCACTCCGGCGTCGATTACCTCGGTGTGGCCCGCGCGCTCGTGAACAACCTCATGGGCGGCGAGCTGGAGGGCGCCTCCACCATCACTCAGCAGTTCGTGCGCAACACGATTCTTTCCGACGAGATGCGCGACATCTCCTTCAAGCGCAAGATCCGCGAGATGTACATTTCCCAGAAGCTGGAAGAGCAGTACTCCAAAGACGAGATCCTGCTCATGTACCTGAACACTATCAACTACGGTTCCGGTGCCTACGGTATCGAGGCCGCCGCCGAGCGCTACTTCTCCAAGGACGCGAAGGACCTCACGTTGAACGAGGCGGCCACGCTCGTGGGCATTCCCCAGTCGCCCACCTACAATAACCCCATCGATTATCCGGACAACTGCCTGAAGCGCCGCAACACCGTGCTCGACCGCATGGTGTCCAACGGGGTTATCACGGCGGAGGAGGCCGACGCGGTGAAGGCCGAGCCCATCGAGCTGAACCCCTCCGAGCCCTCCATGACGGGCATTCTGGCCTACCCCTACTTCACGAGCTACGTGCGCAACCAGCTGACCAACCCCGAGGGCAAGTACGCCTATTCCACCTCCGAGCTGTTCAAGGGCGGGTTGAAGGTGATCACGACGCTGGATATCGAGGCCCAGACCGCCGCCGAAGAGGCTGCGGCCGAAAAGGAAGAGGAGGCCGGCGATCCCTTCGAGGTGGCCATGGCCGTTGTGAACCCCGAGAACGGCTACATCGACGCGCTGGTGGGCGGTCGCGATTACGAGAGCTCCCAGGTGAACATGGCCACGGGCGAGGGCGGCGCGGGCCGTCAGGCCGGATCGTCGTTCAAGCTGTTCACGCTTTTGGCGGCTATCAACGAGGGCATCGACCCGGAAACGCTCATCGATGCTGGCTACAAGGTTGATTTGGAGGGCGGCGAGCCTGTCTACAACAACGATAAGGCCGATTACGGCACGCGCACCATCAAGAGCGCTTTCGGCGTGTCGTCGAACACGGCGTTTATTCGCTTGCTTCTCTCCGTGGGCGTCGATAAGGTGATCGAGATGGCCCACGCCATGGGTATCACCTCCGATTTGCCGGCGGTGGCGGGCCTTACCCTGGGCATCGGTTCGGTCACGCCGCTCGAAATGGCTGACGCCTATGCCACGGTGGCCAACGGCGGCGTCCACTACGATCCGGAGTGCATCATCTCCATCGAGGACAAGAACGGCAACGTTATCGTGGACAACACCGACCCCACGGGCGAGCGGGTGTTCTCTCGCGAAGTGGCTCGGGCGGCGCTCGACTGCATGGAAGTGGTCATCGACAACGGCACTGGCAAGGCGGCTCGTCCCGATAACGGCCAGGAGGCCGGAGGCAAGACCGGTACCACCGACGACAAGAAGGACAGCTGGTTCTGCGGTGTGACCCCGCAGTACGCCGTGGCCATCTGGCTGGGTGACCGCTCCGACTATTCCGAGGCCCAGGCGACGACTACGACGGCGGCCAGCGTCTTCGGCGATTTCATCGACAAGATGATCTCCCCGACGCAGACGGTGAAGTTCTTCGAGGCAGATAAGCCCGAGTACAAGAAGGATTACCGCGACGAGGACAACCATATCGGCGGCTACTACTCTTCCAAGAAAAAGAAAGACGACACCGAGGTGACCACGAAGCAGGATGATGAGGAGACGCCCGAGGGCGACGGCGACGAGAACGGCGGCAACGAAGGCGGAGAGGGCAACGAGGGCGGCGGCAACGCCGAGCCGACACCGACACCGACGCCGGAGCCTACCCCGGAGCCCGAGCCAACGCCGGAGCCGACGCCGGAGCCGACGCCCGACCCAGCCCCGGACGACGGTGGCGGCGAGGGTGCCTAAAGCAGCGTAGCCGCGACATAATTGTTGCGATACCGTGACGGCGGTACGGGCCCGGGGGTGCGGACTGCTATCATAGCGAATGAGAAACCAAAGCCTCGCTCGACGAGGCTGCCCTGAGCAAGCAACCGGTGCCTCAAGGTACCGAAGACGGGAGAAATCATGAGGAAACGTACCATCGCGCGGGTTTTGGCTGTGGCCCTTGGCGCGGCTTTGGCCCTCGGCGCTCTTGCCGGTTGCCAGTCGCCGGCCACTGGAGCCACCGACCAGCAGCAGGCCAATCGCACCTACATGACCAAGGTCAACCAGGCGGTGGAGGAGCTGAACACGCGCCTCGGCGAATTCGACGAGGCGGTGGCTCAGGAGAGCGTCGTCAATATGCGCAACAAGGCCAACAGCGCCTTCGAGGCCATTGACGCTCTGGCGGCCATCGATACGCCGGACGCCATGAAAGACCTGCAGACGAACTACGTCGACGGCTGCAACAAGCTGAAGGATGCCCTGAACAGCTACATCGATTTGTACACGGAGATCAGCAGCGCAACCGAGGAGGCGCCCTTCGACTTCAGCGCCTACGACGGGCGCGTGAAGGAAATCCAAGACGCCTACAACGAGGGCATCGACAAACTGAAGGCCGCCGACGAAGAGGCTTTGAAGCTGAATGAAGACTAATCAAGTAGAACTGCTGGCGCCGGCCGGCAATATGGCGGCGCTGCATGCGGCGGTGGCTGGCGGGGCCGATGCGGTGTATCTGGGGTTTGAGACCTTCAATGCGCGGCGCGGGGCCGACAACTTCACCCTGGAGACGCTGCGGGAGGCCTGCGACTTCGCGCATCTGCGCGGGGTTTCCGTCTACGTCACCATGAACACCATCATCCTGCCCGACGAGGTAGGGGAGGCCTTGGAATGCGTGCGCCAGGCTTACCGCGCCGGAGCCGACGGCTTCATCGTACAGGACATCGGCCTGGCTGCGGAGATCTCCCGCACGCTCCCCGAAGCGTCGCTGCACCTTTCCACGCAGATGAACACCCACAACCTCGCCGGCGTGCGCGCGGCGGCCCGCTTAGGGGCCGAGCGCATTACGCTCGCCCGTGAGGTGTCGCTGGACGAGATCGCCCTTCTGTGCGCGGCGGCGGCCGAAGAGGGGATGGAAGTGGAGGTGTTCGCCCACGGCGCATTGTGCGTGTGCTACTCGGGCCAGTGCTTCATGTCCTCCATGATCGGCGGCCGCTCGGCCAACCGGGGGATGTGCGCTCAAGCGTGCCGGCTTCCCTATGAGCTGCAGAACAAGGCTCTGCAGAAGAGCCTTCCCTCGCCGGGCGATCACTTGCTTTCGCCCCAGGATCTGTGCACGGTGGATCGCGTGGACGACCTCGTGGCCGCCGGCGTGGCGTCGCTTAAAATCGAGGGCCGCATGAAGTCGCCCGAGTACGTCTTCGCCGTGACCTCCGTCTATCGTAAAGCTCTCGATGCTGCTTTGGCGAAGGAGAACGCGGCTATCACCGATGCCGATCGCGACCGCCTCACCGATGCCTTCTCCCGCGGTTTCACCACGGCTTATCTGGACGGCAAGCGCGGCAACGATATCATGAGTTACCAGCGTCCCAACAACCGCGGCCTGTTCCTCGGCCGCGTCGACGAGGTGCGCGATGGCGCCGCCTATTTGAAGAGCGCCCATGCTCTGACAGAAGGCGACGTCCTGGAGTTCTGGACGCGCAAGGGCAACGGCACGCTGACGCTGGGGCCGGTGCGCACCGACAAGAAGGGCCGCTACCATTTGCCGCTGGAAGGCAAGACGCGCACGGTGAAGGCCGGCGACCGCGTTTTCCGCGTCCGCAGTGCCGAGGCCGCCTTCGAAGACGACGCCCGTGAGCCCCGCGTGCCCCTCGTCGGCACCGCCACCCTCCACATCGGCGAGCCTCTTCGCATGGAGTTCCACCCCGCAGCCGAGGCCGATATCGAAGGCGCTCCCCGCACCACCCTCGCCGTTGCCCGTCGCCTGCAAGCTGCCTTCCCCGATGGGGTTTCCGGTGTCGCCGAAGGCGCGCCCGTAGAGGCGGCTCGCACCCGCGCCGTCTCCTTCGACGACGTCGCCGCCCACATCGACCGCCTTGGCAACACGCCCTACCAGCTGGTGAACCTCACCATCGATATGGACGACGGCGTCGGCATCGGCTTCTCGGCCCTGCATGGCGTGCGCGCGGCGGCGCTGGACGTCCTCACCGAGGCGCTTACCGCCGAGGGCCACGGGCGCACCCTGCCCCGCACTACTCCGCGCGAGCCTCTGCCCGCAGCGCGTCCCACCGGCTGCCGCGTGGCCGTCACGGTCACGAACCCCGCTTGCGCTCGCGCCGCCAAGCGCGCCGGCGCGCACATCATCTATGTGCCGGCTCTGAACTACCGGCGCGGCGAGGCGGTTATCGCCGGCCAGAAGAACGCCGCTGCCGAGCAGGCCGGCTACCCCAAGGGCTGCATTCCCATCATGCCTGTGGCCGATCACGAGGCCGTTGGCGGCGCGCGCGAAGCGGTCGTCGATGCCGACGTGTGGAAGTATGCTGCCGAGGGCAAGCCGCTTCTGGCCGAAAGCCTCGGTGCTATGGAACGGGCTTCCGAAGAGGGGGCGCTGCTCGATGTCGGCTCCCATGTGCCCATTACCAACCAGCTCTCCCTGGCCGTCGCCAGCGAGTTCGGTGCCGCGCGCGTGTGGCTCTCGCCGGAGCTCACGCTGCGGCAAATCGAAGAGGTTGCCAAAGATGCCCCGGTGGAACTGGGCGTGCTGCTCATCGGCGCCCAGGAGCTCATGGTCACCGAGCACTGCATGCTCATGAGCCAGGGCCCGTGCGACGAGAACTGCGCCGAATGCCCGCGTCGCAAGAGCCCCCATGTGCTGAAGGATCGCAAGGGCTACGAGTTCCCGGTCGTCACCGACGCCATGGGCCGCAGCCACCTCTACAACGCGGTGGAACTGGATATCGCCTCGTCGATGCCCGAGTTGCTCGCGGCCGGCATCTCCTCCTATATGGTGGACGCCACCCTCATGAACGCCGAGGAGACGGCCCACGCCGTGGGGCGCGCCATTCGCGCCCTGCACGTGGCCCAAAACGACGGCAACGCCATCGCGAAGATGCCCAACACCACCTCCGGCCACCTCTACCGCGGCGTCTCGTAGCGGCTGTGCTAGAATTTCCAGCACTTGTATAAAGGTATCGCGATATTAAAGAAAAGCGGAGGCATCATGCTTACTCCTGAGGAACAACTGCACATTATCAAATCCGGTACGGCGCAGATCGTGCCCGAATCGGCGCTCCTGGAGAAGCTCAAGCGCGGCGTGCCGCTGAACGTGAAGCTCGGCGTCGACCCGACGGCCCCCGATATCCATCTGGGCCATGCGGTGCCCCTGCGCAAGCTGCGCCAGTTCCAGGATCTGGGGCATCAAGTGACGCTCATCATCGGCGACGGCACGGCGCTCATCGGCGACCCGTCCGGGCGCAACACCACGCGCCCGCAGCTCTCGCGCGAAAAGATCCAGGAGAACGCGCAGACCTACGTTGACCAGGCGTTCAAGATCCTCGATCCCGAGAAGACCGTGCTGCGCTACAACTCCGAGTGGATTCTCGATTTGAACATGGAGTCGCTGCTGAAGCTTCTCGCGAACTTCACGGTGGCCCGCATCTTGGAGCGCGACGACTTCCACAACCGTTACACGTCGGGCCAGTCCATCAGCTTGCACGAGTTCCTCTACCCGGTCATGCAGGCCTACGACTCCGTGGTCATCAAGGCCGATGTGGAGCTCGGCGGCACCGACCAGCTGTTCAACCTGCTCGCCGGTCGCGAGCTCATGGAGAAGATGGGCATGGAGCCCCAGGTCTGCCTCACGCTGCCCTTGCTCGAGGGCACCGATGGCGTGAAGAAGATGTCGAAGAGCTACGGCAACTACATCGGGCTCACTGACGAGGCGGCCGACATGTTCGGTAAGGTCATGTCCATTCCCGACGAGCTCATGGTGAAGTACTACCGCCTCGCCTCCACCGAGGCTGTGGACGAAATCGACCGTATCGAGGCAGGGCTGGCTGCTGACGAGCTGCATCCCAACAAGGTAAAGCGCGCGCTCGCCCGCAACATCGTGGCCGCCTACTACGACGACGTGGCCGCCGAGGCCGCCGAGGCCGACTTCGACCTCAAGTTCAAGGAGCACGGCTTCCCGGCCGACGCCCCCATCTTCGCGCCCGATCTGACGCCGGATGAGAACGGCCTGGTATATGTGGCGAAGATTCTGGTAGATGCCGGCGTGGCTGGCACCGCCTCCGAGGCGCGTCGCCTTATCGACGGCGGCGGCGTGAAGGTCAACGGCGAGGCGCTTGCCCCCAAAGCCTACAATGTGGCTCCCGAGGTTCTCGCCGGCGCCGAGGTGCAGGTGGGGAAGAAGAAGTTCGTGCGCTTCGAGTAGCTTTTGAGGCCGGCGTAAGTGTGCTGAGGTTTGCCGGCTGAGTGCCAGCGGCGTTTTCCGCTTAGAGGAGTTTTTTCCAGAAATGAAAAAAGTTGCAAGGATTCGCGTGGCTGAATCGTGTTACTTGCAGAGACGGAAGAAAACTCAAGGAGGAACCTGAATTATGAAGAAGTCTACCTTCGTTGTTGTCGTGGTGCTCGCGTTGGCGCTTTGCGTGCCGGCGGTGGCTTTCGCCGCCCTTTCCCCGTCGTCGCCGATGGCGATCGGCTCCCGTTCGGCTGCGGCGACGTGTCCGAATTACGCCGACCGCAATGCCAACGGTGCGTGCGACCGGCATGAGAATGGTGCGTGCCCCGGCTACACTGATGCCGACGGCGATGGCGTCTGCGACAACTACCAAGACGGCGCGTGCTCTGGGTATGTGGATGCCGACGGCGACGGCATATGCGACAACTGCGCCGGTGCTGGAGCGAACTGCCCGGGCTACGTGGATGCCGACGGTGATGGCGTCTGCGACAACTACGGCAGCGGGAACGGCCAGGGTCATGGCCATGGCCGTCACCATGGCGGCGGCCACGGCTGCGCTCGCTAAACAAACCCTGCGAGTGCGTGAGATCTGCCCCTGACATAGAAGAGACTATGGCGCGTCATGGCGATACCGTGTGGCGCGTTTGCCTTACGGCGCTTTGTCGCCATGCGGATGCCGAGGACGCGTTCCAGAATTCATTTCTAAAATACGCACTCGCAGATGATGTTCAGTTTCGTGAAGAGGAACATCGCAAGGCGTGGTTGATTCGCGTTGCTTCGAACACGTGCCGCGATATGCGGCGGGCGGCTGCGAGTAAGAATGTGCCGCTTGATGAGACCTCATTCGAATCGCTCGCGTCCCGCGATGAGGAGGCTCAGCCCGATTCGCGTGTGAAAGAAGTGCTCGATGCCATGAGCGACCTCGATGACCCTCCCCGCACTCCCGTGTATCTTGCCCTGTACGAGGGCTACACGGCTCCGGAGATCGCCTCGATGCTCGACGTCCCCGTGAATACCGTGTATTCCTGGATTGCCCGCGGCAAAAAGACGCTGAAGGAGGCCCTCTCATGACCGATCTTGAGCAGCGTATCCGTGAGGCCTACGATGCTCAGCATGCTTCCGAGGCGCTCCGCGGACGCACGCTGGCCCTTCTCGAGGAAGAGCGGAAGAGGCGGCCGGATGCTCCTTCTGTTGAGGTGCATCGCGCCTCCCTGCGGCGTCGCCCGCGAGTGCGTGTCGTCACTGCTTGGGCCGCATGCCTTTTGCTCGCGCTGGCCCTCGTCGGTGCCTATGGCGTGTATCGTGCGCCGTCTGCTTTCGTGGACATTGAGGTGAATCCCTCTCTTGAGCTTACGGTTAATACGTTCGGTATCGTGATTGAAGCCGAAGCGCTCAATGATGATGGCGCTGTCGTGCTCGGCGCTGTTGATATGCTGAATCGCCCTTACGGCGACGTCATCGGCGCGCTGCTGTCGAGTGACGCATTCGGCTCTTATGCTGAGAAAGATGCGTTTATTGACGTCAACGTGGTTTCTGAGAACAATCGCTTGGGGGAGAGCCTTGTTGCTCAAAGCGACGAGGCGCTGTCCTCTGCATCCTGTGAACATGCTTGTCGCCGTGCCGATAGCGCCACTCGCGATGCGGCAGCTGCGGCGGGTTTGGGCGTTGGTCGCTATCAGGCTGCCCAAGAGCTGATGAGCCTCGATCCCTCATACACGCTCGAGGAGTGTGCTTCTATGACTATGCGTCAGCTGCGTGATCGCATCGACGCATGCCACAGCGGCCAGGAGGGCGATTCCTACGAGGGCCACGGACATGGCCAAGGGGCCGGTAAGGGATATGGTCACGGCCGTCATGGCAATTAAACGAGGCGACGCATAACGTATTGCGACGGAATTTCGGCCGTCTCAGGGGCCATTCGTGCGGATGAAAGATTTTTCAAATTCCCCCTTGCGCGAAATCCCGGGAGCTGTATCATATGCGAGCTGCCTTTTTCGGAAGTGCGGAAGGCGGCGCCCCCGGCGCCCCCGGCGGTCCGGGCGGCCCGTCGGGCGGGAGAGCGAAGTTGTCGAGATTTCGTGAACCGCTTGACGGGGGATGCGAGTCCCTGTAAAGTATTTCCTTGCGTCGCTCGCGAGGGCGGCGGGGCGGGAAGCCTCCCGCGGAACCTTGACAACCGGATACTGAGGATGGAATTCGAGAGACGGAACAAACGTCTTCTCGGATGTCAGACGGACATTCGAGAGAGCAAGCTTAACTTTTTCCCTGTCAGGGGCCCTAAGGCCCCGACGGAGAGTTTTAAAAACAGAATCACACTCACATGATCTGTCGGCGGCGGAGACGCCGCCTTCGAACGGAGAGTTTGATCCTGGCTCAGGATGAACGCTGGCGGCGTGCTTAACACATGCAAGTCGAACGATTAAGACGGCTTCGGCCGTGTATAGAGTGGCGAACGGGTGAGTAACACGTGACCAACCTGCCCCGCGCTCCGGGACAACCGCTGGAAACGGCGGCTAATACCGGATGCTCCGGGGAGGCCCCATGGCCTCCCCGGGAAAGCCCTGACGGCGCGGGATGGGGTCGCGGCCCATTAGGTAGACGGCGGGGTAACGGCCCACCGTGCCCGCGATGGGTAGCCGGACTGAGAGGTCGACCGGCCACATTGGGACTGAGATACGGCCCAGACTCCTA
>NZ_WPOO01000010.1:0-97889 GCF_009755265.1 Adlercreutzia rubneri | reverse complement strand
GTCCAAGGCCAAATCCCAGGAGGTCGTTCTGCGCCCTCCGCCCTCTACTCGCCCTTTATCCCATATTTGAAAAGGAAGGTAAAGAGCGCGGCCACTGCGCGAGAAGTGGCGAAAACAATATACGAGGGGGTTATAGTGCATGGATTTGGAGAAGTCGATGCTGTTGAATACCTTGATCTTGTACCCCCGGTTTTGGAGGAAAGTTCCCACCTGCCCTAACACGCTGCCCTTGGGATCGACCACCACATAGGAGGAATGGGCCTGCAAAAGCTGGGGAGTGAGCCAGAACCGGGTCTTGCCCGAGCCGGACGAGCCGATCCCGCAGAAATTAAGGTTGCGGGCGTTGGCGGGATTTTTCGGGCGGGTATTCATGGTGAGCCGTTCCGTGGCGGTCAACAGCATATTGTTTTCAAACTTGGGATCGACAAAGGGCTTGATGTCCTTTTCGTTTCCCCAACGGGCGCTGCCGTACTCCGCGTCACGCCGGTACTTTTTGGCGTTCTTGCTTTTGAAATGGATCAGCAGCCGGAACGCCAGCGCACCCACGATGCCCACCAGCCAGTCAAAGGGAACAATGCCGGGGGCGAGATCCGCAAAGACCGGGCCAATGGTCTGACCCAGCCCGATCAGCTTATGGGCAAAATCGCTGCCCGCAGCCAGACGATAAGCTGTACCCAGCTTGAGGAACGCCCAGCCGATGAACACATAGGGAATGTTGGGCAGCAGATATTTTCGCAGCTTATCTGTCACCATGGCCCACCTCCTTGCTGCGTTCCTTTTCCCGGACCGGCTGACGCGCCAGCGCCTCGGCGGCCTGTTTGAGCTGTTCACGGATCGGTAGGCGGTTGGATTTTGCTTTGTTCAGCACCATCCGGGAATATTCGGAAAAACAGGCGGTCATGGCATCCGCCTGTGAGGACTTGAAAAAGAGCAGGTACTTGTCCGGCCCTGTTTTATAAAAGGCGTAGTCAATGCCCCATTTCCGGGCGGCGCGGTCAAACAGCTTCGGCGCTTCGATCTCCACGCTGTTGGTGGCCGCACCATGCGCCATGAGCTTTTTGACGCTCTGCTTGCCGTGGGGTGTCTGTCTTGCCCGGTATGCCTTGGCGATTTTCCTGCCGATGGGCCGAAGCACATAGGCAAGGCCACGGGCGGTCAGCTTCGTGGCCCGCATCGTGATCGCTATCGTCCGCTGGGACACATCTTCATTGATCAGCTATATCGCCTCCTTCCGCGTCAGGCACTTTGGGACACTTTGTCCCGAAGTGCCGTTATCTTTCCTCCCGGTCACTTTTCTGCTGCTCCTTGAATAGCTGTGGAAAACAGCGCCGGGCGGCCTCCTGGTAATACGCCATCTGCTCCCGAATCGGAACAGGCGGAAAGGCGAACACCCGGTCCTCTTTGGGTATATCCGTTTTCCCGTGGTAGATCTCCTCGAAGCTGTCGCCGGAACGGATCATGTAGCCGCCATTGATATACCGGCCATTTTCATTGATCCGCGCATCCCGCCCATAGGCTTCAAAATCGAAGTAGGGCAGAATGGGCTCCGGCACGTCCAGCATTTCCATATCCTCCACATAGATATGTCCCAGCGTTTCATCGTCGGTGATGCCGCGGTAGAAATCGTAGCAGCCGATGTTATGGACAAGATTGATGAGGTCGCCCACGCTGGCCGTGTGCTCGCCCGCGCTGACGGCGGCGCTGAAAATATCCAGCTCGCTTTCATTCAGCTCAGAGAGCAGGTGGGCAAGATGGTTCAGCTCGTCGATGTCCGCGTATTCACCAAGGCTTTGCGCAAGGCCGGGAATATCTGAAACATATTCCGCCATGAAGTATTCCTCATACCGCAGGCCCTCCACACCGATGCGCTTCAGCACCGCCTGCACCTCCTCGGTGGCGGCGGGAAACTTCAGCGGCTCGCTCAAAAGCTCACCCTCGTTGTACTTTCCGAGGTTTGTCACATAGGCTTCAAAAATGATGATCAGCACCTCCTCCCAAAACCTCCGCGATCCCCGCCATGATGTACTCGGCGCAGGGCAGCGCGATGGCGTTCCCCAGCGCACGGTAACGGTGGGAGGACAAAATTTCCTCACCGTTCACGCCGTACTTTGTCCAGCCTTCCGGCAGGCCCATGAGCCGCTCACACTCCGTTTCCGTGGGGAAACGGATACAGCCCCCGGCGGGATCGTCCGCATACCAAAAGGCAAAGGGGCTGACATCACTGGCTAAAAGAGTGGGAAAAGGGTCAGTTGGCAGTCCAAAGCTGTTTCGGAACGCTTCGCTTGACCGCTCTTTTGCCGACGCCCGCATACGGAAGCATTGAAAGGGTCGGGTGACTGGTACGCGCCGCCCTGCTTCAATAAAAGAGCCTCGATCTCCGCAGGAGGAGGACAGCCCGCGATCTCCGCAAGGCGCAGAAAATGGCTGCACTGGGCGGGGCTTAAACAGTATTTCGTGGGAACGCCGTCCTCCAAAGTCTGCCACAAGAAAGATTCGCTGCCGTCGTGCCAGCCGGAGCTTTGCCCAATGCTGGGCGTCCATGAGCCGCCATGCGAGATCGGGCGCTCCCCCTCGCACCATGCCGGCTCCTGCCCATCTTCCAGAAGCAGGCATTGGAACATCGGCGGCTGTGAACGCGGATAGGACGGCTCTAAAATCCATCCGGTCATTTGAAGAAAACGCTCCCATGACGTTTTCCCAAACAGCGATAACTGGAAACAGTCCATTGGTCGCCTCCCTCATTTCTCGAATGATGCGGATGGCATGAAAGAACAGGCTGGATTTTTCCCCCGCAAGGCCCGTGCGGTTGCCGATCTGTGAGAGATTTTGACACGGTGAGCCGAAAGTGATGACGTGGACGGGCGGGATCGCCCCGCCGTCCAGCTTTGTCACGTCGCCCAAATGCGCCATGTGGGGGAAGTGGCGGCTGGTGATGGACACCGGCGCTTTCTCGATCTCACTGGCCCATACCGGCTCGACGCCGCAGCGTACAGCCGCCAGCGGGAACACGCCGATCCCGTCAAACAGGCTGCCCAGCCGAAGCTCCGCCATCTTATTTGCGGCCCTGCCCCTTGACGGTCAGGATGCCTTCAAGGGTAGTGGCGGTGATACCCAGCCGCTGGGCCACGGCGATGTCGTTTTTCATGGCCTCGGTGACGGTATGGCCGCAGACCACCAGCACATGGGAACGGCGCAGCAGGTTACGGCTCATGTCGATGCCGTCTTTGTGTTCCTCGGGAATGGCGTCGTTGAGGATCAGGGGCAGGTACAGGGTCGGGCAGATGGGCGAAAAGCCCGCCTTGTAGACGGTGCGGCAATACTTCGCCGCCAGTTCCGCGTTTTCGCAATCGTCGCCGCTCCATGCGGCGGTAATATACGCAAGGGGTCGTTTCATGTTTAGAACCTCCATATTTTATAAATTGTGTTCAGCCCTATCCCCCCGCCCTTTCCCATTCTTGGGAAAGGGGGTGGCTCTGGAGGATATATGCCCCCGCCGCGCCGCCGGGGTTAGCACAGCCGGGACAGGCCGTCAAGGGCTGGCCGCCGCAAACGGCGGTGCGATGCACCCTTGACTGCCCGGCCCGCCCGTGCCGGGGAATGGGCGGCGACGGGGGATATATACCAGCAGAGCCACGGGCAAAAGGGCGTGAAAAAACCTCGGGACAATCTGTCTCGAGGTTTACTTCTCCAGATCCGCTTTCTTTTCAGGCTTGCCCAGCTCGGGCGGCTGCTTGGCCTTCCAGTCATCCAGCAGAGAGATGATCTGCTCTTTCATCTTGGCGGGAGTGACCTCCTTGCCAAAATACTTTTCCAGTTCCGCAGTAGAAATGATCACGCCGCGATCCTCCTTTTTCTTTTCAGATAAGATTCCGTCGATAATGTCGCCGTTGAGCTTGCCCGCCTGGTCCAGTTCCCGCAGCCTTTTCGCCTGTGCGTGGGAGGGCGAGGACTGCTCGCCGTCAATGGAGACGGCGATAAGCCGCTGGTTTTTCGGCTTGATGTAGGAGATCTCCACAGCGGGCATGAAGCCCAGCTTTTTATCATCCACCTTGTTCAGCAGCTCCGGGACAAGGGAGTTGAGCCGGATATAACGCATGACCTTTTTATAGTTCATGCCGTTATTTTCTCCCACGATCTCAACGGAGCGTTTGCCGATGTCGCCGGGGGCTACATTGTCCAGCCGCCCGCCCTGGTGCTTGATGGCCTCCACTTCCAGATCCAGCAGCTTTGCCAGTTCGCTGGGCAGGGGATCGCCGCGCTGCTTGTTGCTGTTTTTCATCTCGCGGACGGCCTCAATGTCGGTCATGTCCCGCACGATACAGGGCAGCTCGTCCAGACCGGCCAGCTCACTGCCGCGATGGCGGCGGTGGCCCGCCACGATCTCATAGCCGCTGCCGTCCTTTTCCGGGCGGACGGTGGCGGGGGTCATAACGCCATGCTCCTTGATGGTGCTGACCAAATCGGTCATGGCCGCGTTGTCCTCCACCTTGAACGGGTGGTCCCGGAAGGTATGGAACGGGTGCAGCTCGGAGAGCTTCAGATAGATGACCTTGCCCTCCTCCACAGGGCGTGGCGGGGGCGTCGGCGCTGCCGGAGCCTGCTCCTGCGCGGGAGCAGCGGCGGAAATGCTTCCGCCCTTATCTGCGGTAGCTTTTTCGCTGCCGCTTCGGGACACTTTGTCTCGAGGTTTGGGCGGCGTGGCCTTGTCAGGGGCCGCCTTGTCAGCCTTGGGTGGGCGGCCCCTGCGGGGCGTCGCCGCCTTCGTGTCCTTGTCCTCGGACACAGCCTTTTCCTTCGGGGGACGGCCCCGGCGGGGCTTGGGCTGCTCGGGTTCCGGCTTGGTTTTTTCCTCTTTGCCGCCTTCAGCCGATGGTTCAGGCGGCGATTCCTGTTCCACCTTTTCACGGGCGGCATCGCGGCGCTCCTTCAATAACTCGTCGATCTTTTCAAAAGAAATCACCACGTCGCCGGGGTCCGGCTGGGCAGGGCCGTCATGCACCGGCTGGGAAATATCGCCCGACAAGTCCGGGGCAGGGGCACCGGGGACGTCAGGCGTACTGGCCTCCGGTGCCGCCTGCGGCTCTGACTCCAGAGGGCGCTTTTCTTCTGCCATTTGCTAACCTCCTTAAATTTCATCGTTTTGCACAAAGTTTTCTCCGAAAATTTTGCTATTATTTTTTGAAAATTTTCGCCTCCTTTTCGGGCCATCCACGCAAAAAAGCCGCCCGTTTTCCTCAACGGACGGCTTTCTGCGTAATGTGATAGCTCTGTTTTATTTTCTTCCGGTATTGCAGGCCCCGGAAAGCCTTGATATTACAGCGTTCCTAATAAGAACTAATCATAGGAATCCTTTCCTTCCGGTCAACCTTCGTAGGGGGCGACCTCGGTCGCCCCTCATCATCAGGAAAAATCTCTCTGGTTGGAAGGGGCGACCAAGGTCGCCCCCTACGGATCTAATGCACTGGCGTCCACGCAGGTGGTTGCCCTTACCCCTGGGCCACGGGGGTGGCGGTGGCGGCGAAGAGCTCGAGGTACTGGCCGTTGCTGACCGTGACCGTCTGCTCGCCGCCGGGAATGACGTACTTGGTGTCCACAATGGAGTCGTCATCGAAGTCGAGGTTCTTCATGACGAAGGCCGCCGAGTCCTCGTCGGTCTCGCCCTCGCCCACCGTGGCCGCGGTGATGGTGTAGCTGCCCGCGGGGATATCGATGCCCACACGGTAGCAGCCGTTGGTATAGGGCGCCGTCGGGTTAGTGGAGGTGGAAGGAGCCGGGTACATGGTCGCCTCGTCGCCGGGATCGAACACGATGAGGTCTCCTTCGTCCAGGTCAACGAAGTAGTTGCCGAAGTACTGCACGGAGTCATCGAGGCTGTAGCGGCCGTCGTCCCCGTCGAACACGTAGTAGTGGGAGAGCTTCTCGTTGGAGCCTTCCAAATAATACAGGCCGGCGGGAATCTGACCCTGGGGTCCTACGGTGTAGAAGCCCTTGGCACAAACATCGCCCTCGCCCGGCTCGCCCGCCGCGACGCCGTCGGCCTCGAACACCGAGGCGATCTCGTCGAGGGTGAAGCTGCCGTAGGGCGAGGCGTCCTCGTCGGTACCGTAGCTGTCCTCGGGAGCCCACATGTCGGTGTCGCCGAAGTCGTAATCGTAATTGTAGTCATAACCGTCATCGTAGCTGTTGTAGCTGTCGTAGCTGCTGTCGTAGTCGGCCAGGGCCATGATACCCACGCAGCTGGCACAGCCGCCCATGCCGATGACGAGGCCCACGGCCAGTCCCAACAGAAACCACGGCCAGCGGCGCTTCTGATTGGGATTGGGCGGCTCGTAGCCCGGATAGATGTTCTGCGCGGGGGCCGGGGGCACCGGGGGCTGATTGCCCGCGCCGTAGGTGCCATAGCCTGCGGCATCGTAGGGCGCGTAGGTCGGCTGCTGGGCCGCGGCCTGGGCATAAGGGGCGTAGGGCTGCTGAGCGGGCTGTGCCGCGGCGGCGTCGTAGTAGGGCTGCGTCGGCGCCGTCGCCGCAGACGCCGGCCGCGCGACCTCGGGAGGCACCGCTGCAGGCGCGGGCGCGGCCTCGGGCTGGGGCGCGGACGCCCCGAAGGCGGCGAAGGGGTTCTCGGGTGCGGCAGCTGCCGGCTGCATCGGCTGCGCCGGCGCGGCCTCGGGCTGGGACGCCGGCTGTTGGGGTTCCGGCGCGCCGGAAGCGCTCGGGGTGTTGCTATTCTCGTCCATGGTCTTCGACCTTTCTGGTTTGCGCGCCCGCTAGTTGGCGCGCTCGCTGAACACGGTTTCGGTGACGCCGTCGATGCGGGCGACGATGTCGGCGGGATCCATCAGCATCATGGCCTCGAACAGAGGCGGCGACACCATGTTGCCGCACACGGCCACGCGCAAGGGCTGGAACAAGAGCTTCGGCTTGAGCCCCGCCTCCTCGCCGGCGGCACGGCAGAGCTCCTCGAGCGCCTCGGCGTCCCACGGGTTGTCGTCGTCGGCGAGAATGCCGCGACAGATGGCGAGCGCCTCATCGGCCCGCGCCCCTTCCTTCAAAAGCACCTTCTGGACGCTCTTCTCGTCGAGCACCACCGAGTCGCCCCAGAACAGAAACGCCAGCTTGGCGGGAATCTCGTCCAGGTGCGCCAGGCGCTCGGCAACAAGCGGGTACATGGCCTCGTAGAACTCGCGATCGTCGTCCACGTCGACCAGGCACGCCTCCCAGGTGTCGGCGTCCACGCCCTCGCCGGGCAGATGCAACTCGCGGGCGGCCGCTTCCGCCTCCTCCTTGGCGGGCGTCGGCACGACGGTGATGCCGTCCGGCACGTTCGACCCATCCAGGTTGGTCTGGGCGAGCCAGGGCTTGGCGGCATCGACCCAGGCGGCAGCGCCCATGTCGCGGATATAGACGCCGTTCATCCAGTCGAGCTTCTTCTCGTCGAAGATGGAGTGCTTCTTCGTGATGCGATCGAGCGAGAAGGTGCGGCAGAGCTCCGCCGGCGGGATGATGGTGGTCTCGCCGTCGAGCGACCAGCCGAGCAGCGCCAGGAAGTTCACGAGAGCGTCGGGCAGATACCCCCGGTCGCGGTACTCTTCGACATTGGTGGCACCGTGGCGCTTCGAGAGCTTCTTGCCGTCGGGGCCCAAGATCATGGACAGATGCGCGAACAGCGGCACCTCGGCGCCGAGCGCCTCGTAGATGAGCACCTGGCGCGGGGTGTTGGAGAGATGGTCGTCGCCGCGGATGACGTGGGTGATGGCCATGTTCACATCGTCGCAGACCACAGCGAAGTTGTAGGTGAACGTGCCGTCGGTGCGGCGCAGGATCATGTCGTCCATCACATCGATGGGGAAGCTCATGTCGCCGTAGACGGCATCCTTGAACGTGACCGGACCGTGGTCGTCGGGCACTTTCAAGCGCCAGACATGGGGCTCGCCGGCAGCGATGCGCGCGGAGGCCTCGTCGGCCGGAATGGCGCGACAGGTGCGGTCGTAGCCCGCGTAACCTCCCTCGGTTTTCTCGGCGGCCTCGCGCTTGGCGTCCAGCTCCTCCTTGGTGCAGAAGCAAGGATAAGCGGCGCCGGCGTCGATGAGCTTCTGCAGCGCTGCCTCGTACGTGTCGGTGCGCTGGGTCTGGAAATAGGGGCCGCAAGGTCCGCCCACCTCCGGGCCCTCGTCCCAATCGAGGCCCATCCACTTCAGCGCGCGCAGAATGATCTGGGTGTTCTCCTCGGTGGAACGCTCCGGGTCGGTGTCCTCGATGCGCAGCACGAAGGTGCCTCCGGTAGCCCGGGCGAAGGCCCAGTTGTAGATGGCGGTGCGAGCGCCGCCGATGTGCAGCTTGCCGGTGGGAGAAGGCGCGAAGCGGACGCGCACGGGCTTGGTCGTGGTCATGGGTTTCCTTCAGTCCTCGGGGTCGATTCAGGTAATAGCGCCAGTATAGCACGGGGGCTGAGCCATCATTCATTGACCACATCCGACTCGGCGACGGTTCGGTACAGGGCTCGTGTCCGCAGCGCAACGGAGCCGTGACGCTCCGTGACAGTTCGGCGGTGGGGCCGTATCGGTTGGACAGCAGCCCTAAGGCGACACCGGAGCGGGCCTAGACTGAAGGAGCTATGGGAGGGGCTTCGGCTTCGCACGGGCGCCCGCGAAGGACGCGCCGGCTATGCCCCGTTCCACACGTTCCCACGACGCCGTAAGAGAGGAAATCGCCATGGCCCCGTACCGTTCCGTACATGCCTTCACCGTCCGCTTCTTTCCGCACTCGTCGGTGTCCCTCCGCTGGGTTGTTGCCGCGTTCGCCCTTCTCGCCGCTCTCTGCTGGGCGTCCCCTGCCTGGGCCGTGGACAGCGCTGTCTTCGCCTCGGGCGCGGGCACCGAGGCCGACCCCTACCTCATCGAGAATGCAAGTCAGATAGCGGCCTTCCGCGATGCCGTGAACGCAGGCGACGACTATGACGGCAAATACGTGGCCCCCGGCGCCGACGTGGATCTCGAGGGCGCCGAGTGGACGCCCATCGGCGCCGGCACGCGCAAGAGCAGCGGCATCGCCGAGGGCAGCACACCTTTCGCTGGCACCTTCGACGGCGCGGGCCACACCGTGAGCGGCCTGAAGATCACTTCGACCCAGGGCGCCGACTACGCCATCGGACTCTTCGGCATTCTGGACGGGGCCACCGTGAAGAACCTCACCGTGGCCGACGCGAAGATCGCCGTGCCTCAAAGCGAGCTGGCGGGCATCCTCTGCGGCATGTTGGCGAACGATTCCACTGTATCCGGCGTAAACGTCTACGGATCCGTTTCCGGCAAGGCGGGCGTGGGCGGCATCGCGGGGCGCATGACGCTATCCGGCGCCATCGAGAACTGCGAGAACAGCGCCTCGGTCACCGCCGCGGGCGGCGTGGGCAACGCCGGCGGTATCGTGGGCGCCGCCTACTACACCACCCCCACCGGCCGCATGGCCATCACCGGATGCCGCAACAGCGGGAGCATTTCCGGCACCGACTGCATCGGCGGCATCGCCGGCCTCAGCGCGACCTTCGTGTCGAATTGCGAGAACAGCGGCGCCATTGCCGGCACGAGCTACTCTGTCGGCGGCATCGTCGGCGAGCAGAAGAACTACGGCGCCGTGAGCGGCTGCACCAATTCCGGGGCGGTTTCCACGAGTAACGCCAGTGCCTACGGCATCGGGGGCATCGTGGGATGGGCCCGCTACGACGGCGCCGCCCCAGCCTACGCCACCAGCGCGCCCATCACGGTGACCGGCTGCGCCAACAGCGCCTCCGTGCAAGGCGGCAGCTGCGCCGGCGGCATCGTTGGCACGTTCTACAACGCGGGCACCGTAAGCGGGAACGCCAATACGGCCGCGTCCATCACCAGCTCGAGCTTCGCCGGGGGCATCGTGGGCAACCTGCAGAACGCCGACATCTCGTCGCTGCCCTCCACGGTGCCCGAGGGCATCCTTGTGGAGAACAACGTGAGCGCCACCCCGCTCAATGCCATCACGGCTCCCTTGAAGGGCCCCTACGCCTACAACAACACGCCGAGCGATTTCACCGTGCGCGACAACGGGAGCGCCTGGGTGGCCCAGGCCGGAGCGACGCGCTACGCCACACTCGCGGGCGCCTTCGCAACGGCCCCCGATCACAGCACCATTAAGCTCGTCAGCAGCGTGAGCGACCAGCCGACCCTCTCCGTTTCCGACGGCCGCGAGCTCACCCTGGATCTGGCTGGCTTCAACCTCTTCTTCGCCACGGACGGCAGTCTGTCCCTTCAGGATGGAGCCCTGACGGTAACCGGACAGGGCGACGTGGCGACCGCCGAGGGAGCCGACGGCAAGCCCGAGCCTTTGGCCACCGTAAGCGGCACAGGGTCACTCGCGCTTAAGGGCGGCAGTTACAACCAGGACGTAGCGCCCTATGTGGCCGATTCCTACGCCGAGTTCGTCCCCGCCGACGCTCACGCGACGGCCCCCTTTTCCGTCGTGCCCGTCTCAACGGCCAAGCACAACGCCCAGGCCGTCGTTCACGATGGAGGCAAGACCGTTTACTATGGTGACGCCGGCGCAGCCCGAACAGCAGCGGCCGCTGCCCCTGGCGCCACCGTGGAGGAGCTGAAAGCCCCGAGCACGCCATCGGGCAACGAGGGCGGCGAGGGCAACCCGAGCGACGGACAGACGGGAACGACAAACGACGGGCAGCCGAGCGGAGACGCCAACGCGAATGCCGGGGACAAGACAGATGGCAGCACCGCAGCCGACGACCAGACCGACGGCAACGGGACGAAGGGCGCGGACAAGGATGACGCCTCTAAGGCGACAGCCAAACCCAGCACATCCAGCGCGGCGTCTGGCACGCATACTTACCGCAGCAGCTCGACCGCCTACCGCGGCGTTCCACAGACTGGAGACGCGGCCACCGATGCGCTGCTCGCCGTGGGAGCTCTGGCCGTCGTCTCGGGCGGCGCCGCGGCCCTCGCCCGCGCCCGCATGAAGCGTGCCCGGGCCAAGTAGCGTAGCTCGGCATCGCTCGCACCGTAAGCCACAATCGCCGTGGCTCCTCTTTACCTGAGAGCGCACATCGAGGCCGTCGCCCTGACCACTACCTCCTCGTCGGCCTCCCCACGGAAACGGGCAACTCCCGCAGGGCCTCCATTACCTCAGCGGCGGCTTCCTCGGCTTGCAACTGCCGGGGCATGTCGAGGCCCGCGCGCTCGAAGGCCTCGGCCAGCGCGGCAGCGTAGTCGCGCTTGTGGGCATCGTTGAGCGCCTTCCACGGAATGCCCTTGAACCAAGCGGCCACCTCCCCGTTGAAGGGCACGCGTCCTTGCAGCATGAGCGCCATGATGACAGGGTATCCCGCGTAGCCCTGCCAGAACGTCGCGTTGTCGTTGGAGCGGTAGCGTTCCTCGTCGTCCCAGGTCACCCGGTACTCCTTCGACCCGTCCGACGACCGCACGATAAGCGCTTCCGGACTCAAATCGTAGCGATCGTCGGCCAGGGCCGTCCACGCCTCGTACACTTTCTCAACCGGCGGCAATTTTTCCATGAGATACTCCTTGTATCGCACTTTCTCGTTCTGCCCATTATGACTCCACTGCTTCGGTTCAACGCAAAACTGCCACTCATCAGTTATGTTGCAAGCCTTCCAGTTATGGTCATTTCATGTGTGCCCATTTACAAAGTGCCTGCTCATAGAGTTATCCACAGCGAAAACGAGACACTGCCGCGACATAACTGCGGTTTGACGCTGCTACGATCCCCGCCCTACTTCGATCCATCTAAAAAACAAGGGGCACCATGGCGGTACTTTTAGCGGGCGCCTGAGCGCTTCCTTTTGCCTTCGGAATTCTGCCCGGAGAGGGAGACGAGGGCGATCATGGCGGCCATGAGGACAAGGCCGATCCAATCCCAGGCAGAGAACGGAGTGTGCAGCCACAAGGCAGCGATGACCATGGCACCGGCCGGCTCAGCCACGCCCAGAAGGCTCCCCTTCACCGAGCCCACGAGCGACACGCCGTAGAGGAACAGCCCGAAAGCAGCAAAGGTACCCAGAACGCCCACGCCACCGACAAGAGCGAGCCAGCCTGTAGCGTCCATGTCGGGAACGAGACTGCCGGCGGTGCCGAAAAGGTCGGCGAGAATCGAGCCCGCAGCGCCGAGGGCGACAGAAGGGGCGGCGAGCAGCGAAACGATCGCCTCTCCGATGAGCCACACGAGAATGGCGACAATACCGCTAATGACCATCCCGCAGGCGATGACGGTGGGGCGATCCCATCGGCCGTAGAGCCGTTGGGGCGCCATGATGTAGAGCGTCTCGGACAAGGCGTTGGCAATGCCCCAAGCCAAGCCCGCCACCGGCAGCACGATGACGCCCCAGTCTCCCTGGGTGGCGATGAGCGTCGCGGCGGCCATCGCGCACATCAGCCCGACAAAGTCGGCGACGCGCGGCAGACGGCGCGCTCGGGCGCAGGTGATAAGCATGACGAACACCGTGCAGGTGGCCTGGAGCACCGTGGCCGTGCCGGCGTTAGTGAGGGCGACCGACACCGCGTAGGTGATCTGCGAGAGGTACAGCCCCACGCCGAACAGAACGAGCGTCGGACGGGCGGCGGGGCTCCCCAGCAGCGAGAGCAGAGCCTCGCGACGCGTAACGAATACGAAGACGGCGAACAGCAGGGCCGCCACGCCGGCACGTACGGCGGAGATGAAGGCGGAGCTTACCTCGTAACTCTCCGCGAGAAACTGGATACAGGCTCCTGAGAATCCCCACAGCGTCGCACCCGCCAGGGCACATACCACCCCTCGCCAGAAGACCTTAGAAGCGTTCACCGCCGTCTCACCTCCGTGCAATCCATCGAAATCCGTTGCCGCAGAGGCAGCATACACCATCCCATGCACAAGGAGCCAGAGAGGACGCACCTTCGACCGCTACGGGCAAAGCGACCTCCCTACTGCCGCCCTTGGCACTTGGCGGCGCGGCTATCGTCTTTCTTCGCGCTTGGCGGCACGGGCGGCGCGCTTGGCGGCCAAACGCTCGCGGGCGGCATCGCCCTTGGCGAGGTTGTTGGCGCGCCGTTCGCTGCGCCCCGTGGGGCGAGTGGGAGCGGGAGTGGCTGACGCTGAGCCCTTGGCCGTGTCCTGGCCCAGGGCGGACCGAGATCCGCCCCTGCGGGAATCGGTCGGGGCATTTTGCGAAACAGCCTTAGCAGAGCCTGTCCGAGCATTTTTGGAAACGCCCGCAGCGGGATCTGTTGCGATACCCCGGGGGACAGAAGAGGCAGGATCGGAGGCAAAGCCGGAAGCGCCGCCCTCCATCTCCGCGAAAGGAGCCCCCTCTTCGGCGTCGGTCTCGCCGAAGAGTTTCTCCAGGAAGTGCACGATAGCCGGAAGCAGGTTGTCGCGTTCCTCCTCCGAGAAGTAGCGCAGCGGCAGCGTCAGTTTGCGCTTGTCCGTCTGGTAGCGGCCGGCCGCGCGGCGCAGGGGCTTCATGGCAGCAGCGGGGATGTCGATGGGCTCCACGATGAGCTTGCCCGCCGCCACGGAGATGAGCTTGACCCCGTGCTCGTTGGCGAAGGCCTTCAGCCATGCGCGCTCGAAGAGGTTGGCCGCCGCCTCGGGCATCTCGGGGGCCTTGGCGAGCATATCCTCGCGGAGGGCGGCCACTTCCTCCACCGTGGAAGCCGAAGCCAGCTTGCGGTACCACAGCACCCGGGCGTCGGCGTCGGGAATGTACTCCTCGGGCAGGTAGGCGTGACCGGGGATGTTCACGGTGATGTCGGAAAGCGCCGGCGGCAGCTCGCCTGAGGCGCCCACGCCCTCGCGCGTCTCGTTCACGGCCTGGTTGAGCATCTGGGCAAACAGATCGAAGCCCACGGCTGACATATTGCCGGACTGCTCGGCGCCGAGCATCGAGCCGGCCCCGCGAATCTCCAGATCGCGCATGGCGATGCGCATGCCGCTGCCCAAATCCTGATGCTCGTTGATGGCGGTGAGGCGCGCGGCGGCCTCTTCGGTCAAAGGCACGTTCTCGGGGAACATGAAGTAGGCGTAGGCCTGGGTGGACGAGCGGCCTACGCGGCCCTTCAGCTGGTACATCTGGGCGAGGCCCAGACGCTGGGCGTCCTCGATGATGAGCGTGTTGGTGTGGGGGTTGTCGATGCCGCTCTCGATGATGGTGGTGGCCACGAGCACGTCCAGCTCGCCGGCGGCGAACTCCTCCATCACCTGCTCCAGCTCCTCCTTGGTCATCTGCCCGTGGGCCACGCCGACCCGCGCCTCCCCGGCGGCGGCATGCACGCGATCGACCGCCTCGTCGATGGAGCGCACGCGGTTGGACACGTAGTACACCTGGCCGCCCCGCGCCAACTCGTAGCGGATGGCGGCCGATACGACGTCGGGATCCCACTCCCCCACGTGCACCTCCACGGGGCGCCGCTCGTCGGGCGGCGTTAGGATGAGCGACATGTCGCGCACCCCCGACAGCGACATCTGCATGGTGCGCGGGATGGGGGTGGCCGACAACGTCAGCACGTCGATGGACTCGCGCAAGTTCTTCAGCTGCTCTTTGTGCTGCACGCCGAAGCGCTGCTCCTCGTCGATGATGACCAGCCCCAGATCGTGCGGGTTCACGTCGCGCGAGAGCAGCCGGTGCGTGCCCACGAGCACCTGCACGTCGCCTTTGGCGAAGCCCTCCAGCGCTGCTTTCTGCTGCTCGGGCGTGCGGAAGCGCGAGAGCACTTCCACGGTGACGTCGAAGGGGTCGAAGCGGTCCTTGAAGGAGGTGTAGTGCTGCTGGGCCAGAATGGTGGTCGGACAGAGCACCATCACCTGCTTGCTGTCCTGGGTGGCCTTGAAGGCGGCGCGCAGGGCCACCTCGGTCTTGCCGAAGCCGACGTCTCCGCAGATGAGACGGTCCATCGGTCGCGGCGATTCCATGTCGTGCTTCACATCGGCGATGGCGGCGAGCTGGTCGCGGGTCTCGGTGTAGGGGAAGGCCTCCTCCATCTCGCGCTGCCAGGGGGTGTCCGGCGAGAAGCGGAAGCCCTGGGTGGCGGCGCGGCGGGCGTAGACGTCCACGAGGTCGAAGGCGAGCTTCTTGGTGGCCTTGCGGGCGCGGTTCATGGCCCGCGCCCAGTCGCTCGTGTTCAGGCGGGTAAGACGGGGGCTGCCGCCTTCCGGCCCCACGTAACGGGTCACGCGGTCGAGCTGCTCCACGGGGACGAACAGCTTGTCGCCCTCGGCGTATTCCAGCTGCAGGTAGTCGCGCTCGGTGCCGTCCACCTCGCGGCGCACCAGATCGCGGAAAAAAGCGATGCCGTGGGCCGCGTGCACCACGTAGTCGCCGGGCTTGAACGGGAAGGTGACCTCGGTGGCATCCACGCGGGAGCGCACGCGGCGGCTGGCGGCGCGCGAGCCCTGGGTGTCGGCGGCCGACACCAGCGCGAGATGCGCCTTCGGGATGATCATGCCGAGCGGGATGTCGTTGTCCACGATGTTGACGACCCCGCGCCGCAGGCGGCGTTTGGCCTGAGCCGGGGTGTCGGCCTCTGTGCTTTCGGGTTGCGACTCGCCATCGTCCAAATGCTCTGGCTGCACAATCTGGATGGGAATACCGTGGTCGACGAAGGCGTGGCGCATGGTCTCGCGGGCGCGCAAGTTCGGGGCCGAGAAGACGATGGTGTAACGGTCGGCGGCGAGGCTCTTCAGCTTGCCGAATATTTTGTCGGGCATCCCGGCCACATCGACGCGCTTCACCGGCAGCTCGTCGTCCAGCGCGCCGCCGACCCGCATGATGGAGACATAAGTGGCCCGCACCTCGCCCCCGAAGTCCAACGCCGCCGGCTCGGCGAACAGGCCCGCGAGCGCAATGTTGGTACCCCGGGCGCGCTCGGCGATGTCGTCTGCCGCATGGGCCGCATCGTCGAAGAGCGAACGCGGCTCGATGAGGGCCGCGCACGTGCCCGCTCCGGCGTAGGCGCCCAGCGTCACCGGCTTCTTGTACAGAAACGGCAGCACCACATCGGCGCCGTCGAAGCGCAGCCCCCCTTCGAGTTTCTCCAACACATCGCGCAGAGCCGGGTTAGTGAGCGCCGGCTTCTCCAGGGCGCGCCGCGCGTCGGCCAGCGCCCGGGGGGAGGTGGGGAACTCGGAGACGGGGTAAACCTCCACGGAGGGTAGCGAAGAGATGGTCTGCCCCGTGGCGGGCACAATGCGGCGGATCTCGTCCAGCTCGTCGCCGAAGAAGTCGAGCCGCACCGGAAAGGACAGGTTGCCGGGGAACACATCCACGGTGCCGCCGCGCACGGCGAAGGTGCCCGGACCGTCCAGCTCGCCGGTGTTGGCGTAGCCGGCGGCCTCCAGGGCGCGGGGCAGGTCGCCCAGCTCCTCGACGCCCTCGACGCCCATATCCTCAAGCTCCTCGCCGGCCGTAAGCGCGATCGGCCGCGCAGCGTTCGCCTCTACCGGCGGCAACAGGCACAGCAGCGCCCGGGCGCTCGCCACCACCACGACTTCGCGGCCGCTCTTAAGCGCCCAGGCGGCCTCCATGCGCTGGGCGATGACGCGGCGATCGGCCGGCTTGGGGTCGAAGGGGTAATCCGCGCGCTCCGGGAAGCGCAGCACGCGCTCCTCCCCCACATAGGCGGCCACGTTGCGGGCGAAGGCGACGGCGGCGTCCTCGCCGGCCACGACGACGAGCGTGGGCTGGGGCGCATGGGCGAAGCGGGCCGCCACGAGGAAGGGCCGCGCCGAGGCGGCCACGCCCAAGGTGGCGTCCTCGCCGGCATCGAGCTTTCCCCAGAACGTATCCAGACAGCCGGATTTCTCCAGCGTGAAGGCGAGCGAATCGATGAGCACAGTGGTCTCTTTTCCAGTAGGGCAAACGGCAAAAGCCGCCCGAGCGGGCGGTCGGCGCCCGGGATGAGCGCCTCGCACAGTGTAGCGCACTGGGGCGTGCAGCGACGCGAACGGGGGGCCAATAGTAGCAAAGAAGTAAACCGTCCCGCCGCGATTCCCCTAACTATTCCTCGAGAAGGAGCCCGCGCTGTGCGACAATAGCGAAAACGACACAGCGCCGACGCAGGCCGGCGCAAAAGGTAAGGAGGCAGCATGGCACGGGAATCCCTGGCGAGCAAGCGGGAGCGGGCGGCGGCCATCGAGGAGCGCATGTTCGAGCACTAC
The DNA here is from genome assembly GCF_009755265.1 of Adlercreutzia rubneri. NCBI lineage: Bacteria > Bacillati > Actinomycetota > Coriobacteriia > Eggerthellales > Eggerthellaceae > Adlercreutzia > Adlercreutzia rubneri. The sequence goes on along the minus strand of NZ_WPOO01000010.1, from coordinate 80,711 downwards.
GGGCCTGGGAAAGCGTCGCTGGACTATCGCACGCCCTTCGAGCTCACCGTGGCCGTGGTGCTGTCGGCCCAGTGTACCGACGCCGCCGTGAACAAGGTGACGCCGCGCCTGTTCGCGGCCTTCCCTACCCCAGCGGCCATGGCGACCGCCTCCTCCGACGAAGTGGCGGAGATCATCCACTCGCTGGGGTTCTTCCGGAGCAAGGCAAAGAACCTCGTGGCGCTCGCCCAAATGGTGACGGCGGATTTCGGCGGTGAGGTGCCCGCCGACGTGGATGAGCTGCAGAAGCTGCCCGGCGTGGGCCGCAAGACCGCCAACTGCGTCATGTGCGAGGCCTTCAAGGATCCCCAGGGCATCGCCGTGGACACCCACGTCTTCCGCATCGCCCATCGGCTGAAGCTGGCCGGGCCCTCAGCTGACACGCCGCAGAAGGTGGAGGACATCCTTCTGAAGGTGTACCCGCGCGAGCAGTGGCTGTTCATCAACCACCAGTGGGTGCATTTCGGCCGCGAGTTCTGCCGCGCCCGCAACCCCCGCTGCGCCGACTGCATCGTCGGCGATCTGTGCCCCACCCGAGGCCAGTGGGGGTAGGACCCTTTCCCCTTCCATAGCGGATAGTCGCCGTCTTACCCCCGTAGGGGGCGACCTTGGTCGCCCCTTCTATTTCTTCTGCAAGGGGAAGCCGCGGCGGTGCAGCTCGGCCACGACGGTTTCCACCAGCAGGGGCAGGGCGGCGGCGCATTCGGGGGTGAGCCCCACAACGAACTGCTCCGGGGAGGGATTGCCCACCTGCATGCCCAGGCAGAAGCCCTCGGCCTCGTATCCCATGAGCGAGGCGGCATCGAACAAATCGACGAGCTTCAAATCGTGCAGCGACGCCTCGGGGCCCGAGTGGCGCGCCATGGCATCCGGCTCGAAACGGTACACCGTGCCCGGCGCGTCGCCCGTGCCGTCCACGGCGTCCACCGTGAGGATGACATCGCAACGCTCCACGTAGGGCAGCATGTCCAGCGACATGCAGCCGACGTCCACCAGCGTCACGTTCTCGGGGATGTCATAGCCGGCAAGTATCTCGTCGTAGGCCGCCGGGCCCACCCCGTCGTCCAGCATGAGCCGGTTCCCGACGAAGAACACCGCCGCCGTGCGCTCGCTCGCTTCCATGCTGCCTCCTTAGGCCCAGGTATCCAGCGTCGGGCGCAGATCCAAATTGTACCAGGTGGCAAACGCCACGATGGCCACGGCGATGATCGCGCCAACAACGGCCCAGATGCGCTCCCGCCGCAGGTAGGTCTCGCGGCTCACCCCCATGTTCTCGGTCCGGTGCGCCGCGAAAGGCTGGGCCACAATGGCGAACACCACGGTAGCGGCCACCAAGCCCGCGACCATGAGCACGGCCAGCACCACGTTCATCACCGTCGGCTCCACCGTGGCCGCGTAAATCACGTTGTCCGCGAACAGCCACGCGACGAAGAAGAGGAACGCCGCCCACATCCCATGGGCCGGCCCCCACACAGGCGCCAAAAACAGCGCCCCCAGGTTCACCCGCGGCAAACCCGCGAGAAACTTCTCCTCTTCGGCAATCTGCTCGTCGGTCAATGGCTCGCCCATGTCGTCCATCTTTCCTCTCGTTGATCGGCGGCACGTCGGGTGGCCCCTCCGTGCGCTCGCCGTTATTTCCAATCCCGCCTTATCATTGCCAGGGCATCCTATCCGGGTTCCAGCTGTATTCAACAAGACCGTCTCATCTCTCGTTTTCCAATTTTCGGGGATAAATGCCACTTCAACCCCGAAATGGTCGATTTTTCGGCGACATACCAGAGTTTTTTCGACCATTTCGCCCTTCAACTGGCATTTGGCTTGCCATTTCGGGGTCGAAGTGGCATTCACTGCCAAAAAAGGGAAGAATGAGGAATGGGGGTCGCTTCGGTCGCGCAGCGCGCGCTAGCTGATGAGCTTCGAGCTCTCCACCTTTTCCACGTACCATTCCATGAACTTCTCTAGGGGCTTGCGGAGCACCAGGCCCAAGAGCGCCGCCGGGATGAGGAACAGGGCGAGTGCGCCCATCTGAGCCCAGAAGTCGCCGCCGTAGGTGCCCATCATGGCGCTTCGCATGGCGTTCACCACGTGGGTGGCGGGAAGCCAGGGAGAGAGGGCCTGCACGAAATCGGGCATGATCTGCAGCGGGAACGAGCCGCCGCAGCCGGTCACCTGCACGATGAGCAGAAGCACCGCGATGGCCTTGCCGAGGTTGGCGAAGGACACCACCAGCGCGTAGATGATGAACGTGAACACAAGGCCCGCGCCCCAGAAGCACACCATGAACAGCCATGGCGAGGTCACCTGCACGTCGAGGAAGAACAGATTGCCCAGCGCCATGACCGTCGATTGGGCCAGCGACACCACGGCCATGACGGCGAAGCGGCCGAAGAACAGCTGCCGCGGCTTCGGGTTCACAAGCCCCGCCTCCTTCTGGATGCGTAGGTCCGCCTTCGGCTTGAACACCACGAGAATGAGAAGCGACCCGATGAAGAGGGCCAGCGTCGTGTAGAGCGGCGCCATGGCGCTGCCGAAGTTCTCCACCGGGAAGACCGCGATGCGCTCGACGCCCACGGGGCTCGCCAGCGCCTTCGAAAGGGCCGACACGTCGGAGCCGAGCACCGCGCGCAGGGCGTCGCGGTCGCCCGAGGCGATGGCGCCGTCGATATCGGAGGCCATCTCCCGCAGCCCCGAGGAGACGCCTTTGAGCTTCTCGGTGGTCTCGGCGATCTTATCGGCGGTGCCGGCCATGACATCGGCCGCCGAGGTGGCCGAGGAGGACAGCTCGCCGCCGACGCCCTTCAGGTCGTCGGAAACGCCGGAGAGCGCATCGGCCATGGAGGCGGCCTGCTCTGCCAGCGAGGCGAGCCCCGGCGCCACATGCGCCTCGTAATCGTCCTTGATGGAATTGACGGAGGCGGCGGCCTCGGCCGCCTTGGCCTTCGCGGCATCGCGCTCGGCGGAAAGATCGGTGTCGCCCGCCTCCAGCTTATCGGCGGCCGTCCGCAGGCTCGCGGCCATGGAATCCGCCTGGGACGCCACCGCCCTCGCGCGGCCGGCCAAGGCGGTCACTTGGGGCCGGAGGCTCTCGGGCAGCGACGGAGCGGCGCCTTCCAAGCTGTCGGCCACCTGGCGGTACACCGTCGCATGGGACGCAAGCGCGTCGGCCTGGGCGCGCAAGTCGCCGGCAATGTCCTTACTGTCCCCGGAGGCCGCATCGAACAGCGCGTCGACGGAATCGGATACCGCCCCGAAGGCGGCGGCGCTGTCGGCCAGCGAGCTCTTGAGCGTATCCGCCGAGCCCTTCAGAGCGTCCACCGTGGCCGGCACCGCGTCGGCCCGCCCCGTCGCGGCGGACAGCGTCTCGTCCAGGGCCGTGGAGGCCTGGGTGGCCAGGTCGGCCGAATGGCGCGAGAGATCCTCGCAGGAGCGAGCCAGCGAGCCGTAGAGCGAAAGCACCCCGGACGCGTCGTCGAAGGCGTCGGCCATCTCGCGCACATGGTCGGCCACCACCGCGATGCGGCCGTCCCAGTCGTCCTCGTCGGCGAAGCTGGAAAGCGATTCGGCCAGCGAGAGCGACACCTCCGAGAGCGTCTGGGCGAACACGGCGTTCACCTGGTAGGACACCGAATCGGCTCCCTGGTCGGTGATCTTCGGCGCGATGGCGCTCTTCTTCTCGTTGGCGTAGTAGACGATATCGGCATGGCCGGCGTCGCCCGTGTAGAAGGTGAGCATGTCGCGGCTGAAGCTCTTCGGAATCACCACGGCGGCGTAGTAGCGCCCCGACTTCGCGCCGTCGATGGCGTCATTCTCGTCGGTAAACTGCCAGTCTATCTGGTCGTTGGCCCGCAGGGCGGAGACGACCTGGTCGCCGATGTTGATGCGCAGCGGGATGAGGTCGCTCTGGTAGCCCTCGTCGGTGTTGGCCACGGCCACCGTGAGGTTGCCCGTGTTGTCGAAGACGTTCCAGCAGGCGATGATGTTGTACCAGGCGAACAGCGAGGGCACGAGAACGAGGCCCAGCGTGATGATGATGGACATGACGTTGGCCTTCAAGCGGCCCAGATCGAAGCGGAACAGGCGCCAGACGTTATTCATGACGGGCCTCCTCCCCTTCCGCACCGTCGCGCGCGGCATCGCGAGCGCACGCGCGCTCCCGATCGCCGAAGCCCGCGTCGCGCGCATCCATGCAGGCGGCTCGCTCCACGTCCGCCGTGGCGCCGTACAGGTCGATCAGGCTCGCGTCGGAGAGGCTCTCCAGCTTCAGCTGCCGCTCGAAGCTGAAGCGCAGGCTCTCGATGACCACGAGCGCCACGAAAATGACGATGATCCAAATGAGCCAGCCCGTGAGCAGCCACACCTTCTCAGTCGGCGTCAGGGCGAAGATGACCGCAAGGACCACCGGCACCGCCACGCCCAAAACGAGCGCGCCCTTCATGAGCTGCGGATACCAGCGGTTGAACGTCGCGTAGCGCTGCTGCAAGGCCGTGGCGTAGGTGTCCTTGTCGGAGAGCGCCCGCATGATCTGGGAGATGCGGTAGGGGCGCACGGGGATGTCGACGTCCTCGCCGTTGAACAGGCCGCCGTCGCGCACCTGGCGGGCCACCATGCGGTTCACGTTCGCCATGAGGGGGCGGATGAGGAGCCCGAGCGCCATGAACAGCACGAGGAACAGCGCTAGCACGAGCAGGTCGGAGACGTACTGGCCGCCGTAGAAGCCGCAGATGGCCTCGCGCATGGCCCCGATGCCGTAGGTGAAGGGGAACAGCGGGTAGATGGATTGGAAGAACGGCGAGGTCATCTCAATCGGATAGAGGCCCGTGGCGCCGGGGATCTGGGCGAACACGAGAACGACGCAGATGCCCTTGCCGATATGCTGCAGCGTGACGGAGAAGGCGTAGATGATGGAGAGGTAGGCAAGCGACGCCAGCGCCGCGGCGAAGATGAGCGCCGGCGCCGAGACGGTTTGCACGCCGAGCGCGAGCACCCCGACACAGCAGATGACCGCCTGCATCACGGCGATGGCCGCAAGGAACAAATACCGGCCCCAATAGCGCTGGGCCAGGGTCAGGCCGGGGATGCCCTCGCCGTCCGCCTCCTGGCGCATGATGACGAGCAGCATGAAGGCGCCGATCCAGAACGTGAGGTTCATGAACAAGGGCGCCATGGCGCTGCCGTAGGCGTTCAGCGGATAGAGCTGCTCGGTGACCACCTCGGTGGGCGACGCCATAAACGCCGCGATCTTGTCGGCGTCAAGACCGCCCTCGCCTACGAGCCGGGAAAGCGCGTCGGAGGTGCCGAAGGCGAGCACGTCGTTGTAGACGATGCCCAGCTCGCTTTCCAGGCCGGCGAAGAGCCGGTCGGTCTCGGCCACCGTTGAGGCGGCCGTGTCCATGGTGGCGTCCAGCTGGTCGATGACGAGCCCGGTCTGGGCCACGAGGAGCCGCTGGGTCTCAAGGGCCCCGGAAAGGGCCGACGAAGTTTCGGCCAGCGCGTCCAGCGCGTCGTTCACGGCGGGTAGCGTGGTGCCGAACAACGTCGTGGAATAGGCCGACGCGCCGCTGGTCGCCTGGCGCACCGCGCCATCAAGGGCCGATGCCGCGTCGGAGAGCGCGGCCGCCGAGGACTGCGCGCGGTCGTTGGCGACCGTCAGCGCGTCCAGGGCCGTCGAGGCCGCCCGGGTCCGCTCGTCCAGGGAGTCGGCCAGAGCCTCCAGGGCGGCGCGCTCGCTGCTGCCGGCGGGAAGGGAGCCCGCCGCCGCGCGCACAGAGGACGCCAGCTGGCCGCTCTCCTGCACGGCGGCGCTTCCCTGGGCCAGCGCCGCCTGGATGCCTCCCTGGGCCTCGCCGAAGGCGGCGGTGAGGCGCGCGGCGGCCGAGGTGGCGTCGTTCGACGCCTGGGTGATGTCGTCGAGGCCGGCGGTGACGGCCGGCAGCGCGAAGGCGGAGAAGTCGCTCAAGGTCTTCTGCATGGCCGTCGCGGTCTCCCCCATCTGGCCTAAGGACTTATCGGCCGCGTCGATGCCGGCACTCGCTTCGGAGAGCGTCTCTTTGGCCGAGGCAGCCTTGTCCTTGGCCGCCTTCGACGCATCCCCCAAATCGGCGAGCACGCGGCGCACCTCGCCGGTGGCGGCGACGGCCTCCGATATCTTCTGCGCGGCCTTCGACTGCATCTCCTTGGTGCTCTCGCGCCCCTCGTTCACCTTCTCGTCGATGGTCTTGACGACCACGTCGCTTACGGTGGCGACGAAGGTGGAGTTGATGGTCTCGTCCAAGGTTGTGGCGCCCGTGTCGGTGATCTTGGGCGCCACCGGGCCCGATTTCTCGTTCACGTAGTACTCGATCTTGGGCTGCGTGAAGCTTCCGGTGGTGATGGTGAGCAGATCGGCGGTGAAATGCTCGGGGATGACATAGGCCGCGTAGGCGCGTCCGCTCTTCAGCTCGTTCATGGCCGCGTCGTAGTCGGTGAATTCCCAGTGCAGCTGGTTGTTCTCATGCAGCTGGTCCACGATGCGCTCCCCCACGTTCAGCTCGCCGGTGAGCTCGGAGGAACCGCCCGCGTCCTGGTTCACCACGCAGACCGTGAGGTTGCCGGTGTTGTCGTAGGGGTTCCAGAACCCGATGACGTTGTACCAGGTGTACAGCGAGGGAATCACCATGAGGGCGAACACGACCACGAGCGCCTGCGGCGTTTTCAAAAGACGCAGAAGATCGCGCTTGAGTATCTTCAGAACATTCCGCACGAAACGGGTCCTTTCCGCCTGCAGTCGGTAAGTGTACAGAGTTGCCGTTAATCATAACGCAACCCCGGCAAGTTTGCTTCCTCTTGTTGACGGTTCGGAACGTTTGGTCAAGCAACTATCTCGGCTGCGTCTCCTCTTAACTTGCACTCGATTGCGTTTAACTTGCAAAGGGACACGGGGTGGTGCTCACCAAGCGAGTTCCGCAGCGACGAGAACAGGACTCAATGTCCTGTTCTCCAAAGCGAGGACTGTCTGAGCGACTGAGCACTACCCCGTGGCCCGCCAATGGAAGACTCGCAACAAAAAGGGCGGCCCCTTGCGAGACCGCCCTTTCGACTTCGGCGCGCGCGACCCTTAGTGGAGGTCGGCGTCCTCCCCAACGATGTTGTGCAGGTCGGGGTCGTACACCAGGCCGCCATGCTCCTTGCGAATGAACATGAGCTTGGTGGGGGCGAAGCCCTCAACATTGACCAGGTAGATATGGATGAACATGAAGATGATGAACACGTACATGCCGAAGTAGTGGATGATGCGCATGGACATGAGACCGCCCACGAGGTTCGTCGTCGCGGCGAACACGGGCACGTTCATGGTCACGCCCCACAGGCAGAGCCCCGTCCAGAACATCAGCACGATGAGGATCGGGATCAAGAGGTAGCTGATCTTCTGCGGCACGCCGAGCTTGGCGCCCAGGGGATGATCCTTCTTCAGGAACAGGTAGTACTTGATCCACTCCAGGGCCTGATGACGGTTGTCCTTCTGGGGCAGCCAGGTCTTGAAGTCGGTCACCTGCTGGCGCGTGCCGCCGGTCGGCGCGGTCTTCACGAAGAAGGCCATGATGACGCGGGCCACGCAGTTGATGAACAGCACGAAACCGAAGAACAGATGGCAGCCGCGGGCGATGCCCGTGAGGAACGGCAGCACCGGGAAGTGGATGATGATGCCCGACAGGATGAGCATGACCATGGCGATCAGGTTGATCCAGTGGGTCACCACGAAGATAAGAGGGTGGGCCTCTTTGTAGTGAGCGAGATGGGCCATCTTACTTCACCCCCCAAGGGCTGGTGACGGTCTCGAAGTGCTTGCCGGTACCGCGCTCCGTGACATGCACGGCGCAAGCGGTGCAGGGGTCGAAGGAGTGAACCGTGCGCAGGGCGTTGATGGGCTTCTCGATGTCGGCCACCGGAACGCCGATGAGCGCCTGCTCGAGCGGGCCGTGCTCGCCGTCGCCGTTGATGGGAGCCAGGTTCCACGTGGACGGGATGATGATCTGGTAGCCCTCGATCTTACCGTCGACCACCTTCTCGGAGTGGTAGAGCGCGCCGCGGGGGGCCTCCCAGAAGCCCGTGCCCTCGCCGGTGAGACGGGCAGGCTCGCGGAAGTACTCGGAGTCGCCGCCCTTAATGGCCTCGGCGAGCTCGTTGACCCATTCCACCATGAGGTTGGCGATGTAGATGGTCTCGATCTGGCGGATGGCGGTGCGTCCCAGGGTGGACTGGAAGGCGGCCAGGTCGCCCGGCTTGGCGCCGAGGATGCCGAGAACGGCGTCGACCTGCTCCTTGATGAAGGGCACGCCGCGCACGTAGGCCGCGAAGATGCGGGCCATGGAGCCGGCCTCCATGGGCTTGCCGTCGTAGGCGGGGGCCTTCACCCAGCTGTAGCGGTCGTCGACGTTGTACTCGGTGAAGTCCGGATCGGTGACGAAGTACGGCGAGGTGTAGGTCTCGCTGCCCTTGTACCAGGAACGGCCCATGTACTCGGTGATGAGGTTCTCCTGCACGTCCGACGCCTGGAACTGCTCGTCCAGGACGGCCATGGGCAGGTAGCGGTTGAGCATCTGCTCGGTGTAGTTGTCGCCGTAGGGCCAGTCGGGGCCTTCAAAGACGCCCCAGGCGATGTAGCGGCCGCAGCCCTTGCCGAAGGTGAGCACCTCGGGATAGAGCTTGGCGAGCATCACGGTGTCGGCGAGGACGGTGTCGTTGACCCAGTCGCGGACCTCGGTGGCCATGGCGAGCAGATCGTCGAGCTTGCTCTCGGTGGGCACCCACATGTTGCCGCCGGGAATGGAGGTCATGACGTGGGGCATCTTGCCGCCGAGCAGCGCCGCCATCTCGGAGGAGCGGGCCTGCATCTTCAGGGCCTCCAGGTAATGGGAGGTGAGGATCAGGTTCGCCTCAGGGTTGTCGACGTAGGCCTCGCCGCCGTCGGCGTCGAACCAGTTGCCCGAGAAGATGGACAGCTGGCCGTTGTCGGCAAAGGCCGCCAGCTTCTCGTAGAGCTGGTTGAGGTCGGAGTGCAGCGCCAGGCCGTTCTCCAGGGCCACGGCGTAGGCGTCGTCGACGTTGGCCTGAAGCGCATTCAGCGGGTTCACGTAATCGAGAGCCGCCAGGTTGTACAGCCACAGGATATGGCTGTGCAGGAACTGAGCGCCCTCCAGCAGGTTACGCACGATGCGGGCGTTGTTCGAAATGGTGATGCCGTAGGCCTTGTCACCGGCGATCGAGGAGGCATGCGCGTGCGAAACGGGGCACACGCCGCAGATGCGCTCGACGATTTGGGCCGCATCCTCGGGGGTGCGGTTCTGCACGACGAGCTCCATGCCGCGGAAGCAGCCGCCGGACACCCAGGCGTCGGCGACCACGCCGTTCTCGACCTCCATCTCGACGCGGAGATGGCCCTCGATACGGGTAATGGGATCAATAACAGAACGTGTCAAGTCAGCTCACCTCCTTCTTAATCGTTGTTACGGGGTTCGGCGTTCTTCTGCAGCAGCTCGTCGTCGAGAACCGGGCCGCCGGCGACCGGGTCGGCGTAGGTGCCGATCTCCTGGTCGGGATGCTTGGCATCCCACTTGCGGATCTTCTCGAACGGAGCGCCGCCGTCCATGCGGCCGGAGAGCTTCATGCCGAAGCCGTGCACCACGAGCGCCGCCGCCACGATGCCGGTGATGGTCACGGCGATGGTGGTGGGCTGCAGGCTCAGAGGACCGATGCGCAGGTCGCGCATGCGCTTGTAGAACGGGGTGTTCACCTCGGCCCAGTTGTCGCCCGGGTTGTTCGGGTTGGCCTCGCAGCAGCCGATGCAGGGGGCGCCGGACTGCACGCACCAGCTGCGGCGGTTGTTCCACAGCGTGACGCCGCACAGGGCGCGGGTCTGCGGGCCCTTGCAGCCGACGGGATACAGGCAGTAGCCCATCTCCTCTTCCTTCGAGCCGAATTCGTAGACGAACTCGCCATTCTCGAAGTGGCCGCGACGCTCGCAGTTGTCATGGATGGTCTGGTTGAACAGATCGCCCGGCATGTTGAACTCGTTCAGACGGTTCACCAGCAGGTCCATGTCCTTCATGACCACGACGTCCACGAGCACGGACATGACCCACTCGGGGTTCACGGGGCAGCCCGGAACGTTGACGACCGGCGTGGCGACGCCGACCTTCTTCAGGTACTGCTGGACGCCAAGGGCCTGGGCCGGGTTGGGGGCAGCGGCCATCCAGCCGCCGTTCACGGCGCAGGAGCCGACCGCCACAACGGCGTTGGCCGACTCGGCAGCCTCCACAAGGGCCGTGATGCCGGTCTCGCCGGCCACGCGCAGAGCGTTGCCGTCGAAGGCCTCGAGCACGGCGCCCTCGTAGATGAGAATGTAGTTGCCTGCCGCGATGGTCTGGGCCTTGGCCTCCTCCATGGAGTGGCCAGCGGCGGCCGACAGGGTCTCCGAGTAGTTCAGGGAGATCATGTCGAGCACGACCGATGCGACATCGGGAGTCTCCACCTGGGCGAAGGACTCCGTGCAACCGGTGCAGGAAGCACCCTCGATCCAGATGACCGGATACAGGTTGCCGGACGTCGCGCCGATAACAGACTCTTCCAGAGCTTGCGCCACGCGCGGAACCGCGAGCTGGGAGAGCCCGGCTGCGGCGGCGATGCCGGCGCACAGCTTCATGAAGCTGCGACGGGTAACGCCACGCGAGGCAAGGATGCTGTCAAAGTCTGACATCGTTGCCTGATTTTCCATGCGTACACCTCCTTATAGGTGTCTCGTCTCTCTTACATGCAGGCGTTAGATTATCCGTTCGATCGCCACAAAAGCTGCACAATGGGTCACAAACGGTCAAATCATCTACCAGCGGCGAGAAAATGTTACGCGCTCCCCTGCTGGTAACAAGGCATTTTCGGCGCCGCGCCGTTCGCGCCCGATTTGCGCCGTCGGCGGGAAGGCCCTGCTCGCGCGGCTCTGGCGAGCTGTCGGCCGCAATCCCCTTGCATGCCCGAATTCGCTAGCGGCGGCAGACGACTGCGCGACCAAGACATGCCGCTTGCGATAGCGCCCTCAGCCGCAACTCCGCTTTGCCGCACGAAAGAATCGCGGGTCGCCCGCTCTCTCGTCTTCGGTATTTGCCGCGTAGATGCCACTTCGACCCAGAAATGGTCGACGGGCCAAAGAAAAAGCACGCGAAAATGCCACTTCGACCTAGAAATGGCCAAAAAGGAAGGTGGGCTCCCGTCCATTTCGGGGTCGAAGTGGCATCTACCGACCACTTGCTCGAAACAGAGAGCGGGAACAGCCGCCCGGCTACCGCACATCGACGGTGAAAGCACCTTGCGCGACTAACGACCCGTCGCCGACAAACCGAGGCGATCGCTCGTTACTCCACCGGATAGCTGCCGAGCACCTTAACCTCGCGCAACTTCAGCCGCAGGCAATCGAGGGCAGTCTGAACGTCGATATCATGCATTGACCCGTCAAGCTCAACGAAGAACATGTAATCTCCCAGCTGCTTTTTTGTCGGACGCGACTGCAGCATCGTCAGGTTGATGCCCGCGTAGGCGAATTCGGAAAGAATCATCTGTAGGGCACCGGGCTTGTCCGCGCGCAAAAAGAGCGCCAGCGACGTCTTGTAGCGCGAACCCCGCAAAAGCTCGGCATCGACCAGGCGACCCACCAATGCGAAAGCGGTCTGGTTCTCGGGGTTGTCCTGTATCGACTCCGCGACCACGCGCGCGCCGTGCAACCGAGCGGCAAGGGGGTTGCAGATGCCCGCCGTGGCAAGATCGCCGGCCGCCATCCGCGCGCTTTCGGCCGTTGAGGCCACGGAAAGCGTTGAAACGCCCTTAAAATGCTCCGCCAGAAAGCGGCGGCACTGCGCGATGCCCTGCGGATGGGAGGCGATCCTGCGAATGTCGGATCGAGCGGCCTCGGGATGCATCGCCAGACAATGGCGCACATCGATCACCTCCTCGGCCAGGATAACCGAGTCGGTGCGGAAGGCGAAGTTGTCGAGCGTCGCCGTGACGGGACCTTCCAGCGAATTCTCCTTGCCGACGACGCCGAAGCGCACCGTCCCATCGTCGACGCAATCGAAAACCTCGTCGAAAGAAGCGCACTCCACCAGATCGGGGTCGTCGATGCCGAGACGGGCGGCGAAACGCAAAGCCGCTTCGTTGCAGTACGTTCCGGCAGGACCCAAAAAAGCGATGGAGTTCTCGTAGCTCATGTTAAACCAATCTGTTGTGCGTCATTTGCGATGTCGCGCGCCAATCACTGCGCCACTAATCGCGAGCCGCGTCGCACGTCGCTCGCGATGCTGCATGCCAGAACGCGACGTCGCGTGTTGTCTGCGATCATCATAGCGCGTCGGCGCCCGAACGGCTTTGAAACAGCCCCGTTCCGATCTCTTTCACGTGCTCTTCGGTTGCTGAGCCTTGGGCGAACACGACAGCATCAACAAAGCGTTTCCGGGATGCTTTTCCGGCAAAGCATCCTTCAGGGTACGTTATCCACCATCTCGAAACGACTTTCCACTCTTTCGTCATCTCGTCTACTCTCATTCTCGCCAAATTCGCGTTGAAACCGCATTGATGTCTCGTTAAATTCCCGATTTACCAAGAGTTTTGCACATTATTTCAAATCGTATTGACACGGAATTGAGACCTGGTATCGTGGGCTCATGGAATGCACGCTAGCACATAAAAGCTCCCTTGAACTATGGTCACATATGGCCGAAACCAATGCTGCGCCCACATGCTACGACCGGACGCTCAAGTCCAAGAAGGGCGCCGTCGGCGTTGCGGCGAAGGACGTTGATTTCTGGCTGAATCGAGGAAGCTTCTTCACCGAACCGCTTCACATTGCCGTCGGGTCTCCATCCGAGCGCTGCCGCGTCTTGCGCTGCGTTTCCCACATCGATCGCCAACTCGGCAACAAAGGCACGGTATGGGGAATTGCCCCTAAGCTTGCCACAGTTTCACCGGCAATGTGCCTGGCGCAGTTCGCCGGCGAGCTGCCTCTCGCGCAACTCACTGAGCTCGCATGCGCCCTGAGCGGCAACTACCGCTTCGCCTCCAAACCCGAAGACGTTGTCACCTCGGCAGTACCGCTCACATCGTTGCGAGAGATGCGTGCGTTCCTTCACGCTCATCAACAAATTCGTGGAGCATCGAAGGCGCTCAGGGCCATCGATCTCGCCATCGACCACCTAGGCTCCCCCTATGAGACCATTCTCTACCTGTTTCTCTGCCTGCCCCGCAAGCTTGGAGGCTACGGCCTCCCCAAGCCCGTTGCCAACCAACCGATCGCGCCCAAGTCCCGCGAAGCGCACCTTGTCGCCCAGCACAATTTCTACCCGGATTTATTCTGGCCCGACAAGCAGCTCATCGTCGAATACGACAGCTTCAAGCACCACAGCACGCCGAAAAAGACAGAGCATGACGCCCGGAGGCGTAACGATCTCGAGTCCATCGGCTATCGCGTCATGATCGCCAATCGTTCCATCGTTTCTTCCGCCGCACTGTTTTCCCAATTCGCAGATAACGTCCGCCGTGAACTTGGCGTGCGAAGCCGTCCGGAGACGGCGCATTGCCGAGATAGCCGAATGCAGCTTCGCAGGTTGCTTCTTGCACCCGATTCGATTGCGGAGTTCTGGAGGTAAGTTTCGGAATTCGACAAGTATGCATCGCGTCAATCGCCGAGAACGAATGCAAGCGGGTACGTATCGGAAACATGGCAGGTAGATGCCACTTCGACCCCGAAATGGCTCATCCCCCTCCTATCTTTCTGGCCATTTCTAGGTTAAAGTGGCATTTTCGAGGGATTTCCCCTCAGCAAGTCGACCATTTCGGAGTCGAAGCGGCATTCACCTGCGGATTTTAAAAAGTGCAGGATCGGACGCGTCGGCTGGTGAGGGCAATTGGGCGACTGCGGGGATCGGACAGCTGCGAGAGCGCACCGGTCGGCTAGGGCCGCGACACGCAGGGACGCGTTAGCCGGTGAGGTGCTCGATGAGGATTTTCAGACCGATGAGGATGAGGACGATGCCGCCGGCGATGGTGGTGGGCTTCTCGAAACGCGAGCCGAACTGGTTGCCGACCACGACGCCGACAAGCGACAGCACGAAAGTGGTGACACCGATGATCGCGATGGCGACCCAGATGCTCACACCGAGGAAGGCGAAGGTGATGCCCACGGCCAAAGCGTCGATGCTCGTGGCAATGGCGAGCATGACAAGCTCGCGATAATCGAGGGGCGGGGCGATCGGCGCCTGCCGCGCCGCCTCGGGATCGTCGCAATCGGCGCCTCCGCGGCGCGGGCACGTCGCGCAATCGCGCCCGCACACGCACGGGGAGTCCTCCTCGTGGAAGGCGTCCCAGAGCATCTTGCCGCCGATGAAGGCGAGAAGCCCGAAAGCAATCCAGTGGTCGACGGCGGTGATGGTGCTGGCGAACAGCGAGCCTGCCGCCCAACCGATAAGCGGCATGAGCGCCTGAAAGCCGCCAAAGAACAGGGCGATCACCAGCGCATCGCGCCAACGTATCTTCCGCATGCCGAGACCTTTGCAGATGGCCACGGCGAAGGCGTCCATGGAAAGCCCGACACCCGTCAGGAACAACTCGATGAAACCCACAGCAAACCCTTTCTTCCCTCAGGGGGTCAACGTATCGTTTTCCTCGCGGAAGAAGCCCTCGGTAAGGAGGTCGGCGACGATGGAATCGAAGAGCGGCGGATCCACCTCGGGACGACCGCTAGCAAGCTCGGCCGCGTTCAGGTCGGCGAGCACGGCCGCGCGGGAAACGCCCTCGGGAGCGGCGAGCACGCGGCGGGTGATCCAGGCCCGCTTCTGGCGGCGGGAGCCTTCGAAGGCCGACTGGCGGCTGTGGCCGGCGCTGCGCCGGGAGGGGTTCGGCACCGTGGCCTTCAGATGCGCGCCGTAGTCGAGCAGGCCGTAGTACCAGCGGCGCGGGTCGGCTGCGGCAGCCGGGTGGAAAGCGGCGGCCTCGACCAGGGGCAGAAGCACCTTGTCGCTTACGGCCTCCTCTTCGGGAAAGAGCTCGTGCAAGAACACCGAGCGCACGTTGGTCTCCAGATAGACGGCCGGCCGCTGATAGGCGAAGGCCACCACCCCCGCCGCTGTGGCCGGACCGATGCCGGGCAGCGCCAGCAACCCTTCGTAGGTCTCCGGAAGCCGACCGGCCCCCTCGGCGGCGCACCTGTCGGCCGTGCGCTTGAGCGCCAGGGCGCGACGGTTGTAACCGAGGCCCTGCCACAGCTCGAGCACATCGGGCACAGCGGCGGCCGCCAGGGCATCCACCGTGGGAAACGCCGACAAGAACCGCTCCCAGAAGCGGCCGACGCGCGCCACCTGGGTCTGCTGCAGCATGATCTCCGAGACGAGCACCGCGTAGGGGTCGTCCACGTGGCGCCAGGGCAGGTCGCGGTACAGCTCGTCGCCGCGGGCGAGCATCGCGGCCACGAAGTCATCGAGAGAGACGCCCTTCTCGATCCAACAGCTGTTTCGCCCATCGCCCTTGCTCATCAATAATGACACCTCCCTTTCGCATTCCATGCAAACAACCCAGAAGAAAACGATCGACGTTACGATGCGTCAGCGAAAACGCGACCAATTCGCGCGACAGCCGCCCTTCTGGAAAGCGTCGCGTCGCCCTAATGCGCAGCCATTCGCCCGCCCCTGGCTGCACTTTGCCGCAGACAAAAGGAGCGAGGTCTGAGACTTCGCTCCTTCTCGTTCACTTGCGCACCCTCGGCTATCCCACCAAGTCGTTCAAATCGCCCAAGGAGGCGGAGAAGTCGGAGACGACGAGGCGCTCGAGCTCGGCGTACTCGGCGGAATCGAGCGGCTGGTAGGCGGCGAGCTTGTCGAAAAGGTTCTCGCGGGACACCGGAATGTAGCGGCGTTCCACAAGGCCCTGCTTGTAGGCTTCCTCGATGGCCTCGCGGGCCGCCATGTAGATGTCGTAGCGCGGCAGGTTCGCCGAAAGGCGCACCAGCTCGTCGCGGCTCACCGATCGGATGGAGGGGTGGTCGCGGGCGATATCCATCCAAATGTCGGCGCGCTCCTCAGCGGTGGGATAGTCGATATCGACGCAGGTGAGGGGGAACAGAAGCTCCGCGAAGAACGGATCGATGGCCTCGAGCGACGAGGCGGAGGCCAGCACGTAGACGTCGGGGTTCTCCACCGCCTGGCGGATGAGGTTCACCGCCTCCCGTGCGCCCCGGGACATGGCGGCCATGAAGAAGCCCGCCATGTCGTCGGCGGCATCGATGACCGGCGCTCCCCACAGATCGAGATCCTCCAGCACCAGGATGCCCGGGCCCGCAAAGCCGTGGCGCAGGCTGGCGAGCTTCTCGGCATCGGTGGCCTGGGCGCTGACGCAGAGCATGGGCACGCCTTGGAAGGTCTCCTCCATGCGCATGCGGATGGCCGGTAGTCCCAGCTCTCCCACCGTGGCCAGCATGAAGCGGCTCGCATCCTCCCGGGCCGGCGAGCAGAACAGAAGGCTGTCGACGACTGGCATGGCGTCCAGCCCGTGGCGGGAGTTCAGCATGGCGACGAAATCGTCGAACTCGGGAGTGCCGGCCAGGCCCACGCCCAAAGAGCGCATGCGCGCCACGGCGGCGCCGTAGCCGGAGATGCTGTCGTAGGAGAAGATATCGACGGGCTGGGAGGCCTCCTCCCCCGCCGGAGCGGCCCCCGACGGCGCTGCCAGCGCCTCGGCCTGGGCCATGGCCGCGTCCTCGCCGTGAACGGCGGCGGCCATCATCGGCCCCACCATTTCCATGAAGTCGCCGGAAAGGGCCTCCGTCATTTCCATGAGATCATCGCCGGAAAGACCGATGCCCTCGAGGCGCTCCATGGCGAGCACCTGCAGCTGCTCCACGCAGGCCTGCACCTCGTCATCGGACAGGTAGGGCTCGAGCCGCTCGAAAATGTACTCGGCCAGAGCGCGCTCCTTGGTGGAGCAGGCCACGCGCCATGCCTGCTTGAGACCCATGATAGCGTCCTCGGAGGGGGCGTCGCTTTGCTCGGCGGCCTGCTCGAAGGCGGCCAGGTACAGATGGAGCCCGAGGCGCGCGTCGCCGGCCTCGCAGGCGGCCACTGCGCGAGACAGGTAGTTTTCCGGAGTGCCCGCGCCATCGTCGCGGGAATTAGGGGACGTGTTGATATTCTCTAACATGGCCGTTACCTCTCAAATGCTGGGGGCTTTCAGGGCCCCGATCGTGTTCTGCCGCCATTTTATCGTACATAAGTACGATTGCCAAGAGTATTTTCGTATTTCGCGGGAGAAAATTTATCGGCCGCCGCGCCACCATTGCGCCCCGCTACCGCGCACCATCGCCGCTGCCGCCGCGCGATCGCCGCCATCGCCGCTTCGCAACTATCCTCGCGCGCCCTACCATTCCAAGATATCGTAGCCCTGGGCGTTGGCCGTGCGCGTAAGGGGCCGATCCGGCGTGACCGCGTAGGCGCTCTTCGCAGCGGCCAGCATGGCCCTATCGGAATGATGGTCGCCGTAGGCCCAGGCGAGCTCCCAGCCGTCCGCGCCGAACAGCTCGTCGCACAGGCGACGGAGCACCACCACCTTCTCGGGGCCCTCGATGGGCTCGCCCTCCACCTCGTCGGTATAGTTGCCCTGGAAGTCGACCCTCATGCGCGTGGCGATGGCGTACTGGATGGGGCGGCGCTCCATGGCCGCGGCGATGATGGGCTCGAAGGTGGCCGACACGCACACCACGGCATGCCCCGCCGCCTCGTGGGCCGCCATCTCGGCCTCGGCATCGGCGCGGAAACGCCGGTCGATGACCTGGTCGTAGAAGTCGCGCAGAAACCCGTTCACCTCCGCGACCGGCCGCCCCGCGAACGCGCGGAACACTAGCCCCCGCACCCAGGCCTCGTTCTGGGGCAGGCGCGTCTTGTAGGCGAAGGCCCAACTGAGAATGCGGGCCACCACCGAGGGTGACAGCATGCGCCGGCGCACCAGGTAGCGGACGAGCATGACCGGCGAGTTGCCCTGGATGCACGTGCCGTCGAAATCGAAGGCCGCCACCTGGACTTTTCCCTCGGCGTTGCGCGCAATCGGCCCGTCCATGAGTCGGATGGCGCCCAAGGCGTCGGGGGTCACGCGGCGCACCCCGGCGGGAAGTGGCCCGGTCTCGCCGCGAAAAGCCGCGTCGTCGGGAATTCTCACATAGGTGCTCGCCTGGGGCATAATCACTCGCTCGTCCTCCAGCTGTGCGGTCAGGTTCGTCAAAATTTGCCTCGCCTATGATAGCCGACCCGGCACGACCCCGCCCGTCCTGCGACGTTTCTGCAGGAAACTTTTACGGAATTGAAGGAATGGAGCCGCCTCGCCGAAGAACGGCTTCGCGCCTGTTCCCGCAAGAGGCGATCTTGATCGTTCCTGTTCAGGTGCGGTGGCCTCGCTTGAGGAGGGCAGACCAAGATCTGCCCCTACGGATGGGCCGGCGTCTACGAAGAGGTTACGGGAGGAAAGAGAGGCTACTCCTCGAAGCGGTCGTTGCAGGAGGCGAATTGGGAGTTGTACAGCTCGGCGTAGAAGCCGCCCGCAGCGAGCAGCTCCTCGTGGCTGCCCTGCTCCACGATGTCGCCGTCGCGCATGACCAAGATGAGATCGGCCGCGCGGATGGTGGAGAGCCTATGCGCGATGACAAACGACGTGCGTCCCGCCATGAGCCGGTCCATGGCCTCTTGGATGCGCAGCTCGGTGCGCGTGTCCACCGAAGAGGTGGCCTCGTCCAGAATGAGCATGCGGCGGTCGGCCAGAAGGGCCCGGGCGATGGTGATGAGCTGGCGCTGGCCCTGGCTCAAGTTGCTCGCGTCCTCGTTGATCTCGAAGTCGTAACCGCCGGGCAGCATGCGGATGAAATGGTCGGCGCAGGCCTCGCGCGCGGCCGCTTCCACGTCCCCATCGGTGGCATTAAGCCGCCCGTAGCGGATGTTCTCGCGCACGGTGCCGGAGAACAGCCACGTATCCTGCAGCACCATGGCGAACAGATTCCGCACATCGGGGCGGGAAAGCTCGCGGATGTCGGCGCCGCCGATGCGGATGGCGCCCGCGTCCACGTCGTAGAAGCGCATGAGCAGCTTCACCATGGTGGTCTTGCCGGCGCCCGTGGGGCCGACGATGGCCACGGTGCGCCCGGCGGCCACCGTGGCGGAGAAGTTGCGGATGACGGGCGCATCGGGCGTGTAGCCGAAGCGCACGCCGTCGAATTCCACGTCGGTGGAAAGCGCCGCGGGATCCACGGCGGAGGCCTCTTTCGGCACCTCGGGCAGATCGAGGAAGGCGAAGATGCGCTCGGCCGCCGCGGCCAGGGACTGCAGCACGTTGGAGATCTGGGCCAGCTGGGTGATGGGCTGCGTGAAGTTCTTCACGTACTGGACGAAGGCCTGGATGTCGCCCACGGTGATGGTGCCTGCCACGGCGAAGAACGCCCCGGTGACGGCGACGGCCACGTACCCCAGATTCCCCACGAACCCGAGCACCGGCATCATGAGGCCCGAGAGGAACTGCGCCTTCCAGCCGGCGTTGTACAGCGCCTCGTTGTCGGCCTCGTAGGCGCGCACGGTCTCGTCCTCCCGCCCGAAGGCGCGCACGACGGCATGGCCCGAGAACGTCTCCTCCACGCGGCCGTTCAGCGCGCCGAGCAGGCGCTGCTGGGCCACGAAGTGCTTCTGGGAGAGCCTCACCACCACCGCCACGAGCGCCATGGAGACCGGCACCATGACCAGGGCCACGAGCGTCATGATCCAGTTGATGGAGAGCATCATGACAAGCACGCCCACCACCGTGACTGCCGACGTGATGGCCTGGGTGATGCCCTGGTTGAGGCTCTGGCCCAGGGTGTCCACGTCGTTGGTGATGCGCGAGAGGGTGTCGCCGGTGGAGGTCTTCTCGAAATATCCGAAGGGCACGCGGTCGATCTTTTTCGCAATGGCGTCGCGCAGCCGGTAGCACGTCTGCTGCGAGATGTAGCTCATGACCCAGGACTGCACCCACGAGCACGCCGCCGACAGCAGGTACAGGGCCAACGTCGCCAGAAGGATGCGGCCGATGGCGTCGAAATCGATCGAGCCGGTGCCGGCTGCAGAGGCCACAGCGCCGTCGAAGAGCACCGTGGTGGCCTCGGAGAGCACCTTCGGACCCACGATGGAGAACGCGGTGGAGGCCACGGCGAACAGGAGCACGAGCAGAAGCCGGCCCTTGAACTGGCCCATAAAGGAGAGCATGCGCCTCATGGTGGGGCCGAAGGCCAGCGCCTTCTCGCCGCCCATCATGCGGGCCGCCGGGCCGTGGCCGCCGGGGCCGTGCCCGTGGCCGCCGGGGCCGCGCCCGTGACCGCCGCCCTTGGGGATGAAAGAGGGATGCCCGCTCATCGCGCACCCCCTTCGGCAGCCTCTTCTTCCGTCTTCCCCTCCGTAGGGGCGAACCTTGGTTCGCCCTCCCCAAGCGGATCAATCTCGCTTGACGAGGGGCGACCGAGGTCGCCCCCTACGGGGATGGGGTCAGCCAGTTCTTCCTCGGTAAGCTGCGACAAGGCGATCTCTTGGTAGGCGGGGCAGGTTTCCATGAGTTCGCGGTGGGTGCCCACGCCGGCGACGCGGCCCTCGTCGAGCACCACGATGCGATCGGCAGCAAGCACGGTGGAGATGCGCTGGGCCACGAGGATCACAGTGGAGCCGGCGGCCCAGGCGGGCAGCGCGGCGCGCACGCGGGCATCCGTGGCGTAATCGAGCGCCGAGAAGCAGTCGTCGAACAGGTAGGCCCGCGGGCGCCGCACAAGGGCGCGGGCCATGGCCAGCCGCTGGCGCTGGCCGCCGGAGACGTTGTCGCCTCCCTGGGCGATGGGGGCGAGCATGCCGCCCTCGCGCGCTTCCACGAAATCCAGAGCGCAGGCCACTTCCAGGGCGCCGCGAATGGCCACCTCGTCGGCGCCCTCGTCGCCATAGGCGATGTTGCTCTCCACGGTGCCTTCGAACAGGAAGGCCTTCTGGGGAACGTAGCCGAGGTTCGCCCGCAGGTCGGCCTGGGAAAGCTCGCGCAGATCGACGCCATCAAGGGTGACCGAGCCCGCCGTCGGGTCGTAGAAGCGCTCGATGAGCTTCACGATGGTGGATTTGCCCGAGCCCGTGGGGCCCACGATGGCGAGCGTCGTGCCGGGCTCGGCGACAAACGACACATGGGAGAGCGCCGGGTCGCCGTCGTCGGTGTAGCGGAAGGAGACGTCGTTGAAGGCGATGCGCGCACCCGACGCGGCATCGGACCGCACATGAATCGGCGCCTCGGGATCGCGAACGGTGGGCTCGGTCGCGAGCACCTCGCTCAGGCGCTGGGCGGCCACATCGGCGCGGGGCAGCATGATGGACACCATCCCCATGATGAGGCAGCCCATGATGATGACCATGGCGTAGGTGATGAACGCGATGAGGTCGCCGGTCTGCATGGTTCCCGCGGCCACGCCCTGAGCGCCGAACCACACGATGGCCACCGAGGTGAGGTTCATCACGAGCATCATGGTGGGCATCATGAAGGCCATGGCGCGGTTGGTGAACAGCTGGGTATCCCGCAGCTTGCGCGAGGCGGCGTCGAAGCGGTTCTCCTCGAAGCCCTCGCGGTTGAAGGCGCGCACCACCGACAGGCCGTTCAGCATCTCGCGGGCCACGAGGTTCACGCGATCGATGAGCGTCTGCATGATTTTGAACCGCGGCAGCGTGAAACGGAACAGCACGGCGATGACCGTAAAGACCACGGCCACGGCGAGCACGACGATCCATCCCAGCTGGGGGTTGGTGACCATGACCATGACCACGCCGCCGATGGCGAGGATGGGAGCGTAGAGCACCATGCGCATCACCATGGTGCACACGTTCTGGATGAGGGTGACATCGTTGGTGCCGCGCGTGATGAGCGAGGCCGCCGAGAACCGGTTGATCTCGGCATCGGAGAAGGCCACCACCCGCGCGAACAGGCGCCGGCGCAAATCGCGGCCGATCTTGGCGCCGGTGCGGGCCGACACGAAGCCGGCGGCCACATCGAGCACCATGGAGCCGGCGGCGGCGAGCAGCATGAGGCCGCCGATGCGCAGGAGGTAGGCCATCTGGATGGGGAACAGATCGACGCCGGCGGCCTTGTAGCCCGCAAGGACGTCGAGGTCCTCCACGCCCGACTGGGCGATGCCCACGTCCACGATCTGCGAGGTGAGCACCGGGATGGCCAGCTCGCAGCCGGCCTTCAGGAGCAGAAGCAGCATGACGAGCGCCACCGCCCCCTTGTGCTGCCCGAGAAACCGGATCACGCCCACAGCCAACCCTCCCCTACACCGCGAAGAAGGCGAGCGCCGCGTAGACGGCCACGCCGGCCACGGCGGTCCACAGAAGCGACTTGGTCTTCACGGCCACGAGCGCCGAGGCCACGGCGGCCACGAGCGGAATGGCCGCCGGCCACACGCCCGCATCGAACATGCCGGGGTTCAAAAGGTCGTTGGCCACGAGCGCCGCGAACGCCGCGGGCGGGATGAAGCCGAGGGCCTGGGCGAGGCGCGGGGGCAACTCGCGGCCCTTCAGCAGAAACAGCGGGACGACGCGGCAAGCCCACATGGCCAGCACGCACCCGATGAGAACGAACCAGAACTCCTCCCAGCTCATCGGCGCTCACCGTCCTCATGAGGTGAGGCGTCCTCGCTTGTGGAGGGGCGACCTAGGTCGCCCCCTACGGGATCAGTACCGGGAGCGCTTGCCGTGACGGGACGGCGCGGGAACAGCGCCGAGAACGCCAGGGCGCACACAACGCCGGCGATGGCGCCGATGAGGATGGCAGGACCTGTGAGGCCGAACGCCTTGCACAGGTACACGCCGAGCATCGCCACGATCATGGCGACGATATTGGCGGAGGTGAACTTCTGGGTGACGAGCAGGCAGATGAAGATGGCCGTCATGGCGAAGGCGGCGATGGGCACGGGAATGTCGACAGCTGCCCCCACCGCGCAGCCCACGATGTTCGAGATCGTCCAGGAGCTCTGGGAGAACAGGTTCACCATGAGCGCCCGGTCCACCGACCAGTTGCCCTCGGCGAAGCGCGCCGTGTTCACGCCGTAGGACTCGTCGGTCACCGATGCGGCGAACAGGGCCGAAAGCCAACGGGGGCTTGCAGCGCACTGGGGCGCGAAGGAGGCGGCGTAGAGCATCTGGCGCGTGTTCACGAGGGACACCGACGCCGTGATGGCCGCCACCGAAGAGCCGGCGAGGAACATGTTGGGAATCATGAACTGGCCGGCGCCCGAGTACAGAAGGATGGACAGAAGCGCCACCTGCAAGGGATTCAGCCCGATGGTGTTCCCCAAAATGCCGCAGGGAAGGCCAATGGCCACATAGCCCAGCATGATGGGAACGGCGGCGGAGAACGCCGAAAGTATGTGCTCGCGAGAAAACATGACGCCTATGATAATCGACTCGCAGATTTTTGAAAGACCCTTCCCCCGATTTCACAACCCCTAAATAGCAGGTGGCCCCGCGGGTAATCAGGATTCCGCGGGGCCGTCTGCTTCATCGGAGATGGCATATATGATGTGCCGGCTGCCGCCGCGCGCATAAGCGGCGGCAGCCGGCGGGCTTCGGCAGGTGACTTCGCGGGTAATCAGGGTTCCGCGAAGCAGTCTGCCTACTCGGAAAGGTCTCAGGTGCCGGGGCGGAGGGCGCTCCGTCCGCCCCGGCGGTCTCCCCTACTCCTCAGGGGTCTCTTCTTCCTCCTCGTCGTCATCGTCGCGCCGGCGGGCGGCCACGGCGAGAACGAGGCCGAGGGCCGCGACCAGGGCCAGCCCCACCATCCACGGCAGGAGCTCGTCGCCGGTCTGCGGGAGCTTCACGTAGAACAGGCGGGTGCCCCACGGCGTCGTGAACACGAGGGTGCGCCACGCGTCGGCGTCGCCGGTCATGCCGAGGTCGACCGACCGTCCGTCCTCCGGCACCCAGTTGTAGGGAACCAGCAGGTTGAACTTCTGGCCGTAGGCGTTGGGCGTCGTGCGCACCGTTTGGAACGCGCCGAGCACCGACATGGCCGGCGTGATGCCGACCCGGCCGCCGGCGCCGACCACGGAGTTGGCCGCCTCGCCCCAGTCGGAGTCGTTGTTCTCGTCGGAGCCGACGTTGATGGCCACCCACTCCTTGCCGTCGGGCATGTAGGAGCGCACCCGGTACAGGTAGGGCTTGTCGTTGCCGTCCACCATGGGCAGGCCGTCGAAGCGGTAGGCGCCGTCGACGTCGGTCTCCATGGAGGCCACCTCGGCCCAGCCGTCCTCGGAGCGCACCTTCTGGCCCTCGACGGCCGCGAGGGCCGTGGGGGCGTAGGAGGCGCCGTTGAAGCCGACGGCGTCCACGTCGATGACCATGCGGTCGAGGTAGACCTTCTGCCCGGGCACCGCAACGGCCGTGTCATCCTGCAGGCCGTCGGCCTCCGGGTCGTCGAAGACCACGCCGGCGATGGCCGCGAGCGCGTAGGGCACAAGGCCCGTGTCGTTGTAGTCGGAATCCTCGGACAGCGAGATCACCCACACGGTGCCATTCGGCCCCAGGATGTAGGCGGCGCCGTTGCCCACCAGATCGCGACGGTCGGAAGGCTGGGCCAGTACGATGAGGCCGCCCTGCGGATCGCCCGGCTCGATGAGCTTGGTGTCCTCGTTCAGGTCGGAGTCGGTGGTGGCAGTCCCGCGGTTCATATGGGTGACGCCGTAGCCACGCGGCAGGTCGTCCACCGTCACCTCGAAACCGTAGAGCACCGTGGTCTCCTTGCCGCCCACCATGCGCTTGCCGGCGACGTCCAGGTTGTCGAAGATCCAGTGGCCCTGGCCGTCCGACACGGTAGTCTGGCTGAACGTCTCGTCCAGATGCCAGCCGGTGCCCGTCGCATCGGTGCCGAACCAGTAGCGCTTCAGGCTCACCGGCACGTTCGGGATGCGCACGTTCTCGCCGGCGTCCTGGATGCCGTTGTAGTTGTCGTCCTGCCATACCACACCGGCGATGTGCGCCTGGGCGATGCGGAACAGGCCGTAGCCGTGGGCCAGCGAGCTGAACCAGTTCAGGTCGGACCACTGGTTGTCGCCGACCAGCGACGCCACGCGGGCCTGGTAGGCCTCGTAGAGGCGCTGGCTGCCGGTGTTGTCGTAGTAGGGCAGGTTCGGCTCGCCGGTGGTGACGTTGGTCTCGTTGGTGACGACCTTCTCCACCTCCTTGCCGTTCTCGATCGTCGTCTCCAGGTACAGCAGGTTGCCGGCGGCGTCCTTCTGGTGCTTGCCGAAGATGGCGTCGTGGCGCTGCTGATCCATGTTGTCCAGATCGTCCTGGGTGGCTGTGGCGATCCAGGCGAGCATCTCGGTCACGTAGTCGTCGCTGTAGATGCCGTTGCCGGTGTTGGTGTTGGTATCGGCCCGAGCGTCAACCGCGCTGGCAGCCATGACCCGCGTGGTGAAGGTCTCGACCTCGCCGCCGTCGCCCTCGCTCGGCTGAGTGGTGTCCCCGCCCTCGGGCTTGGTGACGTCGATGACCGGCGTATCGCCCTCGTCGCCGTCGCCGTCGCCCTCGTCCTCGCCGGGCTCGGTCGGCGTCGCCGTGCCGCAGCACTCCATGCCGATATGCTGGCATCCCTCAACCGTGCACAGACCGTTCTCGTCCTTCTCGTGCAGGCACAGGCCGCACTTGTCGCACAGGCCGTCGGCCGCCGTCGTGGCGGTGTCCTCATCCACGTGCTCGCACTCCACGTCCTCGGAACCGCCCGGCTGGGAGGCGTAGGTGGCGTAGGCGCCGGAGGTCGTGGAGGACTCGCTTTCGTCGGCCAAACGCGTCAGCACGATGAGGTCGCCGGCCTTGCGCATGGCCTCGTTCAGGTTGTCCGTGGCCGGCAAGGTGTAGTCGCCGGCATGGCTGGCGGCATCCTCCACGTTCGGCTTCAGGGCCTGGGTCTCGTCGTCGAAGTCGGAGTTGATCCAGTCGTTGACCGTCTTGCCGATATGCTGCAGCGTGGGCGCCCAGACATCCTCGTCCGGGTAGCTCACGATCTCGGCGCGATAGGAGAACAGCACCTTGAAGGCCGCCGAGTCGCTGGAGGCCTGATGGGTGCCGGTGCCGTAGGCCAGGAACTGCCAGTGGCCGTTCTCGTCGGTCCTATCGAAACCGGCGCCGGGCACGTACTCGTAGCCGTTCTGGTCGAAGAACTTCTCGTCGTCGTCGGCAACCGCCAGGGCCTCGTCGGCCGTCAGCGGCAGGTACGGATAGTTCGTGCCCAGACCGTCCTTGGACAGATCGTGGCGACCGGTGAGGTCTTCCAGCATATCCTGGGTGAAGGTCCAGTCGCGGCGCCACACGCCCTTCTCCTCCTCGGGCGTCTCGGCACCCACGAGGACGGTCAGGTCGCGGTTGGCGTTGGCCCAGGCGCTGTAGATCACGAGCTCCTCGACGCCGGCCGGTTCGGTGGTCTCACCGTCGCCGGCAACGTCGCCCTCGCCGGGAACGACTTCCATGTAGCTGGTGAGGAACTCGGTGTGGTTGTGGTACAGCACGTTCAGCTTCATCAGGTTCTTCGTGGCGGCCTCGGCGCGCGCCGCGCCCTCGGGCATGGCGGCCACAGACGCGTACAGCTCGTTGATGTAGGCCGTCATGGCGTCGGCCGCGGCCTTCTGCTCCTCGGAGGTCATGGTCTCGCCCTCGTCCAGCTTGAACGGGTCGGCCATGGCAACGATCTCGTCGTACTCCTCGCGGGTGAGTCCGGAGTTCTCGAAGCTGCCGTCGCCGCCGGGGGTCTGGCCGGGCACCTGCTCCCAGTAGCCGATGCCGGTCTCGTCGTACCAGTAGCGCACGAGCCGCACGACGGCGCCCTCGATGCGCTCCTCTTCCTCGTCCATGAGGCCGTCGGAGTTCACATCGTTCCACACGTTGCCGTCGATGAGCACCGGCAGCTGCTTGGTGAGGCCGGCGTCGAAGGCGCGCTTGTAGTACATGCGGTTGGCCAGGTCGTAGTTGGTCTTCAGGTAGCGGACCGCGTACGCGCTCGACAGGATGCCGCCGGTGAGGTCGGCGTCGTCGGCGATCTTCTCGGCCACGACGGCGTACACCTCGTTGACCTTCTCGTTCTCGGCGTTGACGTTGTCGGTCAGCGAGGACTCGAAGGAGGTGAGGTCGGAGTTGTCGCCGGTGCTGGCGCCCTCCACATGGAAGCGGCTGGCCACGTACTCGCCGGAGTCGTCCACCACCTTGATGGCGTAGCCGGTCAGGTACGGGGTGGCCGACGTGAAGGCCGGATCGCTGGTGGCGAGCTCGGTCTGGCGCGCCTCATAGGCGGCCATCATGTCGGCATCGGCCTTGATGGCTTCCACCTGGCTGGCGGACAGCGAGACGATCTCGGAGGCCGAGAGCTGGCGGATCATGCCGACCGACACGGGGCGCTTCTGCAGGGCCACCAGGTCGGAGGTGGAAAGCGCCGTGCCGTTGGCGTTGGCCACGCCGTAGGGCTGGAACACCTTGTCGATGTCCTCGCCCGGAGCGGCCGGATGGTCGACCTCGCTGCTCACGAGCACGTAGCCCGGCAGGTTGTCGAAGTCATAGACACCCTCGGCGTCGGTGTAGATCCACAGCTGGTGATCCTCGATAATGAGGCCGCCGCAGACATCGCAGCGCCCGTCGGGGCCTTCCGTGCCGGCCTCGTCGTTGTGCTTGGCGTCCACATGGGCCGCCGTGCTCGTCTGCTTGCCGCAGATCTTGCAAACAGAGGTATGGGTGTTGTCGAAGTTGTCCTTCCACTCAAGCTCGGTGTGCTTGCACACATCGGCGCCGCAGCCGTCGCACATGCCGTTGCCGTTGGCGTCGGCATGGGGCTCCTCGCCCAGCACCTCGTTGCAGTCGGCGCAGGTGACGGTGTGGACGTCGGCATCCTTGTAGGTGTAGGTGCGGTCGTGCAGGTGCAGGCAGTCGCCGCAGCCGTCGCAGCGGCCGTCGCCATCGCCGTCGGAGCAGGCCTCGTTGGTCGCCGAGGCGGTGCATCCCTCGGCGTCGCACGTCCAGTCGTGGGTGCCGTTCTTGTTGCCCGTATAGGTCTTGTTCTCGTGGGTGCAGGTCTCCTCACCCGGGTCGGTCACCTCGGTGCTCTCGCCGTCGGCGAAGCCCTCGGTCTCCTCGGTGGCGGCCAGTGCCATCCGCGCCAGCGAGAAGCTGCGCATGGCCGGCTCGGCCACGATGCGGATGCCCGCATCCTCGCCGGTACCCGGCTCCACGGGGCTCGGGTTCTCGGGATCGGTCGTCTCGCCCGGGTTCTCCGGGTCGGTCGGGTTCGGATTCTCCGGCTCGACCGGGGTCTCGGGCACCTCGACGTCCTCGCCGTCCTTGTACTGGCGGCCGCCGTTGAGGTTGGTGTTCTCCACCCAGTAGCCGGAGTCCTTCAGCTCGCGCACGCCGGCCTTGTACAGGGCGTCGTAGTCGTAGGTGCGGCCGGAGCGAACCAGGTACACCTTGTCGTCGGCGCCGGACACCACGTTGCCGCCGCGCGACTCCACCAGATGCAGCTGGCCGTCCGGGTAGTCGTCGTTGGCCCGGTCGCGGTCGAGGAAGAAGACGTTGTTGTCCTCGTCTTCCAGCAGCTGGTTGCCGTGGTTGTCGTAGGTGGGCACGAAGTAGTACTGGGTCAGGATGACGCGCAGGCCCTCGACGCCCTGCTCGGTCTTGTCGCGGTCGTCGGTGTCGATGCGGTCGTCGGAAGTGTCGGAATCGTTCTTGCCGTCGTAGTCCTCGTCGTACCACGCCTGGCCCACCAGGCTCGAGCGGTCGGGCGGCACGAAGCCGGCGTTCATGGCGTTCTGGTTCTGGCCGATGGCGAAGTCGTAATCGAAGGTGCCGGTCACCGTCTCCGTCGTCGGACGGCCGTTGGCGTCGACAGCCTCGTGCTTCTCGGACCAGCCGTAGGCGGTGCGCTGGTTCGCCCAGCTGGCGCCATCGACCAAGCCGGCCAGCACGATGCGCCAGGCGGCGTTGTTCTTCGAGATCTCGCCCTCGACGGTCTCGCACTCCTTGATGGTGCACGATCCATCGGAGTGCGTCGCATCGGCGGTCTGGATGTTCTGCTCGTCCAGGAACACCGGGTAGTTGTTGGTCTCGTAGCGGCTCCACACCTCGGCCATGCCGTCGGTGTTGGTGTCCTCGTGCTGCTCCTCGGCCGTCACCATGGGCTGGACGCGGGAGTTCACCACGTCGTGGGCGGTCGTCTCGGCCTCGAAGGTGGTCACAAGCAGCGAGGACATGCCGTCGGCGGCTTTCTCGCCGTTCACTTCCACCGTATAGGAGGCAAGCGCGTACTCGTACTTCTTCGCCGTCGAGTTCCAGGTGCGCACGGCCGTGGGCAGCTGATCGAACAGGTAGTAGCCGGACACGTCGTGCAGCTCGGTCGTACCGTCCTTGGCGAGCGCCTTCAGGTTCTCGTTGTCACCGGTCAGCACGGCCACCTTGCCGCCGCCCAGGTAGGTGGAGTTCGGCACCGTGAAGGTGAGGCGCTCGGCCGGGGAGGCGTCCACCATCTGGCCCGCCTCGTTGCGCACCTTGTAGGTGCCAGAGGTCGGGTTCAGCGTGTCGGTCTTCGCCTCGGTCACGCCGTCGGCCACCTTCTCGGCCATGACGTTGCCGTCGTTGCCGAAGTGCGGGTTGAGCTTCCAGGTTCCGTCGGCGCCGAGCACGTACTGCTTCAGGATGACCTGCTTGTCGTTGTAGCCGTACTCGAGGTAGTCGGCCTCGGTCTTGGTGCCGTCCTTCTCGGTGGTCACGCGCGTCTCGGTGTTGTAGTTGTACAGGCCGTCGTAGTCGGCGTCCTCCCAGACGTAGCCATCGATGGCGTAAGCCGGGGGCTCGATGAGGCCGCCGTCGTTGTGGTCGCGGCTCGCGCCCATCATGAGGTCGTAGGCCACGAGCGTCTTGCCGCCGACAGTGGCGGTCATCGGGTCCTTCACCTGCACCTTGCCGTCGGCATCCAGCACCGGATCGCCGTTCTCGTCGAGCACCAGATTCGGCGTCTGGTCGTCGTTGTTCGACGCCGGCGCGTAAACGATGTTCGACTCATGGGACGCCAAACCGTCGGGCGTGGTGCCGTCGGCGGCCACCGTCTCCAGAAGTATGATGTACTCGTCGGGCTCCACCAGCTTGTTGTCGTCAGTCAGATCGGAGTTCTCACGATAGCCGGCGCCCGTCACCTGGTACTTCGCGCGGAAAAGCTCGTTTTCCGTGACGCGCGGGTCGCTCACGCGCACCTTGTAGCCGTAGGCCACCCACGTGTCGGTGCCGTTCACGTTGCGCAGGCCCGCCGTCTCGAGGTTGTCGAAGCGGTAGGTGCCCGAGCGGTGCAGATCGGGCGTGCCGGTCAGCGCGCCGTCGATGTCCTCGCCGAGCTCGGTGGGCTTCGTCTTCTCGGTGCCGCGCTCCATGAGCACGCGGTCGGTCGTGGTCACTGCGACGGACGCCGTGTTGTCGGCGGCCCACTGCGTGGTGTCGGGCACCCAGTTCGCGCCGTCGAAGTAGTAACGTTCGAGGGTGACCTCGTAGCCGTCGAGGATCTCTTCCTCTCCGACGACGTTGCCGTTCTCGTCGAAGGTCACGTCCTGGATGCCGTTGTTGTTCGCATCGTTCCACAGCACGCCGGAGATGGACTGCAGGGCGGGGCGAACCATGCCCATGTCGCCACCCTGGACAACCTTGGGCAGCGGCACCTTGTGCTCCCAAGTGCCACCGTTGCCGTCGGGAACGGAATCCACCACAACCGTCTCCATGTCGACCGTCAGCCAGTCGTAGGCCGCCACGCCGTACAACGGCGCGTCTGGACGAACCAGCTGCTCGGTGCTCACGCGGGCAAAGTCGCTCGCGTTCTCCAGCTTCGTCTTGTTCTCTCCCTCGGCCACGCCCTCGCTGGCCACCACGATGCGGCCGCCGTGATCCTCTCCGTCCACATCGCCCACCGAGGTGCGCGTGCCGGCGATCTCGAGGCCGCCCTCGGCCGCAATGACGGTGCGGTCGGTAACGGTGCGGCCCAGGCGCACGGCCTTGCCGTCGCCCTCGTATTTTGCGAAGTTCACCACGCCGAAGCGGTCGGTAGAGGCCACGTTGGACTCCACCTCATCGGCGTTGCCGGCGTGGTAGCGGGTGAGCATCCAGCTGGTGCCGTTGGCCTCGACGTCGGAGCCGTCGTGGGCCAGGCCGTCCACTTCCACCTCGTAGCTGGCCAGCGAGTAGGTGTCACCGTACATCGGGGCCAAGCCGGCCGGGTAATCGCGAGCCTCGTCGGCACCCAGAAGCGTGGTGCCGTCATCCGCGGCGTCCTCCTTGCCGACGTAGCGCGGCGCGAGCTCGATCTCCTTGTGAACCTCGTCGCCGCAGCCCACCCAGCTGGTGGGCAGGTTATAGAAGGCGTAGGTGCCAGGATCCAGGTCGTCTACCACGTTGCCCTGGTAGTCGAGGCCCAGAGGACCGGTGGTCACCGTGCGGTCGCCGTCGCCGTTGATGACGTACTGGACCTGACCGTCGCGCACTGTTTCGGTCTTGGTCGGGTTGTAGGTGACCACGCGCTCCCAATCGGGATTCTCGGCGGTGCCGTTGTTCTTCCAGGTGACGTCGCCGCCGAAGGCGCGGGTGCGCACCCAGAATCCCAGGGCGTCCTCGTTGCCTCTCGCCGCGCACACATCGCTCGCGGCTCCCTGCTCAGCACGGTCGTACAGCAGCTGCCAGGCGAGCTCGAGCGTCGCGTCGGTAGCCTGGTCGATGGTCTTCATAGCTTCGATGGGCTCAACCTGGTCGATGCCCAGCTTCTCAAGATCCTCCTTGGTCAGCAGGTTGTAGACCAGATGGGCGTGGCGCAAGGCGAAGCTCTTCCACAGGTCGTGGGTCACGTAGTGCCACTGGGTCAGCGCCACGGTGCGGCCAGGCAGGCCGTTCTCGAAGGCAGGCTGGTAGATGCCGTCGTAGGAGCGCTCGCGCTCGGCGCGGTCGAGCACCGGGTTGCTGGCGGCCCACTGGTCGCTGTAGGAGTCGTCCCACACCACACCGGTGACGGAGGTCTCGGGGATCTTTATGAAGCCGCCGTCGCCGCCCTGCTGCACCTGGACGTTCTCGTCGGTGTCGTAGGTGACGCCCTTGTACTTCTTCTGGGTCTTGTCGTTGGTGGAGCTTTCCACCGCCTCGTGGGCCACGATGACCATGCCGTCGGCGCGGCCGGCCGGCACGCGGTTCTTGAAGGCCGCGTTCTTGTCGGTATCGCCCGCCGCAGGCACGGAGTCCTGCATGTCGATGAAGCGGTTCACCAGGCCAAAGGCCTTGGTGGTGCTGTCGAGGGCGTCCAAGCCCTCGGAGGTGTAGTAGCGGAAGGCATCGGACTCGGTGCGCATGCCCTCGGCGTCACCCGCCGCCACCACGTCGTCCAGGTCGCCCGCGACGTGCGGACGGGTCAGGGTGTAGCCGGCGATGGCCTCGTTAGGCACCTGCTGGTAGAGGTCGGCCGGGTTGGTGTCGGCCACGGCTACGGTGTAGCCGCACAGATACTCGCGGTCGCTCGCCTCGCCCAGCTTCTGGGCATCGGGCTTCTTGAAGCTCGTGGGCACAAGGTCGGTGCGGTACTGGCCCAGCTCCAGATCCTCCTCAGGGTCGGTGCCGTAGGAGGTGGTGAAGGGATAGTACGGGTCGAGCACACGGTTGCCGTCCTCGTCGAGGCTGTAGGTGCGCTTCCACGTGCCGTCCGGGCCGCCGGTCTTGTCCGTGTCGTCCAGGTAGTACTTGGTCGGGCGGATGCGCACGCCGCCGATGCCGCGCTCGCCCTCGGAGACGAGGTTGCCGTCCTTATCGTAGACATCCTCCTGGCGGATGCCGTCGTAGTTGGCATCCTCCCAGATGTAGCCCTCAATGGGAGCGGAGGGCGTCACGATGTAGCCGCCGTTCATGCGGGTCTCGTTCTTGCCGAAGGCCAGATCGAAGGAGGCCAGCGGCGCATCACCGTTCTTTTCGGCGGAGTTCACCACATACGGCGTGCTGCCCGTGCGGGCGCCCTTGGCATCGGCGGTGGTGGAGCCGGCCAGCACGATGACGGAGTCCATGGTATGGATGTCGCCGTTGGAGCTGAACTTCTGGCTGCGGACGAGCGGGAAGGTCTCGGGGCCGTAGCGGTAGGCAAACGACGAGGTGCCGCGCACGTTGGCCAGGCCCTTGGAGTTCCACTGGTCCACCAGGTAGTCCGGAGCGGTGAGGTTGTTCTGCACCAGGTAGTCGGAGGTCTGGGCCTCGTAGTTACCCGGCTTGAAGTCGGCATTGCCGCGGATGGCCACGGTGTAGCCGGCCAGGTACTCCTTGCCGTCGATGAACACGCGCACGGGCAGGTCGTCGAACTGGTAGTAGCTGTCCGCTTCCTTGCCGGTAACGCTCTTGTTGCGGGTGGTCACCGTCTTGTAGTAGAAGGGCGCCTTGGTCGCCTCGGTCGGGCTCCAGTCGCGATCGTTGCCGTACTCCGTGAACGCGCCCTGGGGCACCGGGAACCAGTGGTCGGCCGGGGCGTCCGCCTCGGGGTTCGCGTTGCCGCCGTTGGTGCGGTCGGGATCGTAGTACCACTGGCGCAGGTACAGCCTCGTCGGGCGATCGGGCACCGGCTGCTTCTCGGGGTTCTTCAGCTCGATGGTCATGCCAGTGTTGACCATATCCTCGTAAGTGCCGGGAATAAGGTTGTAGATGCCGTCCTTGTAGTCGTTGTCCTTCCACACGTAGCCGCCGATGGCGCGGTAGGCCGGAGCGATCTCGCCCACGTCGCCGGCCACCTCGGTCACTACCGGATGCGTCCACTGGTAGGTGGCCGCATCGGCGGTGTCCATGGCGTTGGATACCGGGATGTCGGCGAAGCTGGCCTGGATGCCATCAGTCTTGCCGTTGTTCACCTCGGCCAGGATGACCTGGCCGTCGTTGGCGCGCACCGAGCCGTCTGCCGCGTAGCGGTGCTGGATGGGCCAGCTCTGGTACAGGGCCTTGATGGCGCCATCGGTGATGTCGAGCTCATCGGCGTTGCCGGCCACGCCCGCCTTGGTGCCGGGCACGTCGGAGTCGACGGCGAGCCCTTTGGCGGTCGCGTCAGTGTCGGCGAAGCTTACGGGTTGATGCGGCGTGGTGATGTGCCAGGGGTCCCGCTCGCCCTTCGCGTAGCCGCTCTTCAGGTAGTTCTTGGGGGCCGCCAGCTCCACGCGGTAGGCGGCAAGGAAGTACTCGTCGATGCCGCTGTTGGCGTCGAGCACCACCACGGCCGTGGGCAGGTTGTCGAAGACGTACTCGCCGTCGACCACGTCCACCAGCTTGTAGCCGGCGGCCTCCTTCGCGTCGGCCACGACCTTCTGGGCACCTCCGGCCGCATAGGTCTTCACGGCCACCACGCCCATCTTGTTGCGGGCATCGGCACGGTTCTCGCCGTTGCTCACAACCGGGATGCAGACGACCTTGCCCTGGTCGGTGATGTCGGTCGGATCCTTGACGATGGTGGCCTTGGTGGTCACCCAGTCGGAACCGAAGCCGATGTTCTGCACCCAGGCACCCACGGCAGACGCCTTGGCCGTATCGTCGGTGGACTTGGTGCCGTCAGCGGCGACCCATTCCACGAGACCAGCGTCATCGCCGGTCTTGATCTGGGCGAAGGCCGCGGCGCCCTTGGGCACGTAGTGCCACTGGGTGGCAAGCACCGTTTCGCCGACAAGCCCTTGCTCGTCATCGGCGCGGACGCCATCGGGAGCCGTGTTGTCGTCGGATTCGGTGTCGTCCCACACGATGCCGGTGATCTGGGAGGTAGGCGCCTTGAAGAGACCCGTGTTCACGTGCTCGCGCTTGAACACCTGGTTGGCCACGTCGTAGGCCACGCCTTCCATAGAGAAGGTGTAGGGGGTGTTGGCGGCCGGCGTGGAGGAGTTGGCGGTCACGATGAAGCCAGTCTTCTCGGCCAGGCCCTTGTCGTCCTGCTCCACAGGCTTGCCATCGGCGCCGGTGATGGCGCCGTTCTTGTCGGTAGCGGCGAACTGCGGGTAGCTCGTCACGATGGCCGTGTCGTAGCCGTCCACCATGGCCGAGCGGTGGATGTCGCGCTTGGCATCCGAGTCGGCGTTGGTGGCCCACACCGGCGAGGAGCTCTTGTCGCCGTTGTGGAACACCGTGAGCACGTGGCCCTCGGGCAGGTTCGGCTCGGGCAGGCGGTAGGACGCCATGGCCAGGGTGTCGTCGGTAGCCGCGGCATCGCCGGCCGCCACCGGGTTGTCGTTGGTGTCGAACTGCACGTAGGGCAGAAGCCCGGCGGTGTTGTCGTCGTTGAAGGCGAAGGCGCCATCGGCGTCGGTCTTCATGGTGTAGAAGCCGGTATGCCCGGTGACCACGGTGGCCGTGGTGCCGGAGGCCTCGTCGGTCACAGTCTCGGTGACCTTGTCGCCGAAGGCCGGGTTCTTGATCCAGGCGCCCACGACCGCGTTCGCGTCGTCGCGCACCAGCTCGATCTCGTAGTACTCCTCGCCGGTGAACGTCTTGGCGGGACGCAGCTCGGTGCCCTTGTTGTTCACAACGTTGGCAGCGGTGAAAGTCACCTTGCTGTAGGTGCGCTTCGCCTCGCCTTCGCCCTCGGTCACCTCGGCCACGGTACCCGTGCCCTCAAGGTAGAACCACTGGGCGAGCTCAACGTCCTGGCCCTTGCTAGGTAACAGAGGAGAAACTTCGGAAAAATTTTTTCGTCGAGGAGATTTCCGTGCAAAAAACCCGACCAACGGACTCAGCATTCGAATCCGTTGGTCGGGTGCTTCAACCTTGGCGCAAACGAAGCGATCCGCCCCTCTTTTCAATCGAGGGCGAGCGGTTTTACTTCATGAGCTTTTGGTGAGCGCCTCGCAGGCCGCGACTGCCGCCTGAAGGTCGGACTTGTGGCTCTCCCAGTACTCGTCAAGGGCCTGGCGCATAACCTCGGCTCGCGTGATCTTCATGACCGACGCCAAAAGGTCGGCGTGTTCTCTCTGCTCGGCCGTCATGGGCACCCGCACCTGAGCGGTCATACGTCCGCTCGTCCCCTCTCCGGCTTGGACCGGCGGCTCGGCCTCAACGCTTTTCTTGCGCGGCTTGCGCGTACGGGCAGCGGCCCTAGACGCGCCGGCGGCCCGGGAAGGCGCGTCCGCATCCTCCACCGCAGCAGCCGCCGCATCGGCGGTCTCAGTTGTCCCCGCCGCACCGGCGATTTCGGCCGTCCCCGCCGCACCGGCGACCTCGACCATCCCCGCCGTATCGGCGGCCTCGACCATCCCCGCCGCATCGGCGGCCTCGGCCGTCCCCGCCGCGTCAGATGCCGCTAGCACCGAGGCGATGCCGTAGGAGACCGATGGGATTGCCTCGCACCGAGGCTCTTCCGTATAGTCCTCGGCGAAAAAATCGGGCATCGCGGCGGCCTGGGTCACATCAAGGGAGGCGCTTCTCACCTCATGGGTTCGCGACCGTCTCGGCGCCGCCTTCGCGCCGTCCTTCTCGGACGATCTCGCCGAGCTGCCCGAAGGGGAGATCCCCCTCTCGGGCGCCGCCAGATCCTCCTGGGCGGCGCCGATGTAGGCGGCTGCCGCGCGCGCCGCATCCATCTGGGCGCGCAGATCCTTCTTAGCCATTGATGTCCTCCAGCAGCTCCTCGATGAAGAACCGGTAGTCGTAGGCCACCTTCGCCGAGGGGGCGTACGCGAAAAGTGACTGTTTCACCGCTTGGGACTCCTTGATGACGGTGGCCTCGCGAATCCAGGCGCGGAACACCTTGGTATCGAGTTCGGCCGCCATCGCCTCGGCGTCCTCACGGATGATCTTCGATATGGGCGTGCGCGGGTTGTAGCGCATCAGCAGGATGCCGGCTATCTTGAGATCGGGATTGGTGTACTCGCGGATGGCCTGGATGGTGGCCGCCAAATCGGTGACGCCGTCCAGGGAATAGGCATCGGCCTGAGCGGGTATGACTACCCAGGAGGCCGCCGTGAGCGCGTTCACCGTGAGCGTGTCGAGCGCCGGCGGCGTGTCGAGGATCGCGAAGTCATAGCGATCGGAGACGGCCTCCAGCGCCTTGCGCAAGCGGTAGTCCTTCCCCACCGAGGGCATGAGGTCGTCGGCCTTCCCGTTCAGGCGGCTGGCCGGCACGGCATCGTAGCCATCGATGGTCTGCGCCGCAGCGGCCACGCCCGCCTCGCCCGTGAGCACGTCAAGCGACGACAGAACGCCGCCTGTCTGAGCCTTCAGCGTGGTGGAGAGGTTCATCTGGGGGTCGAGGTCGATATAGAGCACCCGCGCCCCGTCTTCGACCAGCTTCGCCCCGATGGCCAAGTTGGTCGTCGCCTTCGCAACGCCGCCCTTTTGAGAGGCGGCCGCCAGTGTGATCATAGCCTTCCCTTACTGCCGCGACGAGGCCTCGCCCCACTGCGCCGTTCTCTATGGGACGTACTATTACATATAATGTTATGTTGTCTATAGGGTTCTAGAGTTCAAGGGGCTTCCAAATCCCATCTTCGGTAATGATGGCCGTGACGAGGGCGTAGGGCGTCACATCGAAAGCCGGGTTGCGCACCGTAACGCCGAAGAGGGGTTCGGCGAGCACCTCGGACGAATCGCGCTCCTCAATGGAGATGTCGTCGCCTGTCTTCGTTATGCAATCGATGGTGCTTCTTGGGGCAGCCACATAAAACGGAATTTGGAAATGACGAGCCATGATCGCCAGCCCCAAGGTGCCCACCTTGTTGGCCGTATCCCCGTTGGCGGCGATGCGGTCGGCCCCGACGATCACGGCATCCACCTTCCCCTCGGCCATAAGCGACGCCGCCATATCGTCGCACTGCAGCGTCACCGGCACCCCAGCGCGCGCCAACTCCCACGCCGTCAGGCGCGCCCCCTGGTTCACCGGGCGCGTCTCGTCGGCATAGACGCGGTTGATAAGCCCTTCTTGCGCAGCCGCATAAACAACGCCGAGCGCCGTGCCGTAGAAAGCCGTCGCCAAGCTGCCCGCGTTGCAGTGCGTGAGGATGTTGAGACCCTGCCGCCGAACAGGTGCGGCCACGCGCGAAGAGCCGTCGATGCCATGGGAGGCCTCCGGGGCGTCTCCCCTCCCGTCCCGTTTATCCGCAATCTCGCGCAGCAGCATGGCCCCATGGGCGCCGATACGGCGGTTCACCGCCTCGTCCTCGGCAATGAGGGCCCCTGCGAGCCCGTAGAGCGCCTCGGCCGCCTCTGCGGCCGTCTTGCCGGCGCTGCGGGCCTCCTGGGCCGCCTCCACGGCCCTGCGCACGCCCCAGGACAAGTTGACCGCCGTCGGCCGCGCCCCGGTGATCACGCGGGCAGCCTCTTCCAAGCGACGGTCGAAATCGGCACGAGCGCCCTCCCTCCCGAAACCGCCACCTGCCTCCGGATCGCCTTGCCTCACGAGGTTGGCGGCGCTCTCGTCCGCCGCGCACTCGAAGGCGGCCAGCATCACCGCCGCCGCCCCCGCCACGCCGATAGCCGGCGCGCCGCGAACGGCCAGCGTCTTCACGGCATCCACGACCTCGCGCCAGTCCGCGGTGCGCACAAGAGCCAGATCATCTGGCAGAAGCCGCTGGTCCACGAACCCCACCACGGGCCCTCCCTCGCTCTTCTCAACCCAGATCGTCCGCGGCAGGTTCCCCAAATCAAGATTCATGTCATATCTTTCATATTAGCACTTTCGTGCATGATACTATTGTGCTATATTAATCGTGGCAGGTGGTGTGGTCGCCTCTTCTTCGGAAGGAGCTACCATGGTTTCTTTGCAAGAGCTATTCGCGTTCTGCTTAATAGTAATTGAGCTCATACGCTTGACGGTAGACCTTTTGAGTCGAAGAAAAGAGTAGAAGAGCCGTCCCACCAGCAGCGGAACGGCCCCTCTTCACGTAATGTGACAATGAGAGGCGGCCGTCCTACCCAAGGTGTCCACCTGCCATTTCAGTTGCGATTATAGCGCCCTCGTTCGCGCTGTCAAGCAAAAGAGGACCGCCCCGTCGTGCGGAGCGGCCCTCGGGACTCAAGCTTGTTCAGCAGACGCCTAGCGCTGCTTGATGGCTACCTGGGCAGCGGCCAGACGGGCCACCGGCACGCGATAGGGCGAGCAGCTCACGTAGTCCAGACCGATGCGGTTGAACGTGTGGATGCTCTCCGGGTCGCCGCCGTGCTCGCCGCAGACGCCGCAGACGAGATCGGGGTTGCCCTCATGCCCCAGCGCCACACCCATTTCCACGAGCTTCGCCACACCGGCGTCAATCGTGGCGAAGGGGTTGTACGGCAGCAGGTGCTCGTTGAGGTACTGCGGGACGAACTCGCCCTCCACGTCGTCGCGGCTGAAGCCGAAGGTGGTCTGGGTGAGGTCGTTGGTGCCGAAGGAGAAGAAGTCGGCCTCGGTGGCGATCTCGTTGGCGGTGACGGCCGCGCGCGGCAGCTCGATCATCGTGCCAACGGGGATATCCAGCTCGACGCCCTCCGCAGCGGACACGTCAGCGATGACGGCCTCGGCCACGCCGCGCAGCTTCGCGAGCTCGGGCAGCACGGACACGAGCGGGATCATGATCTCGGGCTTCGGCGAGAAGCCTTCCTTCTGTAGACGAGCGCAGGCCGTGGCGATGGCGCGCACCTGCATCTCGGGGAGGATGGGGTACACGATGCCCAGACGGCAGCCGCGCATGCCGAGCATCGGGTTCTGCTCCGCGAAGCCGTCGATCTTCTCGAGCAGGTCGCGCTTCTCGGCGATGGCGTCGGGGGCGGCGCCGGTCGCCTCCATCTTGGCGATCTCAACAGCCAGCTCGCGCGGGCTCTCCAAAAACTCGTGCAGCGGCGGGTCGAGCAGGCGCACGATCACCGGCAGGCCGTCCATGGCCTTGAACATGCCGTAGAAGTCGCCCACCTGGGCCTCGAACAGATCGGCGACGGCCTTCTCGCGGATGAGCTCGTCGTCGTTCAGAATGAAGGTCTGGATGATCTGCTTGCGATCGCCCAGGAACATGTGCTCGGTGCGGCAAAGGCCGATGCCCTCGGCGCCGAAGTCGCGGGAGAGCTGGGCGTCCTCGGGGTTGTCGGCGTTGGCGCGCACGCCCAGGGTGCGAACCTCGTCGGCCCACTCCAGGATGGTGTCCAAATCGCCGGTGAGCTCGGGCATGACCAGTTCCACCGCGCCGAGGACCACGATGCCCGTGGTGCCGTCGATGGAGATCATGTCGCCCTCGCGGATGACCAGGTCGGTGCCGGCGATGGCGGCCTCCTTCTTGGCGGCGTCGATCTTCAGCGCCTCCACGCCGCACACGCACGGCGCGCCCATGCCGCGGGCGATGACGGCCGCGTGGCTCGTCTTGCCGCCATGGGAGGTGAGAATGCCCTCGGCGGCGATCATGCCGGCCAGGTCGTCGGGGTTGGTCTCCCAGCGCACCAGCACGCACTTGCGGCCGGCCTCGGCGGCGGCCACGGCGTCGGCGGCGGAGAAGACGGCTTCGCCCACCGCGGCGCCCGGACTCGCGTTCAGGCCGCGGGCCACCACGTCGTAGGTGGCGTTCTTGTCGAACTGCGGGTGCAGCAGCTGGTCGAGCTGGTCGGGGGCCACGCGCATGATGGCCTCCTCCTTGGTGATGAGGCCTTCCTTCTCCATCTCGATGGCGATGCGCAGAGCGGCCGCGGCGGTGCGCTTGCCGGCGCGGGTCTGCAGCATCCACAGCTTGCCCTGCTCGATGGTGAACTCGATGTCGCACATATCGCGGAAGTGATTCTCCAGCACGTCGAAGATCTCCTCGAGCTGGGCGCCGGCCTCTTCCAAACCTTCGACGGTCTTCAGATCGGCGATGGGGCTCGTGTTGCGGATGCCGGCCACGACGTCCTCGCCCTGGGCGTTCACCAGGTAGTCGCCGTAGAACTCGCGCTCGCCGTTGGCGGGGTTGCGGGTGAAGGCCACGCCCGTGGCAGAGGTGTCGCCCTTGTTGCCGAACACCATGGACTGCACGTTGACGGCGGTGCCCAGATCGTCGGCGATCTTCTCCTTCTGGCGGTAGAGAACCGCGCGCGGATTGTTCCAAGAGCCGAAGACGGCCTCGATGGCCAGCTGCAGCTGCACCATGGGATCCTGCGGGAAGGCCACTTCCCCGTCCACCACGAGCGACGGATAGGCCTCGCCGTCGACGTTCTCGGCGAAGATGGCCTTGAACTCGTCGACGAGCTCCTGCAGGTCCTCGGCAGTCAGATCGGTGTCGGAGGCGACGCCGCGGTCGTTTTTCATGGCGACGATGGCGTTCTCGAACAGATCGCCGTCGAGGCCCATCACGACGTTGGAGAACATCTGGATGAAGCGGCGGTAGGAGTCCCAAGCGAAGCGCGGGTTGTCGGTCTGCTTGATGAGGCCGTTGATGGACTCGTCGTTAAGGCCGAGGTTCAGCACGGTGTCCATCATGCCGGGCATGGAGAAGGGGGCGCCGGAGCGAACGGACACGAGCAGCGGGTCCTCGGCGTCGCCGAGGCGCTTGCCCATGCGCTCCTCCAGGTCGGCGCGGTACTCGGCGATGGTGTCGAGCGCGCCTTCCGGCCACACGTTGCCGGCGTTGGCGTACTCCATGCAGGTTTGGCACGTGATGGTGAATCCGGGAGGCACCGGCAGCCCGATGTTGGCCATCTCGGCGAGGTTCGCGCCCTTGCCGCCGAGCACCCACTTCATCTCGGTGTTGCCCTCGGTCACATTGTTCCCGTTGGCGTCCTTGCCGAAGGCGTAGACGCGCTTCACTGCTTCTGTCACCTTACTTCTCCTTAAAGCTTAAGCGACGCCCCTTGTGCGCGCCGCGATTGCCTTACCGCGAACCCCGCCCGCGACGCCGGCCGATGCGCCCCGCTTCGCCTTCGCGGCGACGCGAGCGCCCCTGCCGACAGCGCGCGATTGCCGCAGCTGCCTTTCCCGCCATGCCAGCCGAGCCGGACAAGGCGCCCCGCTTCGTTCCGAGCTTAGCCGCAGGCACATCGCGGGCATCCCCGAGCATCGTGGATATCCCGAACATCGCGGACATCCCCGAATCGCGGACATCCCTGTTGCCTGAACACCGAAACGAAACAAGTTGGCTTCAATTATAAGGGATAATCTCGCCTATTTCGCGATTCCCCTCCCCCATCAGGCCGCAGTACCCCAAAATCTCACAAGCGGTCGTTTGCAACCCCAACTCTCCCCGCTCATCTGCCGATGGTGCATCATTCGCCCGAGACAATGGCGCTCAAGAAACGCAGCAGGAAAAACACTCTGGACAACGAGCACAGCGGCACACGACAGTCTGAACAGTCTAGGAAATAGACACAGTGGCATACAGCCGCATTTCGATGCAAGCCCTCCACGGCCAGAAAATCGGCGTTAACTGCATCACGGGCCAAAAAAGTGGCGCTGACTGCATTTTG
This sequence comes from Adlercreutzia rubneri, assembly GCF_009755265.1. Classification (NCBI taxonomy): domain Bacteria; kingdom Bacillati; phylum Actinomycetota; class Coriobacteriia; order Eggerthellales; family Eggerthellaceae; genus Adlercreutzia; species Adlercreutzia rubneri. Next base: position 38,184 of record NZ_WPOO01000010.1, on the reverse strand, counting down.
GCAAGCCATCTTCGTGGGTTTTGGCCAAAAAGCATTCCTCAGCTGCAAAAGCGACGCGCAAATCGCATCTCCGTCCTCTACCACAAGCCCGTGACCTGGCCTTTTGATAACCCTTCTTTTCCCAGCTGAAGACAGTGGTCAATTTTCCCGTCTTAACTGCCAGTTCGCAATGCTTTTTTGTCCAGAAAGTACCCGAGCAACGCTAGCGATCAGAGCCCGTGGCTGGGCACCCCCGCTAAAACACCTCTACGTGCAGCGCGCTTGACCGACAGCAAGACCGCTGCGCCGCAACCCACCCCTCGTCGAGATAATCGTCCATGGACCATCTCAGCTGATAGAGTCGTTTTTGCCTTAATGCGAAGTTCTTGCAGCGCAAGCGTAATCGCGTGCCTCGTCTTGCGTGCGCCTCCTGGGCGACGTGGCGCATAGCCGAAGCGCTGGCCAACTGCGAAGTTGTAACGGTGATTACCTTCAGGCCGTCACTTTCCAGCGCCATGCGCTTTGTCGCGTCAAGCGTCGCCTGGCGCGCCGTAAGATGCTCGGCATTCGAATCGAATTCAATGTCGAGCTTGCAGTCCGGCAAATACAGGTCTGGAACCAAGCTCTCCCGTCCAGCAAGCGCTTTTGCCCGCTTCGACGGCTTAATGCGCCTGTTCATCACCGACCCGCTCAATCCGAAACCGCCCAACCGTGCTGGGAGTCCGAGCACAAGTCGCATGAACACTTCAGGCGGCGATGCTGCCTCGGCACAGACAAACCGCAGAGCCTCCCGTGCACGTGCAAGGCCATCGTGACCTGGGCATCGCTCGAGATAGGCGCCGATGCGTCGAGGGCTTGTCAACGGGGTTCGTCCCATAAGCCCCGACGGCACCGAGGGATCGAGGCCGAAAGTCCCGCACAGAAAGCATCCCGCTTGAATCAGCGGGAGAAGATCGAGGCTCTGGGCCAGCTGAAGAAAGCATAATTCGGGACACGAAACAATAACGCCATGATCGATGCGCAAAAAGGATCCCGATCGATAGGGATACGACGAGCCATGCAGATGCACATCATCGAGGGTGCAGCGCTCCCACTTAGGAACCAAGCAATGCACGGGGCGCGTAAGGTAAGGCATTCGCTCACGCACATAGTCCAGGGTAGCCTGCGTAGGGTAGCAGGATTTATCAAGGACGCTGGGGGGCGCCACCGCAGAAGGCGCATCGCCCGCAACGAGATAGTAGGCGAATGCCGACTCGCCGTAGAGAGCAACGCGCATGAACCTCCCCTTCCCATCGTTTGAACAACCGCCTCTCGCTTCGTTTCGCCTCCGCAGCGCGCAGCTTGAGCGATCCGACGCAACGGGCGAGAGGAAAGTGTTCCGCGTACTCTATGCCAGAAGCAGGCAATTGACTAGGGGTGCATTTTGCCGTCATCCCCGGCGCCAGTCGGGACTCCATCGGGAATGAAACGAGACATTGCGTTGAAGTTTTCAAAGCACGAGGTCACATGAGGGGAGTTATCAACAACCACGCAAGCCGATCGTCGTGCCGTTCCCAAAACGCAAAATACTTCAGGAACAAATTTCTCGTTGCTCTTCTTCGGCGAGCACCCACTGCACAAGATCCGCACATTCACGGCATTCCACGCAATTGCTCTGAAAGATATCTGGATCCGCAGCGGGGTGCGCTCGACGAAGCTTGCGGCGGGGCGCGAGCAGCAAGGCGCGCAGGGCTCGACGAGACACAAGAGGAGCGTGCTCGGCAACACATGCAGCAGAGCGCGACCGACAAATCAGGATCCTCTGGCGCGCCTCATGAATTCTTTTGGCCAAAAATGCCACGCTAGCTGGCAGCTATCGCCCTTATTTTGCCCACTACCTTGTTTTTTCGAAAAGAGCTCTATAGCAGATTGGAGTTTTCCCTGTTCAGGAGCGCGCGATTAGTACTCCGATTGAGCCCAGCGTGAAGCTGATGCAGCCAGCGGCTCCTTTTTGGCCAGAACCTGCCCTCAAAGCCTCCGCAAAGGCAGTTTCCGCCACTTTTTTGACCAGCATTGGGAACAAAGTCGAGCAGCCGGCCGGGGGCGGAACCGCTGCAGCTAGTCGATGATGTCGGTATTGGAGGGGTGGCTGCGCTCGTAGTAGCGGAGGATTTCCTGGGCGGTCTCCTCGACGGCGCGGCCCTCGGTGTGCACGACGATGCAGCCGAGCCGGCGCATGAGGGCGCGGCTGGCTTCCAGGTCGCGGTAGATGTACTCCGGATCGGCGTAGTTCTTCGCGAGCATGGCGAACTGGCCGCCGCCGGCCTTCCCCGCCGCCTTCTTGATGCGCTTGCGCCGGATGTCCAGCAGCACCTCCGGCGTGATCATGAGGCCGAACAGGCGCGTGCGATCGACATCGTAGATTTGCGAGGGCGGCTCGGTGGTAGGATCCAGCGGCACATTGGCAACCCTCAGCCCCTGCTGGGCTAGGTAGATGGAAAGCGGCGTCTTGGAAGAGCGCGAGACCCCCAGAAGCACAATGTCGGCCTTCGTGAGGTCCTCGGGATTCTGGCCGTCGTCGTGGGCGATGGTGAACTCCAGGGCGCCGATGCGCTTGAAGTAGTTGTGGTCCACCACGCGCAGCATGCCGGGCTTGCCCACCGGCTCCATGCCGCTCATCTCGGAGACGGCGGCGACGGCAGCCGTGAGCACGTCCACCGCAACAATGTTGGGATGCTCGGCCAGAAAGCCCTGCAAAGGCTCGCGGATATCAGCGTTGACCAGCGTGTACATCACGAGCATGCGGTCGTCGCCGAGCACCTCCTCGTGGTGCCGCGCATGTTCCAGCAGGTATCCGCGCACCTCCTCGAAGCTCTTCACCTTCGAGAAGATCTCGAGGTGCGGGCTCGTGACGCCGAACTGGGCCGCGGCAGCGCGCGCCACCACCTGGGCCGTCTCGCCGATGGAATCGGAGATGATGTGGATGGTGGGCACGCGAGCCGCGCGTTCAGCCGGCGTCTTGTTATGCATTATTTCTTCGCCATCTGGGAGAAGTCGGCCACGTGGGCGAAGACGTTGGCGAAGCGGTTCAAGAGCTTCAGGCGGTTCGCGCGAACCTCCGGATCCTCGTCCATGACCATGGTGGTGTCGAAGAACTCGTCCACCGGCGCGCGCAGGGCCGCCAGGGCCACAAGCGCGTCGGCGTAGCGGTCGTCGGCGAGAGCGGCGGCCACGTCGCCCTCGGCGGTGGCCACAGCCTCGGCGAGCGCCGTTTCCACCGCGGTGAGCTCGGTCTTCTTGTAGCCAGTGCCCAGGCCGATCTCGCGCAGGTTGTTCGCACGGGCAAAGGCGGTGGCCAAGTCGTCGAAGACCTGCGGGTTCTCGGTGCGGGCGGCCTCCAGAGCGCGGGCGCGGCGGGCGAGCACGATCGGCTCCTCAATGCCACAGGCGAGCACGGCGTCGATGGTGTCGGCCTTCACGCCGGCATCGCGCAGGGCCACCTTCTCGCGGGTGATGAAGAAGTCGATGATCTCGCGGCGCACCTCGGCGTTGTCGAACTGAAGCCCGGCCTCGCGGTAGATGATGAGCGAGCCGTCGATGGTCTCCACCAGGCTGATCGGCAGGCCCGTCTCCTCCAGGATGGCCAGCACGCCCAAGGCGGCGCGGCGCAGCGCGAAGGGGTCGGAGGAGCCGGTGGGCGCCTGGCCCACGGCGAACAGGCCGCAGATGGTGTCGATCTTATCGGAGAGCGCCACCACCTGGCCGATGATGTCGGTGGGAATGGCGTCGCCAGAGAAGCGCGGGCGATAGTGTTCGGCGATGGCGCGGGCCACGCGAGGCGGCTCGCCGGCGGCGGTGGCGTAGTAGCTGCCCATGATGCCCTGGACGCTCGTGAACTCGATGACGGCGCTCGTCACCAGGTCGGCCTTGGCCAGGTAAGCGGATCGCGCGATGTCGCGCATCTCGGCGGCCTCGATGCCGGCGGCCGACGTGATGCGGGCCGACAGCTTCACCACGCGAGCGGTCTTGTCGCGCATGGTGCCCAGCGCCTCTTGGAAGACCACTTCATCGAGGCGATCGACGTAGGCATCCAGCGGCATCTTCAGATCCTCGTCGTAGAAGAACTTCGCGTCGTAGAGGCGGGCGGCCACCACGCGCTCGTTGCCGTCGACGATGGTGTCCTCATGGGCCGGGTCGCCGTTGGAGACGATGATGAACTTGTTGGTGAGCTTGCCGTCGGCGTCGTACAGCGGGAAGTAGCGCTGGTGCATGAGCATGGCGTCGACGATGATCTCCTCGGGAACCTTCAGGAACTCCTCGTCGAAGGTGCCCACCATGGGGGTGGGGTACTCGGAGAGGTTGATGACCTCGGTGAGCGTCTTGGCCGGCAGATCGGCGGTGAAGCCGGTGGCCGCCTCGATGGCCGCCACGCCCTTGCGGATGACCGCCTCGCGGGCCTCTTGGGTGGGTACGACGTAGGCGCCCTCCACCACGGACACGAGGTCGTCGGCCGAGGCCACGGTGTGCGGGCCGGGGGCCAGGAAGCGATGGCCGCGCGTCTCGCGATCGGCAACGAGTCCCGCGTACTCCACGGGAATCACCGTGTTACCCAGAAGCGCCACCAGCCAGCGCACCGGGCGCGAGAACATCTCGGTCGTGGTGCCCCAGCGGCAGGACTTCGGCCAGGAGATGCCGTCGATGACGCCGCGCAGCACCTCGGGCAGCAGGGCCGCCACATCCTGGGAGGGAACCTGGCGCACGGCGTAGACGTACTCGGTGCCGTTCTCGTCGCGGCGCTCGAGCGCGTCCACGTCGAGCCCCTTGCCGCGGGCGAAGCCGATGGCGGCCTTGGTGGGGTTGCCCGCCTCGTCGAAGGCGATCTTGGCGGCGGGCCCGCGGAAGACCTCTTCCAAAGCCTCGGTTCGGGCGGCCACGTCGGTCACGATGGCGATGAGGCGGCGCGGGCTCGTGTAGATGGCCACCTCTCCATGGGGGATGCGCACGGCATCCAGAGCCGCGGGCACGAGCTCGGCCAGCTGCTCGGTGGCGCGCTTCAAATCGAAGGCGGGGATCTCCTCGGTGCCGATCTCGAAGGCGAGGGTTGCGGTATCGGACATCTTCTAGGCCTCCTTCTCGGACGGATCGGACGACTCGGACGGGGCGGAGACGGCGTCCTCGGCGATGGTCACGAACTCGAAGGCGCGCTCGGAGCGATCGCCCGCAGCGGCCGCGGCGCCGGGGCACCCGCCGCCGGAGGCGGGCTCGGGGCACGCCGGCACGACGTCGGCGGCTTCCTCGACAGCCGGCTTCGCCAGCGGGTCGGGCACGTCGGCGAGCAGGGCGTCCAAATCGGAGGTGTCCACGTCCATTCCCACGACGTTCTTCATGTAGGACGCGCAGCAAGCTTTGGCGAGCGTGCGCACGCGCAGGATGTAGGCCATGCGCTCGGTGGCGGAGATGACGCCGCGGGCGTCGAGCAGGTTGAAGGCGTGGCAGCACTTCAGCACCGAGTCGTAGGCCGGCAGCGGGAGCGACGCCTTCAGGGTGCGCAGGCACTCCACCTCGCGATCGGCGAACTCCTGGAAGAGGAACTCGGTGTCGGCCACCTCGAAGTTGAACGCGGAGTACTCGCGCTCGTTCTCCAGGTACACGTCGCCGTAGGTGAACACCACGCCGTCGTCGCCGCGGGCCCACACGATGTCGTACATGTTGTCGACGCCCTGGACGAACATGGTGAGGCGCTCCAGGCCGTAGGCGATCTCCACGGGCACCGGGTCGCACTCGAAGCCGCCCACCTGCTGGAAGTAGGTGAACTGGGTCACTTCCATGCCGTCGATCCAGATCTCCCAGCCCAGGCCCCAGGCGCCCAGCGTCGGGCTCTCCCAGTCGTCTTCCACGAAGCGCACGTCATGGGCCGAGATATCGATGCCGATGGCCTCGAGGCTTCCCAGGTACAGATCCTGGATGTTGTCCGGCGAGGGCTTGATGAGCACCTGGAACTGGTAGTAGAACTGCCCGCGGTTGGGGTTCTCGCCGTAGCGGCCGTCGGTGGGACGGCGGCAGCCCTGCACGTAGCAGGTGCGCCAGGTGTCGGGCCCCAGCGAGCGCAGCGTGGTGGCCGGGGCGTTCGTGCCGGCACCCACCTCGTTGTCGTAGGGCTGCAGCACCACGCAACCGGTGCTCGCCCAGTAGCGCTGCAGGTTCATGATGACGTCTTGGAAGGTGGGGGGCGTCGCCTTCCCGACCTTCTCGGCAGTGTCTGGTGCCATGGGTCTCCTTTGCTCGAATTACAGCGGGCCGACGTCGGTCAGCGGCCAGTAGATGAATATCGCCTTGCCCGTGACGCTCGACTCCTTGATGGCGCCGAAGTAACGGGAATCCTGGGAATTGGTGCGGTTGTCCCCCATGACCCACAGGCCGCCTTCGGGCACCGTGTAGGGGTAGTCGATGGTAAGCCCGTAGTAGGGCGTCAGCGGGTAGGACGGCTCGCCGCGGGTGTAGGGCTCGTCCTGCAGCACGCCATCTACATAGACGCGGCCGTCGCGCAGATCGACGGTCTGGCCGCCCACGGCGATGACGCGCTTGATGAGGATGCGGCCGCCCTGCTCCGGATCGGGGTCTTGGAAGGTGACGATGTCGCCGGGCGCCGGGTCGCTGCCGTAGTAGGTGATCTTCTCGGAGAAGACCATGTCGCCGGGCATGATGGTCTCCTCCATGGAGCCGGAGGGGATTTCGTAGGCTTGGAAGACGAAGGTGCGCAGCCCCCAGGAGAGCAGCACCACGAGAACCACGAGCACGAGCACGGAGAGCACCGTGCGCAGAAAGCCGTGGGCCACACCTTTGGAAATCTCTTTGTGAAGAGGCGGCTGGTAGCCATAGGGGTCGATCCCATAGCCGTTGTCGTACATCTTCGGGATGCCCCTTCCACGTCTGCGCTCACAATTGTCGGAAACGCTATGATACCCCTTCGACCGCGCCCGTTGACGCTGGTTCCAACAACTTCAAAAATTTCTGGTCAGCGGGGGTAAGGCGGCCCGCGGCCTCGGCGGCGGCAATGAGGTCGGGGCGGGCGGCGGCCGTGCGGGCGAGGGACTGCTCGCGGCGCCAACGCGCGATGGCGGCGTGGTTGCCGCTCGTGAGCACCTCGGGCACCGCCATGCCGCGAAAGTCGGCGGGGCGTGTGTACTGGGGATATTCCAGAAGGCCGCTGGTGAAGGACTCGTCCACGGGGCCTTCGGCCGCCCCCAGCACGCCGGGCAGCTTGCGCACCGCGGCATCGATGACCACCATGGAGGCCAGCTCGCCGGAGGTGAGCACGTAGTCCCCCAGCGAGATGACGTGGTCGGCCAGGGTGTAAACGCGCTCGTCGATGCCCTCGTAGTGGCCGCAAATGAACAGCAGGTGGTCGGCGGCGGCGAGCTTATCGGCGTAGGCGTCGTCGAAGGGGCGGCCTTGGGGGGCGAGAAAGACGATTTGGGGGCGGTGTTGTTGCGACTCCCCCTGGGGCGGGGCTGCGGGGTGCCCTGATTCGCTCAGACAGTCCTCGCTCTGCGAAACAGCCCACTGGGCTGTTTCGTTCGCTGCGGAACTCGCTCGGTCAGGGCACCCCGTATCCCCGCCGGGCTCCCCCTTGGCCGCGGCAAGTTTTGCCTCCACGACGTCTTTCCCCAGGATGGCTTCTACCGCTTCGAAGATGGGGTCGCACTTCATGACGAGGCCGGCGCCGCCGCCGTAGGGGTCGTCGTCGGTGGTGCGGTGGCGGTCGTGGGTCCAATCGCGCAGGTCGTGGGCGCGAAATTCCAAGATGCCCTTCTCCTGGGCGCGCTTCATCATGGACTCGCCCATAACCGAGTCGTACATATGCGGGAACGTGGAGAGGGTTTCGATGAGCATGGGATCCCCTGTCGATGGGTGGCGCGGACGGGCGGAAAGAAGACGACGCGCGGGGCGTCCTACAGATCGAGCAGACCGGCGGGCAGGGACACGTCGATGCGGCGGCCGTCCTCGTCCACTTCGACGATGAACTCGTTCACCAGCGGGATGAGCGCCTCTCCCCCCTCGGCGCGGCGCACCGTGAGCAAAGGCTGGGTCGCGCGCTCGGCGACTTCCACGACCTCGCCCACGTATCCCGCGCGCTCGTCGTGCACCGACCAGCCCTCCCAGGCGGGCAGCGCCTCGGCCTCTACCAACACCGAGGCGTCGATGTCCTCCTCGCGAGCCAGAAGCTCGCAGCCGGCAAGAAGCTCGGCACTGCTCAGATCGGACACCTCGTCGAAGAAAACGAGCGCCTCGTTCTCGGCCCGTTCCGTCACCTCACTCACGGTGAGCGTGCGGGGCGCGTCCAGCTGAGGCGGCACGACGGCCAGCGTGAGACCGGGGTGCAGCACAAAGGGAAGGCCCGACGCACCTCGTGCGACGAGCCCTCCGTTCAAATTCTTCGGTTTCGCCAGATAGGCGATGGACATCCAGCCGCGCATTTAGTCGATGAGCTCCACATCGACCAGCTTGCCCGACTTCGACGCGGCGGCGCGGGCCAGGGTGCGGATGGACTTGATGACCCGGCCCTGACGGCCGATGACCTTGCCGGCATCGTCGGCGGCCACGCGGATCTCCACCATGATGTTGCCGTCCTCGGTCTCGGCGGCCGTGATGTCCAGGGCATCGGGCTCGTCGATGAGCGGACGGACGATGGCGTCGGTAAGGCCGGCGAGGTCTTCCGTGAGATCGGCCATGGTGCTAGGCGTTCTCGCGGGCGATCGTCAGCAGCTTCGCGACGCGATCGGTGGGCTGGGCGCCGTCGGCGATCCAGCGGTCGACCTTCTCCATGTCGAACTGGATCAGGTGCGGATGGGTGCAGGGGTTGTAGCGGCCCACTTCCTCGATGAAGCGGCCGTCGCGCGGAGAGCGGGAATCGGCGACGACGATGCGGTAGTACGGGCGCTTCTTGGCGCCGTGGCGAGCGAGGCGAATCTTGACTGCCATGAAATGGAACTCCTTCTTGTACTTTCATTCTCTATACGCAAGCACTGCTCGCACAGTGCGGCGAAAACAGCAATTGCTTATATTACGGCTTGAGCGCAGGAAAGGCAAGCGCCCATCCACGAACTATCCACGGACGGCACCCGGAACGGCTGGCAACTCCACCACGCGGGTGGCGAGGCGGGAGGCCAGGGCCGGGGAATGGGAGACGAAGATGAGGCCCATGGCGCGCGCCTCGGCCTCGGCGACGAGCGCCCGCCAGATCTGCGCCTGGGTCACGGCGTCCAGCATGGTGGAGACCTCGTCGGCGATGAGATAGCTCGGGTGCGCGCCGAGGGCCCGGGCGATGCAGAAGCGCTGCAGCTCGCCGCCGGACAGCTCGTGGGGATAGCGCGAGAGCCATGCGTCGCGGATGCCCAAAAGCTCCCGCAGACGGCCCAGCTCCTCCTCGCTTGCGCCGCATTCGGCGAGACTCGCCGCCATGCGCATGCGCGGATCCAACGTCAGCTCCGGATGCTGCCCGATGAGCTGCACCGGGCACGGGCCACGCCTCGGCAGCGGGGAGCCATCGGCGAGCACCTCGCCCGTCCGGGGCGCCAGATAGCCCGCCAGCACGCGGCAGAGCGTCGTCTTACCGGTGCCGGAGGGCGCGGCCAGCTGCACGCGCTCGCCGGGGGCAACGGCGAGGGAGACGTCATCGAGAACGGGACGACCGTCGAAGGCGACGGAGAGGTGCCGGCCTTCTAGCATAGCGGACCTCCTTCGGTGGGCACGACAAATCCATGCTCGGGCAGGGCGTGCCAGAGCTGACGGGTGAAGGGGTGGCCCAGGGTATCGGGCGAGGCGAAGGCGGCGACCGAGGTCTCCTCCACCACCGTGCCGTCGCGGAAGACGGCGACGCGATCGGCCACGGTGAGCGCCAGCTCGATGTCGTGGGTGATGAGCATGACGCCGCCGCCAGCGTCGGCAAAGGCGCGGAAATCCGCGAGCGCCGCCTGGGCCAGCGACAGATCGAGGCCGGGCGTGGGCTCGTCGGCGATGATGAGCTTTGGCGCGTCCATGAGCGCGCAACACAGAAGCACGCGTCGGGCCATGCCGCCGGAGAGCTCGTGGGGGTACAGGCGCGCGACCTCCTCGGCAAGGCCGTAGCGGGCGAACAACTCGGCGCGCCGGGCGCGGCGGCGGGCGGCATCGGCGCGACGGGCCGCACCGCGTCCCCGCGGCATGCCTTCCACTTGGCGCCCCACCCGCATGAGCGGATCGAGGCTTGCCACCGATTGGGGCACAAGGGCAATGCCGCGCCCGCGCTCGGCGGCCAGGGCCGCCGCGTCCATGGGACGGCCGTCGAACCAGATGCGCCCGCGCACGAGCGCGTTGGACTCGAACAGGCCCAGCACCGCGTCGGCCAGAAGCGTCTTGCCCGAGCCCGAGGCGCCCACCACGGCGACGATCTCCCCCTCGTGCACGGAAAGGCTCAGGGAGCGGATGACCTCCACTTCCCGCTGGGGCACGTCCAAATAGCGCCCCAGCCGTCCCCGATCTGCGCGCGAATCCCCTTGCGCCCTCGTCGCCGCCGCTTCTTCATCGTACATGAGAAACGACACGGAGAGGTCCTCCACCGTCAGCAGGTGATGGCCGTGCCCGTGGCGCGACGTGGCCGCGTGGGAGTGGTGATGATGCACCGGCTGAGCACCGTGATCGACGGCCTCGTGGGCGACGGCAGGCTTCTCTTCCATACTCCCCTCCTATTCCTGGGCGTAGGCCGGATCGACGAGCTTGCGCAGGCTCGTTCCCACCACATCGAACAACATGACGCAGACGACAAGCGCCAGCCCCGGGAACACCGCGAGCCACCACAGCCCCGCCGACAGGTAGCCCATGGCCTCGGAGAGGATGATGCCGATGGCCGGCATCTCCGGCGGCAGCCCGAAGCCGAGGAAGGTGATGGCCGCCTCGTGAAGGATGGCGTGGGGAAACAGCAGCACGAGCCCCACGACGAACTGCGGCAGCACATAGGGCACCATGTGCCGTGCGGAGATGGCGAGCCGGCCCGCACCGAGACGGGCGGCGGCCGCGACGAAATCGGAGGATGCGCACTGGAGTATTTCCGCGCGCAGGATGCGGGCGAGGCTCGGCCAGTGCGTGAGGGCCACGCCGATGGTGACGCCCCAGAACCCCTTGCCCAAAGCGTAGGAGATGAGGATGAGCAGCACGATATGGGGAATGCCCATCATGAGGTCGATGAGCCAGCTGACCGCATGGTCGGCCCAGCGGGGGCCCAGCGCCGCCGCGGCCGCCAGCGCGAGCGCGATGAGCGAGGAGGCCACAGCCGCCATGAGGCCCACGAGCACGCTGGTGGAAAGGCCGGCCAACGTGCGCAGGAGCATGTCGCGGCCCATCCAGTCGGTGCCGAACGGGTGCGAAAGCGAAGGGGGCAGGCTCTTGGCGGCGAAATCGGTCGCCTGGGCGGCCGGCCCCGCCATGAGACCGGCCACCACAACGGCAGCCAGCAGCAGCGCCCCGCCCAGGGCGAGAGCGAAGGCGCGGCGGCGATTGGGCAACCGAAGGCGCCGCGGCGCCGAGAGCACGGGGGGTTGGTTGGCAAAAACCGCATCAGTCATCAGCGACCTCCTTCTGCCGACGCACCGGGCGCATACGGGGATCCACCAGGCCGTAGATGAGGTTCGCGGCCAAGTTCCCCGCGAACACGAGCGCCGCCGACACAAGTGCGATGCCGGCGAGCAGGGCCACGTCTCCCCCGAGGCCGGCCGTGACGGCGGCCTGGCCGAGGCCGGGATAGCTGAACACCTCTTCCACGAGCACCGAGCCGCCGAAGATCTCGGCGATCTGGGAGAACTGGAGCGTGATGGCCGGGAGCGCCAGATTGCGCAGGCCGTGGCGGATGAGCGCCTCGCGCCGCGTGAGGCCGCGGGCCCGGGCGAAGCGGACGTAGTCGCTGTTCAGCACATCGATGGCCTTGGCCCGGGTGTGCAGCGCCACGTTGGCCACCCCCACCACCGATAGCGTGATGGCCGGCAGCGCCATGTGATGCAGCGCATCGGCGAAGGTGACATCGGCGGCCGCCACTCCCACGGGCACCGAGAAGCCGAGGGGGAACCACCCGAGCCACACGGAGAACACTATGAGCAAAAGCAGCCCCACCCAAAACGTCGGCGAGGCGGCCAGAACGAAGCAGTAGCCGCGCACGAAGCGATCGAGCAGCCGCCCCTCGCGCAGGGCCGCCGCCACGCCCAGGACGAAACCGAGCACGCCGGAGGCGACCCACGCCACCCCCATGAGGGCGAGCGAGTTGGCCGCCCGCGAGGCGATGACCTCGGCCACCGGCGCGTTGTAGCGCAGCGACATCCCCAAATCGCCGTGCAGAAGGTCGCCGGCCCAAGCGAGAAAACGCTCGAGCATGGGCGTGTCGGCACCCCAGTAGGCCGCCAGCGCCGCCCGCTTCTCCTCGCTCATGGACATGAGCGCCGCCTGCCCCACGTTGGCCTGCAGAGGATCCACCGGCGAGAGACTGACCAGCGCGAACGTCACCACCGCCACCGCCACCATCAACAGCAGGAACCGACCAAGCTGCGACACGACGTACCTAGCCATGGCACAACCCCATTACTCTCGCAGCAGCGAGCTTTGGGCGGTGCTCACAAAGCGAGTTCCGCAGATGGTATCGAAGGCGCAGCGAGTACGGGAAAAGGCAATCATGTCGCCTTAGATACCAGCGAGGACTGTCTGAGCGACTGAGCACTGCCCAAAGCTCGCGTCCGACGATGTTCAACATAGTTTTAGCTCCAAGACCACTGGTCGATATTGTTCACCAAAGACCACCCGTGCCCGTGGGGATGCGGCTTCTGCTCGGCCACCTTCAAGCCCTCGCGCTCGAAGTACAAGTGATCCACGTTGGCGAGCCACACCCAGGTGGCCGCCCCCTCCGGCGCCACGCCGGTTTCCGTGGCCGCGTCCCACTGGGCGGCCTGGTAGAAGGGATAGGACTCCTCTACGGTACGAGCCGCCTGGGCCGCTTCCAAGTTCGCGTCCACCGTGTCGTTCATGTACTGGGCGTAGTTGCCCCAACCGGTGGAGTAGGTGAGCTCGAACAGCTCCACCGGCGAGTTGGAACCCCAGCCCCACAGCACCGGATCGGCGTACTGCCGCAGGTAGATGTCGTCCCAGCTGGCCCCCTTCGGCTCGACGGCGATGCCGAGGGCCGCCGCCTGGTCGGCGAAGTCGTAGGCCAGAGCCTGGCGCGTGGAATCGCCGGCGGCGTAGTACAGGTCGAAAGCGCAGGGCAGCCCGTCCCGGGCGCGCATCCCGTCGTCGCCTCGCGCCCAGCCGGCCGTATCCAGCAGGCGCTCGGCCGCCGCGACGTCGGTTTCCACGCGCATGGCCTCGCTCGACCAGGGCATGCCGTCGCCTACCGAGTAGGCCGCTCGGCCGAAGCCGGCCAGCACGTGCTCGATCATCTGGCTGCGGTCGATGCCGTAGTTGAGCGCCCGCCGCACGGCAAGGTCGCTCGTGACGTCGTTTCCGCCGGCGTAGACCATGTCGCCTTCCACGGTGACATCGGTGCCGGCGGGATTGCAGGGCAGCGAGATGCCGCGGGAATCCACCGAGGCGCAGTTGAGCAGGGCGTAGCCCGCGGGAACCGCCCCGGCCAGCGCCGCCGAGGTGTAAGCCACGTCCGCCGTGCCCGACTGGGCGGCGGCCAACGACGCGTCCTCTTCCATGAACAGCACCACAACGCGGTCCATGAGCGGCGCATCACCGTAATAGTCGGGGTTGGCGCGCAGGATCACCTGCTGGCCGCGATCCCATTGCTCCAGCATATAGCGGCCGCTGCCGATGGGATGCTCACCGTAATCGGGCCCGTAGGCATGGGCCGGCACGATGCCCATCACGGCGAGCGTGTACAGCAGCGCATTGTTCGGGCGCTTCATGGCGATCTCGCAGGTTGTGGCGTCAACGGCCCGCGCCTCGTCCACCATGGACAGATCCGCTTCGGCCGCTTCGCCGTTCACGATTCCGTTGATGGTGAAGGCCACGTCCTCGGCCGTGAGCGGCACGCCGTCGGTGAACATCACGTCCTCGCGGATATGGAACGTCCAGGTAAGGCCGTCCTCGGAGCAGCCGTAATCGGTGGCGAGATCGTTCACGAAGGCGAGGTTGTTGTCCGTGGCGATGAGCGTCGATTGGATGAGCGGCTCGTGCACGTGCTCGCCGGCCCCCCACCCCACGAGCGGATCGAAACCGGCGGCCGGTTCCGAGGAGGGCGTCATGGTGATTACCACCTGGCTTACGCCGTCGGGACCGACACCGGCACCCGCCGCGCCGGCAGCCGCAGGTTCGTTCGCGCCTGAGTCTGCCGCTCCCCGCGCGCACCCCGCCAAAAGCGCGCCGCTCCCCGCCGCTCCGGCAAGTCCCGCTGCACGCACGAAGTTCCTTCTCGTCAGGGCCATGGCTTCTCCTCCTGTTAGTGTTACGTCTCTTCAATGCGTAACAATACCATAGGCGAGCCACCAGTGTTACGGAATTTCGATTCGTAAGACGAATGGCCGATGCGAAAGGTAAATAGCCGGCACCCCGCCAATGCGGGACGCTGTCGCGGGGCGGGGTTCCGCGCGCAGTTCAATGGAGTGCGCGCATCACCTTCCAAACCGCGGCGATACGGTGCACTCCATTGCTGTTTGAGCACGGAGCCCCGCCCCGCGACAGCGTCCAGAGGGGCGTCTCGGCCGTCAACAGCGGAGAAACTACTGTCCCATCATATCTTGGATCTTCTTGAGGTCGCTCATGGACATGCCGCCCATGCCCGGAATACCCAGGCCGCGGCGGCGCTTGCCCTTCTTCCCCTTCTTGCCCTTGCGCGAGGCCTGCTGCTCCATGCCGGCGGTGGCCTGCTTCACCATCTTCTTCGTCTCGTTGAACTTCTTCATCATCTGGTTCACGTCGGTGACGGTAACCCCGGCGCCCTTGGCGATACGGGCGCGGCGGCTGCCGTTCAGAAGCTCCGGTTTGGCGCGCTCGGCCTTGGTCATGGAGTTGATGATGACCTCCATGGCGTCGAGTGCCCCTTCATCAACCTGACCGGAGCCGAGCGCCTTGTCGCCGCCGGGCAGCGCGCTGATGAGCTTGGAGACGCCGCCCATCTTGCGCACCTGCTTGTTCATCATGAGGAAGTCATCCAAGGTGAGCTGGCCGCGCATCATGCGCTCGGCCTCCAGTTCCTCCTCTTCGGCCTGCTGCACGCGCACGGCGTTCTCGATGAGCGAGACGACGTCGCCCATGCCAAGGATGCGCTTGGCCATGCGGTCGGGGTGGAAGACCTCCAGGGAATCGGGCTTCTCGCCCGAGGAGATGAACTTGATGGGTTTGCCGGTAACCTCGCGGATGGAAAGGGCGCCGCCGCCGCGGGCGTCGCCGTCCATCTTCGACATGATGACGCCGTCGAAGTCGACCGACTCGGCGAAGGCCTCCACGACGTTCACGACGTCCTGGCCGGTCATGGCATCCACCACCATGAGGATCTGGTCGGGGTGCGTGGCGTCCTTGATGGCCTGGGCCTCCTCCATCATGTCGGCGTCCACGTGCAGACGGCCCGCCGTGTCGATGATGACCACGTCGCGCAGGTTGTCGATGGCGTCCTGGATGCCCTCGCGCGCGATGGCCACCGGATCGCGCCCGTCGCCGCGGTAGACCCGCACACCGATCTCGTCGCCCAAGGTCTGCAGCTGGTCGGCCGCCGCGGGACGGTACACGTCGCCGGCGATGAGCAGCGGCGAGTGATTCTCCTGCTTCAGCCGGTAGGCGAGCTTGGCCGCCGCCGTGGTCTTGCCGGAGCCCTGCAAGCCCACAAGCATGATAACATTGGGGATGCGGCTTGAGAGCACGAGCCGGGAATCGGTGCGGCCGAGCAGCTCGGTCAGCTCGTCGAGCACGATCTTCACGACGTTCTGGGCCGGGGTGAGCGAGTCCAGCACGTCGGCGGAAAGGCAACGCTCCTTGGTGCGGGCGACGAAGTTCTTCACCACTTTGAAGTTGACGTCGGCCTCCAAGAGCGCCAGGCGGATCTCGCGCATGGCGGCGTTGATGTCGTCCTCGGTCAGGCGGCCCTTGCTGCGCAGGCCGGAGAAGATGCCCTGAAGGCGTTCGGAGAGGTTCTCGAGCATGGGGGTTCCTTATCTATTCAAACAGGCGCTTCCAGAAGCTTTTCTTTTCGGGCTCGGGGGCCGGCTCGGGCTCGGGCTCAGGCTCGCCCTCGGCGTTTTCATCAGCGGCAGCCATGGCGAGCTCAGCCAGCTCGTCGTCGGTGAAGGGGACATCATCGAAGACGCCTTCCTCGGCCGCCTCCGCAACGGCCTCGGCGTTGCGGTCGAGCTCCGTCAGCTCGGCGGCCTCAAGACCGGCAGAGGTATCCTCCTCGGTTTCCAGGACGAGGGTGTCGTGGGTGCGCCGGCCCAAAGCGGCTTCCAGCAGATCGGCATTGTCGGGCTCGGCTGCCGCCTCCTCCGCGGCATCGGCGAAGGCCTCTTCCGCATCGCCCTGCGCGTCCACCACGGGCGCTTCGCCATCCTCAATCTCCGCGAGGGCCTCCACGGTCGCGTCCTCGACCGTCTCCCCGGCAGACCCCTCGACCGCCTTCTCGGCCTCGGCCGCGCACGCCGGCGCGCCCTCCAGCACGTCCCGACGGCGCTCGCCGGCCGTGACGGCCGCCTCCTTGGCGTTCTCGCCGCGCAGGCCGTCCTCGTCCGCATCGAAGCGCTCGTCGAAAGTGCCGACGAGCGCCGAGGCGAACTCGCGGGCGTCGAAGTCGCGCAAGTCGTCGATGCCCTCGCCCACGCCGATCTTCACGATGGGCAGCCCCAGCTCGTGGCTCACGGCCAGCGCGATGCCGCCTTTGGCCGTGCCATCGAGCTTCGTGACGATAAGGGCGTCCAAATCCAGCGCGCGGTTGAACTCGCGGGCCTGCTGCAGGCCGTTCTGACCCGTGGTGGCGTCGATGACGAGCACCGTGTACACCGGCAGCTTCGAGCGCTTGCGCACCACGTTCACTACTTTCTCCAACTCGCGCATGAGGTCGGCGGAGGTGTGCAGGCGCCCGGCCGTGTCGATGAGCACGAGCTCGGCACCGGTCGCTTCGGCGCGCTCCAGCGTGTCGTAGCACACGCTCGCCGGATCGGCTCCGCGCTCTCGGGTAACCATCTCCACCCCGGCGCGGCGCGCCCACACCTCAAGCTGCTCGATGGCGGCGGCGCGGAAGGTGTCGGCCGAGCCCAGGATGACCGCGCGACCCGCATCGGTTTCCGCCTTGGCGAGCTTGCCCACGGTGGTGGTCTTGCCCGTGCCGTTGATGCCCACGAACAGCACCACGGCCTCATCGCCACCGAAGATGTCGGCCCCGGGCTCGGTGAAGGCACCGGCGATCTCGTCGTTCAAGAGGTCGAGCACCGCATAGGCGTCGGGCAGCGCCTTACGGGTGGCTTGGTCGCGCAGGTTCTCCACGATGTCGCTGGCCGCCGCCCCGCCCACATCCGACAGGATGAGGGTTTCTTCCAAGCCCTCCCAGAACTCCTCGTCCAAATCGGGTCCACGGTCCAAAAGGACGTTCATCGACTCCTTGAACTTGTCGCGCGAGCGGGAAAGCCCCTCGCTGATGCGATCGAAAAAGCCCATCGGGCACTCCTTCAAAATCATGGGCGACGGCGCCCGTCAGCAACGGCCGTCGGGCCGTTTCGTTAAAATGTTCCTTATAGTTTACGACATCGAGTGCCCCACACTGCCGCCCTGACAATTTCTTTCATTATTTTGGTCACAAAATCGACTTCTGGGTTTGAGGTTCAAGGTCAAACGGCTGGATCAGCATCTTCCAAGGCCTTCCAGATGACGTTTTGCGTAAAAAGCTGCCTCCATGATCGCAAAGAGCGCCTCATAAAAAACCAAAACTCGATTTTGTGACCATTTTTTCAAAAAAGTTTGTCGTCGGCGCACGAATACCCGAAAACCAGCAATCCCTAAACGCACAAATACCCGAGTTTGCCTCAGGCACCAGTCGCTTTGCTCACATCCAGGAGCTGACGATGGGCACCCAGCCCATGATGAGGATGATGACCACGAGCACCGGCACGCCGAAGCGCATCCACAGGCGCAGCCACCGAGGGAACTTGAGCCCTTCGCCCTCATTGGCCTCGGCAAGGAAGTTCTTCCAGCCCCAGCCGCGCCGGGACACGCAGAACAGCACGTAGACCAGCGAGCCCAAGGGCATGATGTTGCTGGACACAAGGAAGTCCTCCACCGTCTGGATGTCGCCCACTCCCGGCATGACCACATCCGAAAGCACGTTGAACCCGAGCGCACAGGGCAGCGACAGCAGCGGGATGGCAATGAGGTTCACCGTGACGGCCCGCTTGCGCGACCATCCCCATTGGTCCATCGAGAACCTCAGAATGCCCTCGAACACGGCGATGACCGTGGAAAGCGCCGCGAATGACATGAACACGAAGAACAGCGTGCCCCACACCTGTCCTCCCCACATCTGTTCGAACACGCTCGGCAGCGTGATGAACACAAGCCCGGGGCCCGAGTCCGGCGCCACGCCGAAGGCGAAGCAGGCTGGGAAGATGATGAGCCCCGTGGCCAGGGCAACGCCGGTGTCGAGCACGCCGATCGTGGCCGCCTCGCCCATGAGCGAGCGGTGCTTGTCGATGTAGCTGCCGAAAATGGTCATGGAGCCCATGCCGATGGACAGGGTGAAGAAGGCCTGACCCATGGCCGCGTAGGCCGCCTCGAAGAACATATCCGGGCTACCGAAGATCTTCGAGAAGTCCGGCAGCAGGTAGAAGGCCACGCCGTCGGCCGCCCCCGGAAGGGTGAGCGCGCGCACCACGAGCACCCCCAAAATGGCGAGCAGGGCGAGCATCATGGCCTTGGTGATGCGCTCCACGCCCTTTTGCACCCCCAGCGAGCAGATGAGGATGGAGACGACGCACACCACTACCATCCAGAAGACGCATTCCACCGGCGAGGCCAGCATCGCGTCGAAGACGGCCGAGGTGGCCTGCGAGTCGGCCCCCACGAACTGCCCGGAGGCGAACTTCGGCACGTAGGCAAGCATCCACCCGGCCACCGTGGTGTAGAACATCATGAGCAGATAGCACCCGGCGATGCCCACCCACTTGTACTTGTGCCAGTGAGTGCCCGCCGGCTCCAGCACGTTGAAGGCGCGGGCGATGGAGCGCTGGGAACCGCGGCCCACAGCGAACTCCATGACCATGATGGGCAGGCCCAAGACCACCAGAAAGACCAGGTACATGACGAGGAAGGCCGCGCCTCCGTACTCGCCGGTGATGTAGGGGAAGCGCCAGACGTTGCCGAGGCCTATGGCGCAGCCAGCGGAGATGAGGATGAACCCCAGACGGCTGCCGAATCGCTCACGTTCCAATAACGTCTCCTTTAAACGAGCCGCGCCCCGACGAGCACGACCGCTGATTTTTCACGAGAGATCATGCTAACAGAACAGAGAAGCCCGCTGCTCGGGGATTTCCAAGCAGCGGGCTTTCCCTTTTCCATCCAAGCGCCCCGAACACTGTGGCCCGGAGCGTCCGGCGCGTTACTTGTCCTCGGCGGCCTTCTTGGCGTCGTCAGCCTTGTCCTTGGCGGCATCGGCGGCATCGGCAGCCTTCTCCTTGGCGGTATCGGCCGCATCCTTGGCCTTTTCGGCGGCGTCGGCGGCGGCGTCCTTCAGATCGCCGGCCTTCTCGGCGGCAGCATCCTTCAAGTCGGCGGCCTTCTCGGCAGCGGCGTCCTTCAGGTCGCCCGCCTTATCGGCCAAATCGTGGGCGCCATCCTGGAACGCCTCCTTGATGTCCTCGCCGGCTTCCTTCATCTTATCGATGAAACTCATGGTGAATCTCCCTTCATCGGGTCTTGCGCGTGCATCCACCATACCGTGCCGCAGCCGTCGCCGCCTCGCGATGATCCCATCCGACGATGACCCCTTGACGACCTGTTAAGCTGCGGTCATCTGCGCCAGACGCCCTATTCTCCCCCCCCTTATTTGCAGATCGCTGAAAAAAAAGATGGCGTCCGCAAAGAACGGACGCCATCTGGGAGAGGTCAGTTAAGACGTGCTCCCTCTTGCTTATGCATTCACCTTCTTCGGCAGATACCACACCGACGGGTTCGTGCCCTCCTCGGACAATAGCTGGAAGCCCTCGGCTGCCTCGGCCTGGGAGCGAAGATCGTCAAGTTCTCCGAATACGCGAGCGCCAGCGGGGCAAGCGGCCACACAGGCCTGGACGCGCCCGTCGCCCGCATCGATGCGATCGGCGCAGAACGTGCACTTGTCAACGGTGCCCTTGGGCATCGTGGGATACATAATCTCCTCGTACTCGTTGAGCGTCTCGCCAAAATACCCGTTCTCATCCTCGCGGTAATAACGAGCTCCGTAAGGACAAGCGCTCATGCACGACTTGCAACCGATGCACTCGTCCTTGTTGATCGCGACAATGCCATCCTCGCGCTTGAACGAGGCCCCGGTTGGGCACACCTCAACACACGGAGCGTTCTCGCAATGCATGCACAGCATGGGATAGGCCGTCATGCGAACGTCGGGATACTCGCCGACGTACTCGATCTCCACATGGGCGCGCGTTACCTTAGGCGGCGTTCCATGGGCCTCTTTGCACGCAACGGCGCAGGCATGGCAGCCAATGCACTTCTTAAGATCGATGAGCATTCCATACGTCATAGCTTATCCCTCCCTAGGAAATCTTCTCAACTTTGACGCGAACCGTCTGATCGAGCGCCGAGCAAATGTAGTCAAAACGCTTGGGATCATGGCCTGGCGCGAGGTGGGCGATAGGCGTTCCCTTGCCCTTGCTGCTCGGAATAAACTCCGAATGGGAGCCCCATGATCCGCAGATGACGGCCATGCATTCGGGATGGATCTTCTCCGAAGTCATGAGGATGCCCTCAACGGAGGAATCGTGCTGGCTGACGAGACGAATCTTATCGCCATCGGCAAGCCCCTTTTCCGAAGCCACGGCAGCGTTCATTTCCACAGCGTAAGCGTAAGGGTTGGACTCGTTAACCTCGTTGATATAGGGATTGCCGAGGCCCCACGAGTCGACATTGATGGAATCGGTGTAGTAAATGGGGAACAAGGTGAAATCGGGATCGGTCACCTCCCATTCCGTGCAAGGCTTCCAATCCGGGAACGGCTGATAGTCATCAGTTTCCCAATAGATACCGAGCTCCTCAACGGTCTTTTCAACCTTCTCCTTCGCTTCAAACATGAAATCCCAGTACAACGGAACTTTACCGGGCGCATTGTTAGCCCAAATGTACACCTCATCAACGTCGCGCGGATGCGTGTAGACGCCATGCTCTTTAAACCACTCGAAGTCATGCTCCTCGTCGACGAGGCTCTTGGCAACGGAATTCGCGAACGCCTCGAGGTCGAAAGGCTGATCCATGGGAACAGAGTATTCATCCTTAACCCGGTACACCATGTTCATAAGCCCAACGTAATTCGCGGTCATGCCCCTGCGGTCGGCAAGATCGCCCATTATCTCGAAAATGGACTTCACGCCGTCCTTCGGCTCGACAACCGGCTGCATGATCGGATATGCCCACGGCACATCCAAGCCGCAGATCACCCGGTGGTTGAAGAACATGTGAGGCAAAGGATCGATTCGCTCGAGATAGTTCGCCTCAGGAAGGAACACATCATACAAGTAGGAGGATTCGTTGAGGAACAGGTCGACGCCCACGATGAAATCGAGATTCTTCAGCATTTCGATCTGCTCGTCATGGTTGCCCCACCATTTGATGGGATTGCAGCCGTAAACAAGCGCGGCCTTGATAGGCTGAGTGCCGTACAAATCGGGATCGCACTGGGCCAGGTTGAAGAAATGCGCGTCCTCTCCGAGCGGCTGGAGGGCGAGCATACTCATATCGGTCGGCTTGTACTCCTCAATCGGCTTGCGCACGCGCTCGTAGTACGAGCCGGGATAGGCCATGAGCAGCGAAACGTCGTTCATGAAGCCGTCTTCCTCCCAAATTGAGGGACGGAACTGAACAACGTTCTCAGGGTCATCGGTAATGCCGTTGCAGGCGGGATCGAATCCGATAAGGCCTCCCACCGAGTTCGCGGCACCCACGATAACATTCAGCATGATGACAGACCAGCAGGCATGGTAAGCATGTTTGTGCCGCGTCAGACCGGAGAACAGATCGACGCAAACAGGGCGGTAAGGCATCGTCACCCCGCCGACCTCGATGGTCTCGCCGATATGGGCAGCCTCGCCAAACTCTTTGGCGATCTGACGAATAGTAGCGGCGGGAACCGTAGTGATCTCTTCTTGATATTCAGGTGTATAGCGCGAAATATGGGCCTTGTAAAGGGTAAACGCCGTTGTGCAAGCAGCGCCATCAACCTCAAACGTGCCTTCCAGCACTGGCTGCACGCACTCGTCGTAGGGCTTGGCAGTGTTGTCGGACGCATCCATGTAGAGCGCCTTGTTCGACTCGGGATGACGCAAGATGCGCTGCGTCTCATCGCTGACGAGAGCCGGGCCGTTCGTGCGGTTCGTTAGATACTCGGCATCGAAGATCCCCAGCTCGTTCACGAGGACGTTCGCCATTGCCAGCGCAGCAGCGGCGTCGGTGCTGGGACGTATCGGCACCCAAAGGTCAGCGGCTTCGGCGCCCGCCGACATATGAGGATCGAAGTTGACGAGACGCATCCCCTCCGCGCGACGCTTGGAGAAAAGCTCGGCCGTCATATTGAAGCCGTGACGCGTGGCAACGCCAGCATTGGTGCCGAACTGAATGAGGTAGTTGCAATACTCGTAATCGGGCTTCGCGTTGCCCGCCCCCGTATAGATGTAGCTTACCTGGTGAACGCCGGTGCCGCACAAATCGGCAATGGCATTAGCCGGCTCATAGGCGCCGTAGAGCGCACCGAGCGCCATGCCCTTGACCAAGCTGCCCGTTTGGCTAGCGACCATGGACATGCTCCCAAGAGCTCCGGGATATTCCGCAACTGCCTTCGAGAACGCCTCATCGACAAGATCGTACGCTTCGTCCCAGCTGATCTCGACCCAGCCCGGATCGATGTCGATCCCCTTTTCGGGATTCGTGCGCTTCATGGGTTTGGTGATACGGTTCGGATCGTACTGCTGCATGATGCCTGCGGCACCTTTTCCACAAATGTGGCCATAGCCGATAGGGCTATCCGGATTGCCCGTCAACTCCACGATCACGCCATCGATAACATGCGCCTTGATCGAGCAGTTGTTGAAGCACATGTTGCAAGTGGTGGGAATCCATTCGCCCGCGTTCGGATCGTAAGCCGTCTTCTCCGGCGAGGTGATCGCCAGATCGGTTCCCTCCTTCTCTGCCGTACCCGACGAGCAACCCACCAGTCCAGCGGTGAGAGCCGCAGCGCCGGCTCCTGCCACGAACCCTCGGCGACTGACGTTCAAGTCGTTCTCGCTCATGGTGTACCTCCCTCTAAACTAAAGGGATTCCCCTGCCCTCTGCAGAGGACATTCCCCTGGCATCCTCAAATGCCTATTGTCAGGGTACACTACTCAACTATGACAATCAATAACTTTGATTATCCTATTTAGGATATAATGGAACCCCTTTTGAGAAGATACGCGGTCTCACTGCTCAATGCTGAGAACTATGGTGCGCTTTTATTGCAAATCGAACACCATGGAGGATACATCCGCTCGCAATTTCGGCACTAACGGAACTGGATCGGCACCGGATAGCCGTGGGCTACTTCAAGAAACCATCAATATTGTTAAAAGCCTCACCGAAGGCGCTCGGAGCGATAACAAGGCCGCCCTTTTCTTTCACAGACTCATAAATGAGGTTCATCGTACGCAACTGAAGTGCCTTATCGTTGCGCTCGTAAACCGCTGCCGCCTCTACAAACATCTCAGAGATGTCCTTTTCCACCTCGGCGAGAAGCAGACGCGAGTTACGCTCTCGCTCAGCTTGGGCCTCTTTGGACAAAGCGTCCTGCAACTCTGACGGCACAGCGATATCGCGAATCTCCACCGAGACAACCGTGATGCCCCACGCACGCGTTTTCTCTTCGAGGATCGCTTTTATCTCATTGTCCAATTGCTCGCGGCGCGTCGCCACCTCGGCGAGATTGATGCGACCCACCGCATCGCGCAGGGCGGTTTGAGCAGCCCACCATACCGCCGATGAATAGTCTTCCACCTCCACGCAGGCGTCTTTGGGATCCCAAACCATCCAGAACAACACCGCATCGATGCCGAGCGGCACAAGGTCGGCCGTCACAGCCTCCTCAGCCGAGAACGGCGTGGTGATAATGCGCTGGTCAACTCGCGCAGCCACTGATTCGACAACAGGAGCAACCACATATAATCCTGGTCCATCGATGCGATTGAACTTCCCTAGGCGCAGAACCACGACACGCTCCCACTGCGGAGCGATGCGAACGGTACTCGAGGCCACCAGACCCACTGCTACGCCGCCCAAAAGGGCCACGGGCAGCGATGCGTTCCACACAAGGAACGCGAACAGACCGCCGGAAGTCAAGAAGAGCGCTATAGCGAACAGGTAAACGCTGTTACGCGACGTCTTTTTCGCCGTCGGCGCCGCCATAGACCCCGTCAATGCCTTAACGCGCGCAGGAGCCTGCTCGGCCTCTCGCGCCTGCTTCGCCTTACTTCTCACCCTTCTCCCCCTTGAACTGGTGCTAGGCTACTCCACCGAGCAGAATGAGCTGCTCGGACACAAGATCATGGATATCCTCCGCCGACATCCCTGCCGTGAGCGCCTGCTGGACAAAATCAACGGCGAGCGCTTCCACGTCGCCATCAACAACCGAAAGATGAGCGTTCTTGAGGTCGGAGACGTATGTTCCGCGGCCACGTTGGGTGTAGATGTAGCCATCGCGCTCAAGATCCTGGTACACCTTGTTCACAGTATTGTAATTGACTCCCAGCTGCACTGATAGCTCTCGAACCGATGGCAGTCTCTCACCTCGCTCGAACTTGCCTGACGATATCAAGTACACCAACCGCTTGCGAATTTGAATCCAGATAGGGACGACGCTCTTCTCGTTAATGCGAAAGTCGCTAATAGGATCGGCTTTCGCCTGTGCTGATATATTCGATGCTGTCTCCGCCATGTTCATGGTATCGTCCTTCTCTAAGTGATTGCGTCATAGTATCACAGAGGACGACGACAGCAAAGCACCCTCTCAGCTTCTATAGCACCGAAGAGGAAGCCACCCGTTAGCTCCAGAAGCCCAGCGCGCTCATGAAGACAAGATTAAATCTTTCGGTAGCCATGAGCAGCGCCATTCGAAGGCACAAACCTCCCACCAACGCACAAGTACTCCCTAGCACCACAGCCACCGGCGCGGGCAGACGGCGACAGACAGCATCAACGGAGAAAGGCGCAACAAGCCCCATCATCACTACTCCAGCCCAAAACAGCGGTGCTATGCTCCCGCTCATTAGCGACTGGGCCGAGGTGCCCGCTGGCCCATCCGAGGCAAAGCAGCTGGCAAGAAAACCCGCTAAAACAAGCGCTTCGACGATGACGAAGACCATATCGAGCGGCAGCAGCGCATTGGTAGCCAGCTGCATGCCAGGCGAAGCCAAGCGGAAAAACGCCGTCACTATGAGCGCCGCGAGCCCGCACGCCAACGCTGAAGCCACGAAAAGCACGGGAACCCATCCTGTGTGAAGAAAGGGGAGCGAAGGATACATGGCGAGAAAGATGCCAGAATACACCACCACGAACAATGCCATTCCCATGGCCACCAAACTGCAGGCAAACTCGCACACACGCAGAACAACCTTCCCTGGAGCAAGCTCGTATTCATAGCCATCCCCTTCGCCGTCAGCAAGTGACCCCAGGACCAATGCGAGCGTCGCCATCACGCAAAATACCAGAATAGCCCACGCACCCATGGAAAGAAGACTGGAGGTCGAAGCAAGAAAGAGGTGAAACACCCGATCGGGCACACCCAAGTCGAGAAAAAGAAAAAGCGCGCTCACCGCCACAAGCACCGGACCGAGGATCAAACCGGCATCGGTAACAGCGCTCACACGCGCAAACCATCCTCCCGCTGCACGAGGACGAAAGCGCAGAACCATATCGACGACGGCACCGATAAGAAACGCGCCGGCCCCCGTGCCAGCGAGAAACAGATACAGCGCGATGTAAATGCTTACCATACTCGATTTCCCTTCCCCCTCGCAGCTCCCTCAACAACCCCATCCCTCAGCGTCTTCCGGCCAGCACGAACTCCAGGGAGGCGGTGGTCGCGTCAGCGCTCTTCAGCGTGACGGCGACGCGCTGGCCCAGCCGGTAGACCTTCCCCGACTCGTCGCCCACAAGCGTGTAGCGCACCGGGTCGAAGACGAAGTACTCGTCGCCCAAGGCCCGCACGGGAAGGACGCCCTCGGCCGTGCAATCGAGGCGCACGTAGAGCCCCCAGGCCGCCACGCCGGAGATCACGGCCGAGAAGGACTGGCCCACGAATGCGGCCAGGTACTCGACCATCTTCAGCTCCTGGGACTCGCGGGCCGCCGCCTCGGCCACCCGTTCCATGGCCGAGGAGTGCTCGGCGATCCAGGGAAGTGCCGCCACCTCCTGGTCGAATTTCTCCGGACGGCGCGTGAGCGCGGCGCGCAGCATACGGTGCACCACCAAATCGGGGTAGCGGCGGATGGGGCTCGTGAAATGACAGTACGCCTCGCTGGCAAGCCCGTAATGGCCCTGGTTCTCGGGCCGGTAGTCGGCCCTTTTCATGGCCCGCAGCAGAAGCGAGCTGACAAGCTCCCCCTCGCTGCGGGGCGCGCTTGCCGTCAAAATCTCCTGGATGACCTTCGGATCCCCCGCCACCAGCCGCGCCTCCATGGGCTTTTCGAACCAATCGAACTCCTGGAACACGGGAATGAGCGAGCCCAAGGCATCGGAGGCCGGAGGTTCGTGGACGCGGTACAGGCAGGGAAAGCCGCGCCGCTCCAGGTAGCCGGCCACGGTCTCGTTGGCCAGGATCATGGCCTCCTCCACCAGGCGCGTGGCGTCGGTCTTGCGGCGCAGCGCGATGTCGGTCGGCCGTCCCTCCGCATCGAGGATCACCTTGGCCTCGGTCGTGGCGAAGTCGATGCCGCCGGCCCGGGCGCGGGCCGCCTCCCGGGCGCGGGCGAGCCGCGAGCATTCCACGAGCCGCCAGGCAATATCGCCCCCGGCGGCGATGGCGGCCTTGTAGTCGACGAGGATGTCGTCGGCCTCGCCGTAGGAAAGGCGCGCGTCCGAGCGGATGAGGGCCGGGTACAGCGAGAAGCGCACGAGCTCTCCCTCATCGTTCAGGAACAGGTCGGCCGTCATGGAACGCCGCTCGGCGCCGGGCGCGAGCGAGCACAGCTCGTCGGAAAGAGCCGGGGGCAGCATGGGGATGACGCGGTCGGCCAGATACACGCTCGTGGCGCGCCGACGCGCGTCCAAATCGACCGAGGAGCCCCAGGGCACGTAGTGGCTCACGTCGGCGATGTGCACGCCGAGCCGCCACAGCCCCTCCCCTTCCAGATAATCCAAGGACAGCGCATCGTCGAAATCTTTGGCGTCGGCCGGATCGATGGTGAAGGTGAAGCGGTCGCGCAAGTCGCGGTAGCCGGCGGCCAGGGCCCCCTCCGCATCCAAGGTCGCCGCGGCCGCGTCAGCCAGAGCCCCCTCCGAGAACACCGTCTCCAGCTTGTGGCGGCCGACGATGAGGTCGATGCCGGCCCCCGGCGCGTCGGAGGTATCGGCGAGCACCTCTTCCACAAAGCCCGTTGCGGCGCTGCGGCGCGTCGGGAACTGGGCGATGCGCACGCGCACGAGCGCCCCGTCGGGCACCTCGGGCGACTCGGCGCGCATGGTGAACACGTCGTAGGGAATGCGCGGATCGGCGGGGACCACCACCCCGAAGGGCTCGGCCACCTCGTAGCGCCCCACCAGCGTGTCGTGGGCCCGGTCGACGACCGAGAGCACCCGGGCGGCGGGACGACCTGTCATATCCCCGTCGTCATCCGCGACTCGCCGCCCCTTCGATGCCCCGGCCCGCAGAGGCGCGATTTCCACCAGATCGCCGTCGAAGGCGCCGGCGAGGCCCGAGGCGGGGATGAAGTACTCCCCCTCGGCCGTCTGCACGAAACCGAAGCCGCCGGCGCTCACGGTGAGAACGCCCCGGGGATTCGCCTTGGGGCGGCGGCGCGTGTGCTTCCTGTTGCGGCTCACCCTATCTCCCTTCCCTTACGAGACGCGAAGGCGCCCGTGCACGTTGCGCGGCCGATCCTAGGCCGCCGGAATGAGCGAGCGGGCGATGTCGATGCCGGTGGCCAGCTGGGAGTCCGCTCCATCCTCCCCCTCGCCGTTTACCACCCCCACCTGGGGCACGATACCCACGTTGTCGATGGGCTCGCCCTGGGGCGTGAGGTAGTAGGCAGCGGTGTAGCGCACAGCCCCGCCGAAGTCCAGCTCGCGCACCACCTGCACCGAGCCCTTGCCCATGCTCGTCTCCCCCACCACGTCGGCCCGCTCGTTGTCCTGCAGCGACGCGGCGAGCACCTCGGCGGCGGCGGCCGTGTAGCGGTTCACCACCACGACAAGCGGCACGTCCTTGTACGGCGCGTCGCCCGCGGCCGATTTGGTGGTGGCCGGCCCATCGTTGCCCTGAATCTGCACGAGGACGCCGGAGTTCACGAACAGGCTCGCGATATCGACGGCCTGGGTGAGGTATCCGCCGGCGTTGTCCCGCAGATCGAGCACGATGGCCCCGGCCCCCTGCTCGATGAGCGATTTCGTCGCCTGGTCCACCAGCTCCGCGGCGTTGCTCGAGATCTGGCGCACCTTCACGACGCCCACGCCGTCGGAAAGCGCGGTGGTGAGGTTCGCCTCCTCGTAGACCTTGCAAGTGAGCGTCGTGGTGAACTGCTCGCCGGTCTGGGCGTCCAGGCTCGCCGGGCGCATCCAGGTCACCGACACCGTCGCGCCCTCGTCTTTGGCCAGCGCGTTCACCACCTCGGTCATCGACCAGGCCGATACGTCCTCGCTGTCGATGGAGGTGAGGAAGTCGCCCTGCTGCACGCCTTTGGCCTCGGCCTCGGAGCCCTCGAAGACATCCGACACGTAGGCGCGCCCGTTGTAGTCGGCGAACACCACGCCGATGCCGGCGTAGCTGCGCTCGGTGGTCTCCTTGATGTAGGTGTTGTACAGATCGGGGTTGTAGTAGGTGGCGTAGGGGTCGCCCGTGGACTTCATCAAGTCGTCGAGCATGGAATAGGTGGCCGCCGTAAGGTCGATCTCGTCCATGGAGTACGTGGAGAGGATGTCCTCCACATCGCCCACCCGGGCCGAGACGGACTCGAAGGTGTTGTTGGCCGCCGCAGCCGCAAGCGCCTCCCGCTCGCCATCGGAAACCGGGATGCCCCAACTCGCCACCAGCTCGGTCTGGCTGCGCAGGGCGAAGCCCCCGACGAAGGAGACGGCGACGAGGATGACCGCGAGGAACACGCGGAGCAGACCGTGGCTCGTCGCCTGATCGACCCGCCGCTCGCTGCGGGCCCGGGGGTTGGGGGTGAGATGCCGCCCGTTGCGTTCTTTGGCCATGGCCGCTCCTTGCACGTGACTCCGTCAATCTGAAAAGCGCGACCCCCTCGGCTCATCAGTGCCGCGGGGGTCGCGCCGACGTTCCAAACCTTTAAGGAAGATTCTACACCTTCAGGTACCGCCTCATGGCGAAAGCGGAGCCGAGAAGGCCGATTACGAGACCGGCTACCACCAGCACGATGTAGATCATGATGTAGGTGTTGCCCGAGACGTCCAGCGAGAGGAAGGACAGGGCGCTTTGCAGCTTGGGGATGCCGTACATGCGCAGCACCTGCAGGACGCCCACGGCCAGAAGCGAGCCGATAAGGGCGTGCAGGGCGCCCTCCATGAGGAAGGGCCCGCGGATGAACCCGTTGGAGGCGCCCACCAGGCGCATGATGGCGATCTCCTTGCGCCGGGCCATGATGGCCAGGCGGATAGTGTTGTTGATGAACACGAGCGCGATGAACACGAGCAGCAGCACCAGGGCCACGCCCAAATAGCGCACGTACTTGGTCACCGAGAACAGGCGATCCACCGTCTTCTGGCCGTACTTCAGCGAATCGGCCGGGTTGTCGGGCTCGTCGCAGATGGAGCGGAACGTCTCGTCGGCCTCGATGGCGGCGGCGATCTCGTCGACCTTCTGCGGGTCGGCGAGGCTCACGTCGATGGAGGCGGGCAGCGGGTTCGTTCCGTCCAGCTGCTCGATGATCTCGGGGTTGGTGGTCATGGAGTTGCTGAAGTTCTCCAGCGCCTGCTCCTTGGTGGTGAAGCCGACGCTTTCCACGCCGTCCATGCCCTGGATCATCGCGGTGACAGCGTCGATGGACTCCTGCGGCGCATCGTCGGCCACGTAGGCGGTGATGGAGACCTCGTCCTCGATGGAGGACACGAGGCGCTCCACAATGGTGCCGCCCACGAGGAACACCCCGATGATGAGCAGCGACAGGAAGATGGTGATGATGGAGCCGAGCGTCGTGGAGAGGTTGCGCGCGAAGCCCTGGAGCGACTCCTTGAAGAAGTAGAAGAGACTAGACATCGAAGCCGTACACCCCCCGGTCCTGGTCGCGAGTGAGATGCCCGCGGTCGAGCGCGATGACGCGACGGCGCATGTTGTCGACCATCTCGCGGTCGTGAGTGGCCACGAGCACCGTGGTGCCCGTGCGATTGATGCGCTCGAGCAGATCCATAATGCCGCGGGAGGTCTGCGGATCCAGATTTCCCGTGGGCTCGTCGCAGATGAGCAGAGGCGGCCGGTTCACGATGGCGCGCGCGATGGAGACGCGCTGCTGCTGGCCGCCGGAAAGCTGATCGGGATAGCTGTTCAGCTTGTCGGAGAGGCCCACGAGGCGCAGCACCTCCGGCACTTGCGTCTTGATGACGTGCCGGCTCTTGCCGATAACCTCCAGGGCGAAGGCGACGTTCTCGAAGACCGTCTTGTTCGGCAGGAGCTTGAAGTCCTGGAACACGCAGCCGATGTTGCGCCGCAGGTAGGGCACGCGCCAGTTGCGCATGGTGGTCAGATCCTCGTCAGCCACGTAGATCTTGCCCGAGGTGGGCTTGATCTCGCGGGTGAGCAGGCGAATGAAGGTGGATTTGCCGGATCCGGAGTGGCCCACGAGGAAGATGAACTCGCCGGCGAAGATCTGCAGGGTCACATCGCTTAAGGCGGGCTTCTTCGGCTGGGCCGGGTAGGTCTTGGTCACATGATCGAAGGTGATGACCGGCGCGCCCATGGGGGCGGCCATCTCGTCCACTTCGAGCATAGGCAAAGCCTGGGACAGCTGGGAGGTCATCGACGCCTTCTGGGCGTGGCCGGGCTGGGGCGCCGCCGCGCGGGCGCGCGGGTTGTTGCCCTGGGCCGGCGCGCCGGCATGACCAGGAATTCCCTGGTTCCGTTCGTTCGTCACAGCTTGCTCCGTTCAGGTTGTTCGTTACTGAGACTGAAGTATTTTAGCAAAGGCCCGCGCGCTCACGAACCTTTTTCACAGCTTCAACAATGGCCGTAGCGTCAATGTTGAAATAGCCGAGCAGTTCCTCGAACTCGCCGGACTTGCCGAAACGGTCGCGCACGGCCACGCATTCCACGCACACGGGGTCGGCGCCGGCCAGAAGCTCGCAGACCGCCGAGCCCAAGCCTCCGATGACGGAATGCTCCTCGGCCGTCACGACGCAACGGGTCTTCGCCACCGATTCGAGGATGGTCGCCCCATCGAGCGGCTTCACCGAGAACGCGTCGATGACCTCGGCGGAGATGCCCGCATCGGCCAGCGCGTCGGCGGCGGCGAGCGCCTCGCGGATCTCCACGCCGTTGGCCACGATGGTGACATCGCTCCCCTCGCGCAGCACGTAGGCGCGACCGAGTTCCAGCTCCACCTCGTCGTCGTAGACGCAGGGCACGGCGGCGCGGCCCATGCGCACGTAGACGGGGCCCGGCGTGGCGGCGGCGAGGCGCAGGGCGGCGCGGGCGGCGGCGTAGTCGGCGGGCACGAGCACGCGCATGCCGGGAAGACCGCGCATGAGGGAGACGTCCTCGAGCATCTGGTGCGAGCCGCCGTCGGGGCCCACGGAGATGCCCGCATGGGTGGGGGCGATCTTCACGTTCAGGTTCGAGTAGCACACGGTGTTGCGGATCTGGTCGTAGGCGCGCCCGGTGCCGAACACGGCAAACGAGCCCGTGAACGCGATGTTGCCGGCCAGCGAGAGGCCCGCGGCCACGTCGATCATGTTCTGCTCGGCGATGCCGCAGTTGAACAGGCGCCCGGCGTATCCCGCGTCGGCGAGCTTCTTGGTGGTGGTCGAGCCGGTCAGGTCGGCATCTACCGCCACGACGGGCACGCCCTCGGCGGCGAGCTCTGCGAGCGTGGCGCCGTACGCGGCGCGCGTGGCCTTCTTCTGGGCAGCGGTCTCGGCGTTTGCGAGTTTCACCATGGCGGGCCTCCTATTCCGCGTCGGCGGACAGCTCCGCCAGAGCCTTCTCAAGTTCCTCGGGCTTCGGCGCCTTGCCGTGCCAGCCGGCCTGATTTTCCATGAAGGAGACGCCCTTGCCCTTCACCGTGCGAGCGATCACGCACACCGGACGGGCCGTATCGGCCGCCTCGGCCTTGATACGGCCGAAAAGCTCGATGAGCGCGGGAATGTCGTGGCCACATACCCGCTGCACATCCCAGCCGAAGGCGGCGAACTTCTCGCCCAAATCCCCCGGATCGCACACGTCGTGGATGCAGCCGTCGATCTGCAGCTCGTTGTTGTCGATGATGGCCACGAGGCGCCCGAGCTTCTGATGGGCGGCGAACATGGCCGCCTCCCACACCTGACCCTCCTCGCACTCGCCATCGCCGAGCACCGTGAAGACGAGGCCGTCCTCGCCGGTCAGGCGCAGGCCGGCCGCAAGGCCCGCGGCCACGGAAAGTCCCTGGCCGAGCGAGCCAGTGGACACCTCCACGCCGGGCAGCAGGTTGGAATCGGGATGCCCCTGCAGGCGCGTGCCGAGCTTGCGCAGGGTGTGCAGCTCGTCGATCGGGAAGAAGCCGGCGTGGGCCAGCGTCGCATAGAGCGCCGGCGCCGCATGCCCCTTGGCCAGGATGAACCGGTCGCGGCCGGGCTTGTGCGGGTCGGCCGGGTTGTAGTCCATGACGCCGCCGAAGTACAGCGCCGTGAGGATATCGGTGCAGGAGAGCGACCCGCCCGGGTGCCCGCTGCCCGCTTCCGTGATCATGGTCAGAATATCCTTGCGAATGTCGGTGGCCTTCGCCTGCAAGGCGGCAGTATCCATAAGCTTCCCTTTCCCGTTCGCTGCTAGGAGTTGGCTACTCTCCACGTATGATACCCGATGACGAAAGGTTCCAGGGCGCCGGAAAGGACGGCGTCCACATTTCCCGTCTCAACGCCGCTTCGGAGATCCTTCACGAGCTGGTATGGGAAGAGCACGTAGTTGCGAATCTGGCTGCCGAAGGAGTTGTCCCGCCGCTCGCCGCGCAGCTCGTCCAGCTCTTCAGCCCGCTTGCGCTCCTCCAGCTCGTAGAGCTTGGCACGCAGCACGCGGAAGGCGGCCTCCTTGTTCTGCAGCTGGCTCTTCTCGTTCTGACAGGTCACCACGATGCCCGTGGGCTCGTGGGTAAGGCGCACGGCCGAGTCGGTGGTGTTCACGCACTGGCCGCCGGGGCCGCTGGAGCGGTACACGTCCACCCGCACGTCGGCGGGGTTTAAGTCCACCTCGATGTCGTCGGCGATGACCGGCAGCACCTCCACCGAGGCGAAGGTGGTCTGGCGACGCTTCTTGGCGTCGGTGGGGCTGATGCGCACGAGGCGGTGGATGCCGATCTCGCTGCGCAGCATGCCGTAGGCGTAGCGGCCCTCGATCTGGATGGTGGCCCGATCGAGCCCTATGCCCTCGCCGGGCACCAGATCGAGCACCGTCACCTTCCAGCCCTTGTCCTCGGCGTAGTGGACGTACATCTGGTAGAGCATACGGGTCCAGTCCTGGGCCTCAAGGCCGCCCTGGCCGGGGTTCACCGTGAGGATGGCATCGCCCTCGTCGAACTCGCCGGAGAACCAGGACTCGATCTCCAGCTGGTCGAGCAGCGCCGCAAGCTCGGCGGCAGTGCGCTCGGCCTCTTCGGCGAAGGCCGCATCGTCGCCGGCCAGCTCGCACGCCGCCGACGCATCATCGAGAAGCCCGCAGGCACGCTCGTAGTCCTCGATGGTGGCGCGGAGCCCCGCCGCCTTCTTCGAGACCGCCTGGGCGGCCGCCGCGTCGTTCCAAAAGTCCGGACGGGCCGTCTGCTCGTCCAGCGCGGCCAGCTCGTCGCGACGCTCCTCGATGCGCAAGAACGAGAAGGCGTCGGACACCCGTCCCTGTGCCTTCTCGATCTCCTTCTGAATGTCTCTCAGTTCCATGCCTTGATCTAAATCTCCTTGAAACTCACCGGGGGCGGGCTGCGGGGTACCGCTCAGTCGCTCAGACAGTCCTCGCTGGTATCGAAGGCGTCAAGGCTACTACTCCCCCTCGCTTACCGTCTTCGATACCATCTGCGGAACTCGCTTGGTGAGCGGCACCCCGCATCCCGCTTCGCTCAACCATAGTTGAGTGTGCATCAAAGGTTCTGGCCGTGGCACTTCTTGAACTTCTTGCCGGAGCCGCAGGGGCACGGGTCGTTACGGCCCACGTTGGCGTAGGGGTCTTCCTTGTCCTTGACGTAGGTCTGGGGCTTGCCGGCCGCGGGGCGCGTGGGCGCGGCGGGAACGCCGGAGGCGGCGCGGGCCGCGGCGGCGTGGCGACCGCGGATGCTCGACTCCTCCAGAGCCTGCTCCGGCGCCGAGTAGCTCATCTTGCGGGCCAGCGGGTCCTCCTGCTCCGCCAGGGCCGCCGGTGCCGGACGGCCGGCGCCGGCCGGAGCGCCCTCCGGGGCGGGCTTCGCGGCGATCTCCAAGCGCAACAGCGTGCGCAGGTAGTCGTCGTACATCGAGCTCGTCAGGTTCTGGAAGGCGTTGTAGGCCTCGTTCTTGTATTCCACGAGCGGATCGCGCTGACCGAAGGCCCGCAGGCCGATACCGGTCTTCAGGTAGTCCATCTCCTGCAGATGCGCCATCCAGCGCGTGTCGATGATGCGCAGCATCACCTGGGCGGAGAGGTTCTCCATGAGGTCGTGGCCCAACTGCTCGCTCTTCTGCTCGTAAATCCAGGTGAGGAAGTCGTTCAAAGCCTCGGCGACGTTTTCCGCCTCGTCCTCGTGATCGACCTTCGCCACGGAGAAATCGTTGCAGCCGGTCATGTTCGCGGCCCACAAATCGATGGCGCGCACATCCCAGTCGTCGCTGGCGGAATTCCCGGGACAGCACTCCCCCACGATGGCGTCCACGGCGTCGCGGATGATGCCGGGAATGCGCTCGGTCATGGACTTGCCGTCCAGGATGGCGTTGCGCTCCTCGTAGATGGCCTTGCGCTGGAGGTTCATGACGTCGTCGTATTCCAGCACGTTCTTACGGGCGGCGAAGTGCATGGACTCCACCTGGCGCTGGGCGCTCTCGATGGACTTCGACACCATGCCGGCCTGGATGGGCATGTCGTCCTCTTGGTTGGTCTTCTCCATCATGTGCGCGATGGAGTCCATCTTCGAGCCGCCGAACAGACGCATGAGGTCGTCTTCCAGCGAGAGGTAGAACTGGGTCACGCCCGGGTCGCCCTGACGGCCGGAACGGCCGCGCAGCTGGTTGTCGATGCGGCGGGACTCGTGGCGCTCGGTGCCGATGACGCAGAGTCCCCCGGCGGCGAGCACCTGCTCCTGCTCCGCGTCGCAGATCTCGCGGGCGCGGGTGAGGGCGTCGGCGCGGTCGGCGGCCGATGGGATGGGACCGCGCGCCTCCTCGTCGCCCTCTTGGGCGTCCACGTCGAACCCGCGCTCGCGCAACAGGTCCTCGGCGAGCATGTCCGGTTCGCCGCCCAGACGGATGTCGGTACCGCGGCCGGCCATGTTG
The DNA here is from genome assembly GCF_009755265.1 of Adlercreutzia rubneri. Lineage (NCBI taxonomy): Bacteria > Bacillati > Actinomycetota > Coriobacteriia > Eggerthellales > Eggerthellaceae > Adlercreutzia > Adlercreutzia rubneri. The sequence goes on along the minus strand of NZ_WPOO01000010.1, from coordinate 2,130 downwards.
GTGGCGATGGTGACGGCGCCGAGGCGCCCGGCCTGGGCCACGATATGGGCCTCGCGCTCGTGGTGCTTGGCGTTCAGCGTCTCGTGCTTGATGCCGCGCTTGTCGAGCAGCCGCGAGAGCTTCTCGGAGTTCTCGATGGACACGGTGCCGATCAGGCACGGCTGGCCCTTCGCGTGGCGCGCGGCGATGTCGTCGGCCACGGCGTTGAACTTGCCGTCGATGGTGCGGTACACCAGATCGTTCTCGTCGACGCGGATGACCGGCCTATTGGGGGGAATGGCCATGACCGGCAGCTTGTAGATCTGGCGGAACTCCGCGTCCTCGGTCATGGCGGTACCGGTCATGCCGGAGAGCTTGTCGTAGAGGCGGAAGTAGTTCTGCAGCGTGATGGTGGCCAGCGTCTGGTTCTCCTCGCGCACGAGCACGTGCTCTTTGGCCTCGAGCGCCTGGTGCAGACCCTCGGAGTAGCGGCGGCCCTCCATGATGCGGCCGGTGAACTCGTCGACGATCTTCACCTCGCCGTCCATGACGACGTAGTCGACATCGCGGTGGAAGAGGAACTGGGCCTTCAGCGCCTGCTGCAGGTGGTTCGCCAGCTGGCCGGACGGGTCGGCGTAGATGTTCTCGATGCCGAGCATGACCTCGATCTTCTCAAGGCCGCTCTCCGTGGCGTTGATGGTGCGCTTGGCCTCGTCCATGTCGAAGTCGACGCCCTCTTTGAGGCCGGGCATGACCCGGGCGAACTTCTTGTAAGTGTCGGCGGCCTGGGTGCCGGCGCCGGAGATGATGAGCGGGGTGCGGGCCTCGTCGATCAGGATGGAGTCCACCTCGTCGACGATGGCGAAGTGGTGCCCGCGCTGCACCCGCGAGCTGCCGCGCGTGACCATGTTGTCGCGCAGGTAGTCGAAGCCGAACTCGGAGTTGGTGCCGTAGGTGACGTCGGCCTCGTAGGCGGGCTTCTTCGCCGTCGGCGGCATGCCGTTCTGGATAAGGCCGGTCTTCATGCCGAGGAAGCGGTAGATCTGGCCCATCCACTCGCAGTCGCGCCGGGCCAGGTAGTCGTTGACGGTCACGATATGCACGTTGTGCCCGGGAATGGCGTTCAAATAGCCGGCCAGAGTGGAGACGAGCGTCTTGCCCTCGCCGGTCTTCATCTCGGCGATCTGCCCCTCGTTTAGGGCCATGCCGCCGATGAGCTGCACGTCGAAATGGCGAAGCCCGATGGTGCGCACGGAAGCCTCGCGCACGGCGGCGAAGGCCTCGGGCAGCAGGTCGTCCAGGCTCTCGCCGGCAGCGTAGCGCTCGCGGAACTCTTGCGTCTTGGCGGCCAGCTCCTCATCGGAAAGCGCCTGGAACTCCGGCTCCAGCGCGTTGATCTTATCGACTTTGGCCTGGTAGCGTTTCAGTTGCTTGCCCTCGCCCATCGTGAGCAGTTTGGAGAGAAATCCCATAGGTTGCGTCTTCTTTCTGTGGTCGGCGAGCGGTCATGGGGTCGGCGATCGCCTCCCTTTTAACAACTCCCGTCGCCTTCATTGGGCGACCGCGCGGGCCGCCTCGGTGCAAATCTGCTCCACTCTACCACAGAGCGCAGGTGGCGCGCCCAATTTCACAGGGTTTGCAAGGCGACGAGACCCCCTTCTGCGCCCTTCTGCGCCCGGTTGCGCCCGGTTGCGCTCTCCCGCACCGTTCTGCGCCCTTCTGCGCCCTTCTGCGCCCTTCTGCGCCCTTCTGCGCCCGGTTGCGCCCGGTTGCGCTCTCCCGCACCGTTCTGCGCCCTTCTGCGCCGTCCAGCGCCGTCGCACCCCGACCCCTTCGCGCTCCTGCACCGTCACACCCCGGCCCTTCGCGTCACTTCTTCAATCGTTGCCACTACTTTTCCCGACGGCATCTCGCTCGAAAGCCCACTCTCATACAGCCTTGCAGTCTTCGCGGAAATCGCTTGAAATCGACCACCGGCCAATCTCTCCTAACCAGATGCTTCTTTTTTCGAGTTGTTAGAGTTTAGGGGGGTGCGGACAGTTACTTGGACAGCGGCCTACGCCGCCAGCCCCAACCGCCTCCTGCGGTTGTCTATCGTATCGTAGACGGTCCTGCCGCCCTCCCGGAAGGCCTTTAGACGGACGGTCGAGT
>NZ_WPOO01000009.1:0-100075 GCF_009755265.1 Adlercreutzia rubneri | reverse complement strand
GTCCAAGGCCAAATCCCAGGAGGTCGTTCTGCGCCCTCCGCCCTCTACTCGCCCTTTATCCCATATTTGAAAAGGAAGGTAAAGAGCGCGGCCACTGCGCGAGAAGTGGCGAAAACAATATACGAGGACGGTCGCCATCCCGCTTACAAAGAAATCAAGCGACGAGCAATATACGCGCTTTGTCGGCGAGTACGTGGACGAAACTTATCTGCAGCTGCTGGCAGACAATCCCGACTCGGGGTCTTTCAGTATCTCCGAATTGGATGCCGAGGAGCTCTTCATCCCGCAGACCTATACGTTCAACAACTTCGCCTTGGCCTATGCGTCGAACGTGGACGACGAGGACTTCAAGGAGCGCATCAAGAAGCGCGCCGAACAGGAAGCCAAGGACAGATACCTCTACTTGGAGAATCTGTTCGGAGACACGTCGTCCAGCGGCAGCGAGCTGAGCAAAACCTGCGAAGGAATAGATGCGTCCTTACAGGCGTTCGAAAATGAGATAAAGCAGCGTGTCAAAGAAGGCACGCTCACCGAAGCGGAGGCGCAGGCTTCACTGGCTGAGATTGAGGCGCAGCGCGCGGATATCAGCCTAGACAGCCTCCGTGCACCCATAGATGCGGACGACACCTGGATTGCTGCGATCGACGACCCCTACTTCACGGGAGAAGACCCGGATATCGGCGAGTACTCGATTCCGACTGATGCGGAGATAGATGGGTGGTATGCGGGTCAGGATGCCGCAACGATCAAGGAAGTGAAGGATTTCTTCCACAGGATGAAGGAGTCCATAGACAACAACTATGCGTGCGGAAAGCTGACGAACCGCTCCATACGAAACAGCCTGGATGCCATGGGAACGAGCGCGGGCATCGGCAAGGTGAGCGCATCGGGCTCACCGTCGGCCCTGATGGACAACTGCCTTCAGGACAAGCTAGGCGGCGTCGTCAAGGTTTCCGAAGGCGACAGCGCAAAGGGCGTCCAAGTCCAGACCTTGGAAGACGGCCACCTCGAAGCCGAGCTCTACGTCACCGACTCGCAGAAGAACAGTGCTGACGGCAAGACGGAAGGCGTCTACACGGGCTATTCGTGCTTGGTGACGGAAAGCGCACCCCAAGGAGCTACGGATCCGAACGCAAAGAAGCAGAACACCTACAAGGTCGATTTCTCAGAACATAAGGAGAAAGATGACCATATGCGCTCCGCCAAGGTGGATGCACTCAAAGCCGCCGGGTTGGATGGTTTTGGTATGGGGATTGACATGGTGAGCGGCGTGATCGACGAGGGCGCAAAGAGTGTGCTCGACAACGTGCTTGCGCGCCGCATCCTCAAGGACGTTCCGCCTGAGAGGATCACGCCCATGGTGAAAGCCTGGGCGAAGAGCCAGATGTGGGCTAAGGAGACAGAAGAGGTGGCCAATGAAATCTCAAAGTGCACGAATGTCAATCAGGTTCTGGGCGGCGTCGGCGTCATCGGAAGTGGTGTGGGGTTGAGATTCGCCATGGACTCATGGTTAGACAACATGGATGCCTTAGGCGTCCTTGAAGCCGACATCGAATCCATAAACCAATGGATTCTCTATTACAAGAAGCGCAACCCTTGCGATGGAGCATGCCAGAACTGCCTCAAGGCGCTCTACGCCGAACGCGATGCGGCCGAGAAGTACCGAGAGCTCATGGAGAACGAGGACGACCATAACTACACCGATGTAATGACCGGTTATTGGAACACGGTGGGATCGACGATCATCCTTGTCGCAACCATGGGGAGCAGCTCTGTAGTGACGGAGGGGGCTAGCACTGCTGGCGGCGTGGTGAGCAAGGCCTCGTTGGCGATCGATGCAGGATCCACCTCGATTCACCTGCTGCGCGCGCACTACCTCGACAAGGCAAAGAACGCCTATGAGCAGGCAACCGCTTACAGGAAGAGCGTTTGCAAGGAAGTTCCTAAGAAGAACAATGGCAGCGACGATGTCAGGAACATCATCGACTGGGACAAGTTCTACGGCATCGGGTCAAATGTGATCATCGACCCGTCGGGCATCGTATATGAGGCGCTGGATAGTAATCCCGTAGAAGGTGCCAAGGCGACCATCTATGTTGCAGACGATGCAAACGGCCGCAATGCACGGAAATGGAATGCCGAAGACTACGAGCAGGAGGGCACGCTGACCACGGGCGCAGACGGAGCCTTCCAATGGGATACGCCAACCGGCTTCTATCAGGTGAGGGTCGCCAAAGAAGGGTATGACGTAGCAAGGACGGACTGGCTTTCGGTGCTCCCCATCCGAACCGGGCTGAAGGTAGGTTTGAAGTCAACGCAGGCGCCAAGCGTTGTAGCTGCGAATGCCTGCCCCGAATATATAGAGCTGGAATTCAGCCAATACATGAAAGCCGATGAGGGAGCAGGAACGAGCGCCCTCGTGGATGGCGAGAGCGCCCGTCTTGAATGGGTCGACTCGAAAGACGCCAGCGAGGCCGACGGAGGAGGAGCGCTTGCCAAGGTCCTGCGCATCTACCCGCAAGAACCCTTGTCCGAAGGAGCAAGTGTTTCGGTGAAGCTGAACGGTGCGAAGAGCTATACGGAGTGTTCGTTGGGCGATCTGTTCGGGTCATGGTCGAAGACGCTCACCGTCGAGAAACGTCCGGCGCAGCTCGTTGCGAACTATGAGAATGCCGTCGTCTTGCAAAGCGATGCTCCTGAACCTGTCCAAGTTGTGGCCTACGTGCGCTATTCGGACGGCACCCCTGTGGCGAACCAGCCGGTGACGGCACAGGTGGATGCGCCCAGCATCGCGGCGCTCGACGGTATCAGCGCCTTGGACGCTTCTGGCGAGGGCATCGCAACTGGCATGACGGATTCCGAGGGCAAGACATCGTTCTCGCTCTATGGTGACCTTCCCGGAATGACGGCGCTCACCCTTGCGGCAACTGGCACGTCGCTTTCCAAGGAGCTGGCGATTCGCACCACTTCTGATGCAGCGCAACCCGTGCGGCCCACCGCAACCATCGGAACGAACACGTTCGATGCGTTGGCTCCAAAAGAGAACAGCGTGACGGTACCGAAAGGTTCGAAGCTAACCCTGACAACCACCACCGAAGGAGCGACCATCTACTACACCACCGACGACACCTGCCCCTGCGATGCAAACGGGACGCGACGCGTTTACACCGGACCTATCAGTGTTACGGGAGATACGAAGTATCGAATCGCCGCATATAAAGAGGGGATGCCTTTTGATGAATACAGCGAGAGATTGAATCTTGCCGTGAGCGTAACCGATGACGGACGCGATCCGTCAGGTGGTGGCGAGCAGGGAGGCGGAGACAACGGTGGAACCAATCAGGGCAATAGCGGAAGCATGAACGGTGGCCAAGGGAATAACGGTGGTTCGGATGCACCTGAGGCATCAGGAGGTAACCAGGAAATCAATTCGGGTCAGACAGATAACGCGAACTCCGTCACTGATACTGATAAGCCTGCTAGCTCTTTAGGCTTTTTGGCAGAAACAAGTGACAGCTTAGGCTTGCCTGTGCGTATTGCTCTGATTCTCTTTTGCGCTTCTGCTATAGGACTGGCTTCTTTGCTGCTCTATGTCGGTCGCAGAAGATTCAATAGTCGCAGATAAGTACGTTAGAGAGATTGGGCGCCAATAGGCTGTGTGGGTTAGCGATACCCATGCAGCCTATTGGATATAAAAGATGCGCATCGCGAAATGACGCCTACTGGCAGAAATTGTTTCATGCTCTGCCGGCATCTAAGCAACTGTGGCTGATAAACGGACAAATCGTCTATCAGGGCTTGACAGCAATATCAAGCGCATCCTTAATGACCCCTGCCTAACGTCTATTCCCAACGACCGCCGACAACCCTCGTTTCCCAATGTCCCTCTTTCTTATGGCTAACCGTGTTGTAGCCGGTGACTATCTGACGGATTTCACTATGATGCCCAGATCCTTCACCGGCCTTCATGTGTTCTTTCGCATGGGCGGAGGTGTTGCCGGTGATGTCGGTCCCGCAGATGTTACAGTCAAATCGTGATTTGAATTCTCTGAACTGGGGTCTTGCACAATGTTGGGTTTGCGCGCACCAACAAATACAAGCGTTGTTGCAAATAGTTTCAAGTTGTTGCATACTAATGAGACTTCTTGAAACTACTTGCGGGGGTGGGCTATGGGCGTGTACGATTTCGATCTGGAGAGCTATATTGGTCTCGCTCGGCGCCTTGGCACCGACACGAAGCGGGTAGAGGTGAAAGCGGCCGCTCAAGGACTTCCGAAAAGTATGGCGGAAACGCTGAGCGCGTTTTCGAACACATCGGGCGGCGTGGTGGTTCTGGGGTTGGCGGAGCGCGCGGGTTTCCAGGCTGTTCCGGGCTTTAAGGCGCGCGCTGTGGCCGACGCGCTTGCCCAGATGTGCGGCGAGAAGATGGAACCGCCCGTGCGGGCGTCAGTGGAGATCGTTGAATTCGAAGGGTCGCCCGTGGTGGTGGCCACGGTGCCCGAGCTGCCGCCCGAGCTTAAGCCCTGCTTCGTCAAGTCGCGCGCAATGCATGACGGCTCCTATGCGCGTGTGGGGGATGGTGATCGGAGGCTGAGCCCCTACGAGGTGGACCGCCTGCTGGAGGGGCGTCGGCCGCCGCGATACGATCGCGAAGTGGTCGAAGGGGCTGCGATGGGCGACTTTGACGAAGAGCTTCTGGAGGGCTTCATGCGCCGACAGCGTGCCGATTCGCCGCGAGCGTTCAAGGGCATGAGCGACGAGGAGCTGCTTGAGGCGCTCTGCGTGACGGCTCGTGACGGGGAGGGGATTGTGCGACCCACATTGGCGGGACTTATGGCGCTCGGGCGCTTTCCGCAGCGTTATTTCCCGCGGGCCTGCCTTTCGTTTACGGTGATCCCGGGGACGTCGAAGGCCGATGTGAGCGCCGAGGGGCTGCGTTTTCTCGATTCTCGCGAGATCGTCGGGCCCATCCCCGTGATGATATCGGAGCTGATGGTGGCGCTGCGACGCAACGTGCGCGTCTCGTCGAAGGTGGAGGGGGCGTTTCGCATCGATAGACTCGAGTATCCCGAGACGGCCGTGCGCGAGGCGGTGGCCAACGCGCTCATGCACCGCGATTACTCGCTGGACGGGTGCGCCTCTCAGGTTCAGGTGACTATGTACGGCGACCGCATTGAGATATTGAGTCCAGGCGGTTTGTGCCGGGCTATGACGGTCGACCGTTTGGGCGAGCTTGGCGTTTCCTTCCCGCGCAACCAGGCACTGGCCAACATCCTGCGCGCCACCCCCTATGCCGAGGGGTTTGCCGAGGTGGGCAGCGTGGTGGAGAACAAGGGCACGGGTTACTTCCAGATTCGGGCCAGCTTGCGCGAGGTGAATATGCCGGAACCGGTAGCCATTGACCACATCACCGCTTTCGAGGTGGCGCTATACAAGGCCGGCGCTGGCGCGGAGGCAGGGCGGTTCGGGTTCGGGTTCGGCGGCCGCGCGGGGGGTGGCGGGCGCGGTGGCGTTCGGCTGCCTGAGGGCGCTGCGGGCGGGAAGATCGTGCGATCCGTCACGGAGTGGTCAGACGAAACAGGTCGCTTCCATACCATTCATGTGCTGGCGCCGGGTACGGTGGAGTGCGACATCGTCGACTTCTTGGAAGAGGCGCCCGCACCGGTGAGCTCGCGGATTCTTATGGACGCATTGGGTAAGTCGAAGGCAACGATCAGCCGCGCGCTCAATCGGCTGATGGACAAGTCTCTTGTGGAACGGCTGGGGCCGTCGCGCGGCCCGGGCGCCGTCTATCGGTTGGTTCAGTAGGCGCGCTTCAAAGGCGCGAGGAGCGCTTCGTAGAGGCGGTTGTCGTCGTCGAGTTCGGGGTGGAAGGCGGCGGCGATCTGGTTGCGGTGGCGCACGGCTACCGGTGCGTCGTTCAGGGTGACGAGGGGCTCGACGCCGGGGCCGGTAGCTTCGATGCGCGGGGCGCGAATGAAGGTGAGGGGAACCGGCTCGGAAGCGAGTGTGGCGCTGTTGCTCGAGTAGTCCTTCGCGTCTGCGACGCAGGTTGCTCCCGCGGCTTCTTCTGTCCCCTTCGCCCCTTCTTCCCAGCGACCCTCGGCGTGGAAGCTGCCGAGTTGGCGGCCGTAGGCGTTGCGGCGCACGGTGACGGGCAGGGTGCGGAAATGGTCGGCCAAAAGGATGAGGCCGGCGCAGGTGCCGAGGGTGGGGAGGCCCTCGGCGATGCGTTGGCGCAGCGGTTCGAACATTCCCAGGTCATGCAGCAGCTTCGCCTGTACGGTGGACTCGCCGCCGGGGAGCACCAGGCCGTCGAAGGGACGGGCGAGGTCGGCGGCCTGGCGTAGCTCGATGGTGGTGCAGCCGAGGGATTGCAGGCGCTGCTCGTGCTCGATGAAAGCGCCTTGCAGGGCGAGAACGGCGATGGTTGGGGACATGGGTTCTACTGCCCCCGCTCTTCCATGATGATCTGGATCTCCTGCTCGTTGATGCCCACCATGGCTTCGCCGAGGTCTTCGGACAAGGCGGCGAGCATCTCAGGATCGTTGAAGTTCGTGGTGGCCTTTACGATGGCCTCGGCGCGTCGGGCCGGGTCGCCCGACTTGAAGATACCGCTGCCCACGAAGACGCCCTCGGCGCCCAGCTGCATCATAAGGGCCGCGTCGGCCGGGGTGGCGATGCCGCCGGCGGCAAAGTTCACGACGGGCAGCTTGCCGGCCTCGTGCACCTCGCGCAGCAGCTCCACCGGCACTTGCAGCTCCTTCGCCGCTTCGAACAGCTCATCGTCGCGCAGGTTCTGGATGCGGCGGATTTCAGCGTTCATCCGGCGCATGTGGCGCACGGCCTGCACGACGTCGCCGGTGCCCGGCTCGCCCTTGGTGCGGATCATCGTGGCGCCCTCGGCAATGCGGCGCAGGGCCTCGCCGAGGTCGCGGGCGCCGCAGACGAAGGGGACGGCGAAGACGGTCTTGTCGATGTGGTAGGTGTCGTCGGCCGGCGAGAGCACTTCGGATTCGTCGATGTAGTCGATGTCGATGGCCTGGAGGATCTGTGCCTCGGCGAAGTGCCCGATGCGGCATTTCGCCATGACGGGGATGGAAACGGCCGCCTGGATGCCCTTGATCATGGCCGGGTCGCTCATGCGGGACACGCCGCCGGCCGCGCGGATGTCGGCGGGGATGCGCTCGAGCGCCATAACGGCCGCGGCTCCGGCGGCCTCGGCGATGCGGGCCTGCTCGGGGGTGGTGACGTCCATGATGACGCCGCCTTTCAGCATTTGGGCGAGCTGGCGGTTGAGGGCTACGCGCTCGGCGGAAGCGGTGGGGGCGGGGATGGTTTGGGGCATGAGGGTTCCTTCCTTTCGCGAATAATATGGGCGAAAGGGTAAGGGATAACTGGCCTTAGTGTTATATTCAATTCCCAAAGTTTTAATAAGGTCAGATATGCAGCGCGTCGGAGAACCCTCACGCGAAATGGGGCAGTGGCGGGATGGCGGCTGGCACGAAAGCGCACAGTGCAAAGAAGGGAGGGAGGTGATGCTCACCTACGCGCTCAACCGCACAGCGAGGGAGAGCCTGTACGAGCAGCTTTACCGGGCATTGCGGCTCGATATCGAGTCCGGCGCTCTTGGAGCCGGTGATCGTTTGCCCTCCAAGCGGGCGTTCGCGAAGCATTTGGGAGTGAGCGTCGTCACTGTAGAGGGGGCCTACGATCAGCTCGTGGCCGAGGGCTATGTGCGCGCCGTGCCCCGCAGCGGTTTCTATGTTCAGGAAATCGGGCCGAATCTGACAAGTTTTTCGAGGATTTCGACATCCGTAGAGGTAAAAGTCCCTCTTGGGGATAGTTCTGGGGCCAAAAGCGCGTCTTGCAGGCCCGAAGCGAGGATTTCTGGGAATGATGGCGTCGAAAAGCTCGAAAAACTTGCCAGAAAAGGCGCCCCTTTTTGCATAGCCCACAGCGAAGAGGGTTTGGCTGGGGTTTCTCCAGGCGCCGGACGCAAATGGCTCGCCGATTTCACGGGGGCGATGGCGCCGGAAGGGGTGTTTCCCTACGCGGCGTGGGCACGGACGCTGCGGCGCGTGTTGGCCGACGAGAGCGAGCGCACGGTGCTGGAGGCGTCGGGGCCTCAGGGATCGCCTCGGTTGCGGGCGGCCATCGCGGCGCATCTGCGGGGCTTTCGCGGCATGGAGGTGCATCCCGACCAGATCGTGATCGGTTCCGGTGCCCAGTCGCTTTATGGCCTGCTCGTGCAGCTGCTCGGTCGTAATCTGGCGTACGGCGTGGAAGACCCCGGCTATCCGCGGCTTACGCGCATCTACGAGTCGAACGACGTGGCGGTGCGGCCGATCGCTCTCGATGGGGAAGGGCCGGTCTTGGAGGCGCTCGAGCGTGCCCGCATCGACGTGCTGCACTGCACGCCGTCGCACCAGTTTCCCACCGGTATCACGGTGCCGGTGTCGCGCCGGCGCTCGTTGTTGGAATGGGCCCAGAGTGGGGTTGCCGCGCCCGAGGACGGTGCAGCGGCTAGGGAGATTCGCGGTCGGAGCGTGAAAGCTTCCAGTGCCCAGTCGCGCTACCTCATCGAAGATGACTTCGACTGCGAGTTCCGCATGGCGGGGCGTCCCGTACCTCCACTCGCGGCCCTCGATGGGGCTGGGCGGGTCATTTACGCGAACACGTTCTCGAAGACGCTCGGGGGTGCTTTCCGCATTGGCTACATGGTGCTGCCCGAGGCGCTGGCCGAACGGTTCCGCGACCGACTTGGCTTTTACGCCTGCACGGTGGGTGCATTGGAGCAGCTGACGTTGGCGCGGTTCATGGAGTCGGGGGACTACGAGCGCCATGTCAATCGCCAGCGGACGCGTTACCGGCGGCGGCTGAGCGCGCTGATTGACGTACTAGCGGCGTCTTCGGCCGGCGATCATTTGCACTTTGCCAATGCGGGTGCCGGGCTGCACTTTCTCATGGAGGTTAGGAGTGTCGAAGGAGACGAGAGAGATAGTGCGACTTTCGAGGAGCGCGTGGCCCGGCGCGCTGCGATTCGGGGCGTGCGCCTGGCGCCTTTGGGCCGTTATCGGTTCACGGGTTGCGAGGCGGGAGCTCCTGGGCGCAGCTCGAACGAAACGGTAGGCTGCCGGTGCGAGGCTCGCGAAGTCGAGGGTGCCCGAAGGGTATGCGACGAGGTGCGGTCTGGGTGCAGCGAGGGGAGGGGTCGGCGCCGTCCCGCCTTCGTGATGAGCTTCTCTTCCTTGGAAGAAGAGACGATCCCGGAGGTAGCCGGGATCGTCTCGGAGGCGGTTATGGTCGAGCTGGGCTGACCTGGTCATCCTCGATGAACTAGGAGGCGCATTCAATCAAGTGCGCGTCGGTTGTTTCTAGCCGATGACGTCGCCGTTGACGGCGAAGGTGACCACTTCGAAGGGGATGTCCTTGCCCGACTGGGCGCAGGCCTCGGCGGCGGCGCGCTCGAGGCCGCCGCAGCAGGGCACCTCCATGCGGGCGACGGTGACCGAGGTGATGTCGTTGGCGGCGATGATGGCGGCGAGCTTGTCGGTGTAGGAGCCCTCGTCCAGCTTGGGGCAGCCGATGATGGTGACGTTGCCGCTCATGAAGCGCTCGTGGAAGCTGGCGCAGGCAAACGCGGTGCAGTCGGCGGCGATAAGCAGCCCGCGGCCCTGGTAGTAGGGGGCCTGCACCGGTACGAGTTTGATCTGGCACGGCCACTGAGCCAAGCGGTTCGGCAGAGCGGCGGCCACGGCGGAAAGCGCGTCGGTGGCGCCGGTAGCGGCCGGAGCGGCGGTGCGAGCAGCCGGTACAGGAACGGCTGGTGCCGGGGCTCCGTTCAGGGAGCGGCTGCGGGAACCGGGGCATCCGCCCTGGTGCGCAGGCGACGGCGCCGGCTTCGGAGCGTCGTCGATGAGGGTGCGGGCGGCCGAGCCGGGACAGCCGCTGCGGTGCTCGGCCGCGGCCGGAACGCTGCAAGCCGTCGCGCCGCCGTTGCGGGCGGCCAGGTGTGCCGCCACGGCAGCCTCGTCGTAGGGAGCGGCTTCCCGCTCGACGAAGGAGATGGCGTCGGTAGGGCAGGCCGGCAGGCAGTCGCCCAGCCCGTCGCAGTAGTCGTCGCGCATAAGGCGCGCCTTGCCGTCGACCATGGCGATGGCACCCTCGTGGCATGCGTCGACGCACAGGCCGCAGCCGATGCATTTGTCCTCGTCAATGTGAATGATCTTGCGGAGCATGGAACCTCTTTCGCTTCGTGTCGTATGTCGGGCAGCATCATAGCGGGTCGACGCGAAAGCGCAAGAGGCTCCATGTAGATGATGGAAAGATGTGGACGAACCCCTACTCGGCCAGCAGCTCTTCCACCTTCTCGACCTTGGTGTGCAGGGTGTCGGTGTGCCCCGGCCGGATGTCGGCCTTCAGGACCACCTCGGTGCGGATGCCCTGGTCGGCGAGGGCCATGGTCGCGTCGCGTACGACGGCCATGACCTCGTCCCAGTCGCCCTCGATCTCGGTGAACATGGAGGTGGTGCGGTGGGACAGGCCGGAGTCGCGGATGACGCGGATGGCCTCGGCCACATAGGGCGCGAGCTCGTCTCCCACGCCGAAGGGCGCGATGGCAACGGCAACAAGGGTGTTCATAGGGCGGCCTTTCTCTTTGGTTGCAAATGCGGCTTCGAGGTTTGCGGGCTATCGCTATGGGATTACGCGGCTGATGTGCTGGTGAGTGCCAGAGGCGCCTCAGTCACTTCTTCGGTGGTGAGGTTGTAGAGGGCATTGAGGAAGGCGACTTGGAAGCTGCCCGGACCGTCGCAGGTTTCGGCTGCGCGCAGGCCGGCCAGGTTGTAGGCGGCCGTTGCGGTGAGCGCTGCCACGAAGGGATCGGCCACGCAGGCGTAAACGGCGCATACGCCGCCCAGCGAGCAGCCAGAGCCGGTGATGCAGGTCATGAGGGACGAGCCGCCGGAGAGCCGCGCCACCTGCACGCCGTCAGTGACAAGGTCGGTAGCGCCGGAAACGGCTACCGCGCCTCCCGTGAAGCGGGCGCACGCCACGGCGGCGCGCTCGGCGGCATCCACGGAATCAGTGCTATCGACGCCGCGGGGGCCGTCGCCGGAAGCGCCATCGACCGAGTTGCCGCCAAGCCCCCACAGGTCGGCCACGGCGATGATCTCCGAGGCGTTGCCGCGCAAAATGGTCGGCGGATTCTCGCGCACGGCCTCGATGAGCCGAGTGCGCAGGCTGCCGATGCCCACGCCCACCGGGTCGAGCACCCAGGGCGTGGCCGCGGCCGCGCAGGCGCGCGCCGTGGCGGGAACCGTCTGCTCGTAGACGGGCATGAGCGTGCCCAGGTTGATGTAGACGGCCCCTCCCAGGGCGGCGACGCACTCGCCCTCGTCGGGCAAATACACCATGGCCGCCGAGCCGCCGACGGCCAACTGGGCGTTGGCGACGAAGCTCTGGGTCACGGTGTTGGTGATAGAAGGCGCGAGCGGGTTCGTCTCGCGCACCTCGCGCACGGCGCGGGCCATGAGCGTCCGCAGTTCCGCTTCAGTGCGGGTGGGGGAGGCGGTGGTAGTGGAATGTTCGGACATGGCGGTTCCTTTCCGGAAGCCGGAGCGTTGTCCTGCGGGCCGCGCCAAAAAAGGCGCTCCCCGCAGGAAGCGCCCCTTGTGCTTGGCGAGCATGCTCCCTACGACAGTGTTAGCTGACAGGTTCGAAGGGTTGGGCGCCTGCGCCCTCTCAACCACGGGACGGCTTCGCGTGCCGCCGAGCGGTACCCCTGCATGCTTTCAGCTTAGCACGATGGCTTCGACGTGCGTGTGAGGAATTCGCTCGTGCCTTTCGAGAGGCGAAGAAACAGGGAAAAACGGGGAGAGGGAGCCAAGAGAGCTGCTGTGGGCCATCGTCAGGATAAGAGGTTGCCCATAGCGAAGGATGATTGGCGTTTCGGCGTGCTGTGTTATGATGCGCCCCATGACTTTCGAAGATGACAGGGAGATGGCTGTGGCGCTCGGGACGTCCGGCGTGATGGCGGCGATGTCGGGGGGCGTCGATAGCTCCGTGTGCGCGCTGCTGTTGCAGGAAGCGGGCTATGCCGTGCGCGGCGCGACGATGGTGCTGCGGGACGACCAGGAATCGACCTGCGGGTCGTCGCGCGATGTGGAAGACGCGCGGGAGGTATGCCAGCGCCTCGGCATCCCCCACGATGCCTTCGACCTGCGCGATCGCTTCGATGCGGCGGTGGTACGCCCCTTCTGCGACGCCTATCTCGAGGGCCGCACGCCCAACCCTTGCATCGCCTGCAATCGGTTCTTGAAGTTCGAGTCTCTCCAGCAGCGCCGCCGCGAGCTGGGGCTCGACTACGTGGCCACGGGGCACTACGCCCGGCGCCGGTGGGATGCGGCCACGGGACGCTGGCAGCTTCTGCGGGCATGCGACCCCGTCAAGGACCAAAGCTACGTGCTGTACCACCTTACCCAGGACACACTCGCCCACATGCTGTTTCCCCTGGGCGAGCTGACCAAAGGCGAGGTGCGCGAGCTGGCCCGTGCCCGCGGCCTCGTCACGGCGGCGAAGCCCGAGAGCCAGGACATCTGCTTCGTGCCCGACGGCGACTATGCGAGGTTCATCGAGGGCCGCTGTGGCGCGGACACTGCTTTCAATCCGGGGGAGATCGTGGATCGGGAAGGGCGCGTGCTCGGGGAGCACGCGGGGCTCATCCGCTACACCATCGGGCAGCGCAAGGGCATCGGCGTAGCGGCGCGCGAACCGTTGTACGTGCTGGGGAAGGATGCGTTCGCCAATCGGCTCATTGTTGGCTTTAAAGACGAGCTGCTCAGCGTGGGGGTAGTGGCTAGCGATGTGAACTTCATCAGCGGCGACGTTTGGCAAGGTCCGCGCGAGGTGCTGGTGAAGACTCACTACCGCCAGCGCCCGGTGCCGGCGGTGGCCGAGCAGACTGGTGTTGACGAGCTGACCGTCGCCTTCGACGAGCCCCAGCGCGCCGCTGCCCCAGGACAGGCCGCCGTCCTCTACGAGGGCGACATCGTCCTCGGCGGCGGCACCATTGCACGGGCTCTGTAGCGTTTTGCGGAAGGATGCTTGCGGAAAGTCTTCCCGCAAAGGAGATTGGCGTGGATGCCAAACTCTCGTTTTTTGGCTCCGACTGGCCGTGCTCGGGTGTCGGACTCCCGTTTTTGGAACTAACGGAGTCCTTCGGGCCAAAGAGTGGTCGAAAAGCGACGGGGCGCTCGATGGCGCCCCGTGCACTTGGGAGGGTGATGCTGGGAGGGTGCGGAAAGTCGGGAGGGGGCCCGCACCGTTGCTGCGAGAGGCGGCCTACTTGCTGGCCACAGCGCGGCCGACGACGTAGCCTTGGGTGTGGCAGCGGCCGAGGGAGAGGCCGGGCACCGTCATGGGGTAGTCGGGGCTGCCGAAGAAGTTGCCGGCGCAGTTGCCGATGGCGTACAGGCCCTCGATGGGTGCGCCTTCGGCGTTCAGCACCTGCATGTCCTTGTTCACGTTCACGCCGTGAATGATAGTGGACAGGCCGATGTGGCGGTGGATGCCGTAGAAGGGAGGCTGCTTGATGGCCTTCAGGAACTGGGCCGGCTTGCCCATGTCCTCATCGATGCCCTTCTCGGCCAGCTCGTTGTAGCGCTCGACGGTCTTCACGAAGGCGTCGACGTCGGTCAGGCCGAGCTTCTGGCCGAGCTCTTCCAGGGTATCGGCAGAGAAGGTGTTGATGAGGCTCTCGTAGACGCCGGTCTTCTCGCCCTCGACCTCGGGCATGTAGCTCGCCATGGCCTCGGGCGGCAGGGCCACTCCCGGCCAGCCCTCGGTGTCGGCCATGTAGTTGCTGTCGAAGATCTGGCTGTACCAACCCTGGTCGGCCTCGCTGCGCAGGAAGTTGCCCATGACGGCCATCTCGCAGGCGGCCTCGTTGCAGAAGCGCGAGCCGTCGTTCTTCACGGCCAAGAACGGCATGTCGGCCATGGAGCCCGGGCCGGCGTCGAAGTCGTGCTGCACCTTGGAGCCGCAGGCGTCCTCCATGCAAGCGCCCGCCCACACCATCATCTTCTGGCCGTCGCCGGTCTTGTTCTGCTCCTTGCGGTAGATGTTGGCCATGGCCGGCTCGTAGTAGGCCATCATCTCGTCGTCGTTCTCGTAGTCGCCCGTGGCCACGATGACGCCCTTGGCGGCATTGAACTGGATGTAACCGTCGGCGCCCTCGGCGATGACGCCGGTCACGGCGCCGGACTCGTCCTGCACGAGCTGGGCGGCCGGGGTGGAGTAGAAAATCTCGACGCCCTGCTGCTCGGCCCAATCGGCGATGTCGCGCATGCCGTTGCCGGTGTTGTAGGGCTTCGGGCCGAAGTCGAAGGCGAAGTAGGTGACGTCGTAGCCGTTGATGTTGCTGATGTTGCTCGTCCACTTTGCCGTGGAATCGACCATCTGCGCGCCGGCCTGCTCGCCGATGTTCCACAGCCACTTCAAAGCCTCGCCGGAGTTGTAGGCCCACAGGCGCACCTGCTCGCGGTCGGAGAGGTGGCAGCAGTCGGCGTTGATGAGAGAAACCACGGCCTCCACGCCGCCGGGAGCCGTCTGGTCGACGATGATGGAGTCGCAGGTGTTGCCCTGGGACACCGCCGTGGCCTCCTTCTGAAGCAGCGCCACCTTCGCGCCGGCCTCATGGGCCGAGATGGCGGCGGGCACGCCCGCAGCGCCGGCGCCGATGACCACGACGTCGTAATCGCGGGTGTCGGCGATGTCGGTGATGGGCTCGGGCTTCACGAAGAATGCCGGAGTTCCGTCCCCGGCTGCTGCTGCGGCCTCCCCGGTGGCGGCTACCGGCTGCTGGGGTGCGCAGCCCCCGAGCATGGACACGCCCATGGCGCCCGCGGCGGCCACGCCGCCGAACTTGAACAGGTCCCTGCGAGAAATAGTGCTCATAATTCCCTCCTTGGTGTATCGAAGGGGCACCGCGCTTCGGTGCTCCCGTGTCGGCCTTGAGCATTCCTGCCGACAGCTCCACCATAGGGGTGCGAATGCTTGTGTGCATCGACCGCTGCGGGAATTAGGGGGCCTAATTGTGTAACCTGTCTCCCCAACCCTTTTATAACCCCCTTATATAACCCCCTATTTCGGGCAGAGTGGGCATTTGGGGCTCGTCGGGGAAGGGCGGACGGCTGGTCTTGTTCTATAATCGAATCTATCATCTATCGCTTTCCCCTTCAACTTTTTCGGATTGCTGGAAAAAATTCATTGGTAAAACTGCGCCTATAAGGAGGTTGCGACATGGCGTCCGATTGCGTTTCCCCGACCGAGAGTGCCCGGCCCGATGCCGCAGCAGAACGGGCCCCGCTTTTTCGGAGGCCCCGGTCGGTGGCTGCCGTTCCCGTGGTATTCCTCGGTCTCGGGTTGTACCGTGCCTGGATCGAGATCGTGTTTGTGGGAACATTTGTGGTGTTTCCTGCCGCTACCGTGTCGGCGCGCGACTTATTCGACTGGACGATGGTGGTCACCGCCCTCGGCTGCACCCTCCTTGCCCGGCGCATCGGCCCCTTCTTCGACAAGCGGTGGCCTTTCGTGCTGGGCTCCGCGATGCTCGTGGCGTCGACGACGCTGATGTTTGCCAGCTGCTGGGTGGCGTCGTTGGCGGCATGGGCCGGTTATGCCGCCGCGGTGGCGGGCGGTTTCGGCATCGCCCTCGTGATCCTGACATGGAGCGAGCTGTACGGTTGTTTGAACCCTTTGCGGGTCGCTCTCTACTATTCGGCCTCCATCGTCGCGGGTGCAGTGGTGCTGTACGTCTACCGCGGTTTCATGCTGCCGTGGTTGTTTGTCATGACGGCGCTTTTGCCTCCGCTCTCGTTCTGGGCGGCTTCGCGTGGGTTCGCCCATCTTCCTCCCCAAGAGCGTCCGGCCACGGCGTGGACGCGCTTCTCGGTGCCGTGGAAGGCGGTGCTGTTCATGGCGGCCTACGCCTTTGGTTACGGTCTCATGGAAAACGGCATGTACGGGGGCGTCTTCGGCCCCCATTCGGCGCCCGGGGCCGTGCTCGTGGCGGTGCTCGTGTTCGTCGGCGTCTCTTTCCAAGGCGGCCGCTTCGACTTCTCGCTTATCTACCGGTTCGCGCTGCCCCTCATCGTGGCCGCGCTGTTCCTGGTGCCGGTGTTCGGCGGTACGCAGAATTACGCGGCCGGTTTCTGTATGGCCGCCGCCTATACAGCCCAGTCTATCCTCATCATGCTGATCTGCGCCAATATCTGTTACCGCTATGGGGTCTCCGCTATCTGGCTGTTCGGCATCGAACGGGGCGTGCGCCAAATTTTCATGTGGCTCGGCCGCGTGACCGCGGCGGGGGTCGGGGCACTCGAGTCGTTCGGAATCGGCGGCGAGGTGGCGGTTTCTGCGCTGGCGGTAGTGGCCGTGGCCTTGGCCACGGCGGTGCTGCTCTCCGAGCGTGACTTGTCGAGCCGTTGGGGTGCCAACTTTCTGTCCGGCGGCACCGACTCGGCGGCGATGATTCGCAAGCAGGAGCTGGTGGATCGTTGCGACGAGATCGCGCGAACTTACAAGCTATCGGCGCGTGAGGAGGAAGTGCTGCTGCTTTTGGCCCAGCGCAAGACGGTGGGCATCATTGAGAGGGAGCTGCTTATCGCCAACGGCACCGCGAAGGCCCACGTGCGCCATATTTACCAGAAGCTCGACATCCACACGCGTCAGGAGCTCTTCGATCTGCTCGGCCTCGATGGCCGCGAGACGGGGCCCCAGGATTAGGTCGGCATACGCGGGGACGACGGACGGGATGCGTGCTCTACAGTCCCGCGAGGCCTATCTGGTAGCCTTCCACGAATAGGCTCAGCTTCTCGATGTAGCTTTGGGCCAGAGGCGACAGCTGCCGCTCGTTGTGAACGATGTAGCCCACGCGCATGAGCTCCTTGGTCTGCAGGGGCACGCTGGCGATGCCGGTGTACATCTCGCTGGAGAGCACGCCGGTGGAGATGGTGTAGCCGTCATGATGGGCGAGCAAGTTCGACAAGGTCCCGCGGTCGCTCACGGAGATGCACTTCTTGTGCGGCAGCTCGGCCAAGGGTTCCTCGGAATAGAAGAACGAGTTGTTCGCGCCCTGCTCGAAGGCGTAGCGGGGGTAGTCCTCCAGATCCTCTACGGTCACCTCGGTGCGCGAGGCTAGGGGGTGCTTGTCGCTGACGAACACGTGGGGCTGGGCGGTGAACAGCAGGTTGAAGGAGAGGTTCGCGTCGGAAAGGGCGTGCCCGATGACGCTCTCGTTGAACGTGGAGAGGTACAGCACGCCCAGATCGCTGCGGGAGTCGCGCACGTCCTCGATGACCTCGGAGGTGCGGGTCTCGCGCAGGCTGAAGTTGTAACTGGTGCCCTCGTATTCCTCGGCCAGTTCCAGGAACGCCTCCACGACGAACGCGTAGTGCTGGGAGGTGATGGAGAGCTTTTGCGCCGCCTCGCCGCCGCGGCCGGAGTAGCGCTGCTCCATGAGATCGGCCTGCTCCACCACTTGGCGCGCGTAACCCAATAGCTCGATGCCGTCGCTCGTGAGTGTGATGCCGCGGTTGGAACGCTCGAAGATGGTGACGCCGGTTTCGCGCTCGATGTCGCGCACGGCCACCGACAGGCTCGACTGGGACACGTACAGCGTGTGCGCCGCCGCCGAGATGGAGCCGTGGTTCGCGATGGCGATGAGG
Source organism: Adlercreutzia rubneri (assembly GCF_009755265.1). Lineage (NCBI taxonomy): Bacteria > Bacillati > Actinomycetota > Coriobacteriia > Eggerthellales > Eggerthellaceae > Adlercreutzia > Adlercreutzia rubneri. The sequence continues at coordinate 82,346 of NZ_WPOO01000009.1, read as the reverse complement.
TAGCGAAGTTGCTGCAGGGTCATGGGAAGCTCCTATGGCGGGTTGGAATTCAAGTCTAGGGAACTGCTAGGTATTATACGGCCGCCGAGCGGCGATGGAAGGGGGAACTTGGCGGTTCGTGACGGTTTTCTCGGCCGCGTCGCCATCGGAAACCGCTATGGCGCGGGGCGTTGACGAAGCGGAGGCAACCAGTAGGATGGGGGCAGCACCCGTTACGAGCGCACCAATTCGACCAAGGGAGAGCGCTGAGGGAGCGCGGGGTGTTCTGACCGAGCGAGTTCCGCAGATGGTATTGAAGGCGCGGTGATGCGGGGAGACGTAATGCCCGCTGCGCCTTCGATACCAGCGAGGACTGTCTGAGCGAATCAGAATTCCCCGCGCTCCCGCACCGCGGTGCGTTTCAACCAGAAAGGACCTGCCATGACCGTCCACAAGAACATCACCGAGCTGATCGGGCATACGCCGTTGGTGGAGCTGACCAACTACGAGCGCGCCCACGAGCTGCCCGCCACGCTCATCGGGAAGGTGGAGTCGTTCAACCCCACCGGCTCGGTGAAGGACCGCGCCGCCCAATCGATGATCGACGCCGCCGTGGAGGCCGGGGTCCTCGACGACGAGACGGTCATCATCGAGCCCACCTCCGGCAACACCGGCATCGGCCTTTCTGCCATCGCCGCCGTGCGGGGCAACCGCATCATCATCGTCATGCCCGAGACCATGTCCGTGGAGCGGCGCAACCTCATGCGCGCCTTTGGGGCGGAACTGGTGCTCACCGAAGGCGCCAAGGGCATGAAGGGCGCCATCGAGGAGGCCGAGCGGCTGGCGGCGGAGATTCCGAACTCGTTCATTCCCTCGCAGTTCTCCAACCCGGCGAATCCGGCCGTGCACGAGCGCACCACCGGCCCGGAGATCTGGGAGGACACCGATGGCGCGGTGGACATCCTCGTGGCCGGCGTGGGCACCGGCGGCACGCTTTCGGGCACCGGGGCCTATCTGAAGGCGCAGAACCCGGCCATCCAGGTGGTGGCCGTGGAACCGGCCGGATCCCCCGTGCTCTCCGAGGGCCGCGCCGGCGCCCACAAGATTCAGGGCATCGGCGCCGGGTTCGTGCCCGAGACGCTGGACACCGCTATCTACGACGAGGTCATCGCCATCGAAGACGAGGAGGCCTTCGAGGCCGGGCGCGAGCTGGCTGCCCATGACGGACTGCTCGTGGGCATCTCCTCGGGCGCGGCCGTGGCGGCGGCGGCGAAGTTGGCGCGCCGACCCGAAAACGTGGGCAAGAACATCGTCGTCATCCTGCCCGACACGGGCGAGCGCTACCTTTCCACCGCCATGTTCGATTTCTCGTAAGCCTTCCACGTTTCTCTTTCGTTACAAATTCGTGGGCTCATCGACAGCTTCGGGGGCGCTGGGCAACGGCCGTGGTAGCATACGGAAAGCACCTTTTCGGCCGACAGAAGAAAGCAGCACATGGCAACCTCGGCGCCCTCCATATTTCCCGCTTTAGCCCAGCTCGACATCGGCGACGTTCTCGCTCATATGCCAGGCGGCTTTTTCGTCTACCATGCCGATGGCGACGAGGCGGTGGTCTACGTCAACGAGGCCTGCCTGCGCATCTTCGGCTGCGCTGACGAGGAGCAGTTCGTCGCGCTGACGGGCGGCACCTTCCCCGGCATGGTGCACCCCGAGGACATCGAGGCCGTGGAGCACTCCATCAGCCGTCAGATTCAGGCCGACCGGTACTCCATGGACTACGTGGAGTACCGCATCATCCGCCGCGACGGCTCGGTGCGTTGGATAGAGGACTACGGCCACCACGTCACGTTGGACGCGGGCGAGTTCTTCTACGTGTTCATCAACGACGCCACGGACAAGCTGCGCGAGCGGGCCGACGAGCTGGAGGCGGTGAACGCCCAGCTGCGCGAGGCCTATGCCCGCGAACTCGAGCACCGTACCATGCTGCGCAACGCCCTTTCCGAGGCCGAGGCCGCCAACGTGGCGAAAAACACGTTCCTCTCGAATATGTCCCACGACATCCGCACGCCGCTGAACGCCGTGGTGGGCTACGCGTCGCTCATCTCGGCCCATGGTGGCGAGGCCGAGCGGGTGCGCGCCTACAGCGACAAAGTGCTGGCCGCTTCCGAGCAGCTGCTCGACGTGGTGAACGAGACGCTGGAGATCAGCCGCATGGAAGCGGGCCATGTGCAGCTGGCCGAGGCGGAATGCTCGCTTTCCGAGCTGGTTCTGCAGGCGCGCATGGACATGGTGGATCTGGCGGACCGCGCCGACGTCACCCTGGCCTGCGACATTGAGCCTCTGGCCCACGATCGCGTGCTCGTGGATGCCGTGCGCCTGTCCCACGTGCTCACCCAGCTGGTGGACAACGCCATCAAGTACTCGCCGGCTGGCAGCACCGTGCGCATCAGCGTGGCCGAGAACGCCGGCGCGCCCCAGGGCTTCGCCAGCTTCCGCTTCGTCGTGGCCGATAAGGGCGTAGGGATGGAGCCCGCGTTCATGGAGCGCATGTTCATGCCCTTCGAACGGGAGAGCAACACCACGGCTTCGGGCGTTCAGGGCACGGGACTCGGGCTCACCATCGTGCGCAACGTGCTCGATCTTATGGAAGGCGAGCTTGCTGTGGAAAGCGCGCCGGGGGAGGGCTCCACTTTCACGGTGGACATCACCTTCCGCCAGGCTCCGGCCGACGTGGCCGCCGAAGCGCCGCGTCCGAGCCGCGGGCGGGGCCCGGTGCACCGCATTCTGCTCGTGGAGGACAACGAGCTCAACCGCGAGATCGCCTGCTGTCTTCTGGACGACGCGGGCTATGCGGTGGACACGGCGGAAAACGGCGAGGTGGCCGTGGGGATGATCGAGGAGGCCGATGCGTGCGCCTACGACTTGGTGCTCATGGACATTCAGATGCCGGTCATGGACGGCTATGCCGCCACCCGCGCCATCCGCGCGCTGCCCGACCCGCTGCGCGCATCGCTGCCCATCATCGCCGTGAGCGCCAACGCGTTTTCCGAGGACCGCAAGCGTTCGCTGGAATGCGGTATGGACGCGCACCTTCCCAAGCCGCTCGACGTGCACCGTCTTCAGTCCCTCATCGAGAAGGTCGTTCACTAAGATACGCCCGTAGGGGGCGACCTTGGTCGCCCCTGTTTTGTCGTGCATAATTGTCCCGCTTGCAGAGGGCTGACCAAGGTCAGACCCTACGGGGAAGGCGCGATTGCCCCGTCCGGGTGCGCGCGACGAGGCTAATAGCTGTCGGCGATGTCTCTCAGGTAGTCGGCGTACTGGCGAGCCAGGGCGCTGGGGGCCTCCAGACGCACGGCGGTGCCGAACTGGGCGAGCCAGCCGAAGAAGACGGGGCTGGCGGCCACGGTGACGTGCACGCGGGCATGGGTCGCATCCACCGGCGCGCTTTCCACGTCCTTGCCGAAGCGGTCGATAATGGCGCTCATGACCGATTCCTCCACCAGCAGCGTCGCCGGCGTCGTCTCGCCGCCGAACATGGAGAACGTGCGAGAAGTGTAGGCCGCCGCATCGAAGGTGGCGATGCGCTCGTTGCGCACGGCCGCCTCGTCGGTGATGCGCAGCCCCTGCATGCGGTCGACGCGGTAGCTGGGGAAGGAGTCGTGCTTCTCGTTGTAGGCGATGAGGTAGTAGCAGCCCTCGGAGTAAATGAGGCACACCGGCGTCTCGCAGTAGATGCGGCCGCCCCCTTGGGGCTGTGGGTGCTTGTTCGCGTCGTGCTTCACGTAGCGGAAGGCCACCTGCCGGTGGCGGCGGATGGCCTCGTGCAAGGTGTCCACGTGGTGGAACACCGATTCGTTCTGCATCTTGATGCGGCCTTCCACGTGCACGTTCTTGGAAAGCGCGGCGGCCTGGTGGCAGGAGCCCAGAGACGCCAGGCCTTCGGTGAGGCGATGGGCCATGCGAACCGTGAGAAAGCGCGAGGACTGCACGGCGTCGGTGAGCAGCATGAGCTCGGCGGCGGTGAAGGTGCGCGAGACGAGGGCGTAGCTGACCGGGTACGTGGGAAGCTTCGCGATGTCGAGACCGAAGTCGCGAAGGGCGTCCAAGTCGCGGTACACCGATTTGCGCTCGGCCTCGATGCCCGCCTCGGCCAGCCCGGCGATGATTTCGGGGCAGGTGAGGCCGTGGCTCTCGTCGGTGCGCTCGCAGAGCATCTTGGCGAGGTTGAGCAGCTTCAGTTTCTGGCTCTCGCCCGCCATCGTGCGCCCCTTTCCCCATGATCGCCTACGTTGGCTGATCGTCTTCGTAATCGTGGTCGATGACGACATTGTAGGTGTAATCGGGGTATTTTTCCTTCAGATGGGCGATTATTTTGTCGCGGATGGCATCGTCGCCGGCCTTAAAGCCTATGACCAAATCGAAGTAGACGGTCGAGGTTTTCTCGTCCACGTAGAAGCCGTGCACCTGCAGGATCGCCGGGTCGCTTTTCGCGAGGGCGTCGAGGTCGGCATGCAGAGGGGCGAACGCACCGGTCGTGTTGGCGGCGTAGATGCCCACGGTGGCGAGGATGCCGAACTTCTCGGCGAGCCCTTCGCTGATCTGGCGGGTGAGGGCGTGGATGTCGCGGGCGCACATATCGTCGGGCACTTCGATGTGCACCGAGCCCAAGACTTCGTTGGGGCCGAAGTTGTCCAGCACCACGTCGTAGGTGCCGCTCACATCGGGGAAACTGTTGGTGTAGGCGATGATGTCGTCGACGAGCTTCTTGTCCTCCGGGCCGCCGATAAGCGGCGAGAGGGCGTCGCCGAGCACTTCGAAGCCGGCCTTCAGAACCACAAGCGAGATGATGAGGCCCACGGCGCCGTCGATGTTCAGGCCCCAGAAGTTCTGGGCCGCCGCTACCACGAGCGTGCCGGCCGAGAGCACCGCGTCGTAGTTGGAATCAATGCCCGAAGCGATGAGGGCCTCGGAGTTCGTCTTGTCGCCGAAGCGCTTGAACATGATGCCGATGGCGATCTTCGCGAGGATGGCCACCACGATGACGATGATGGTGATGGCCGAGTAGCTGGGCGTGCCGGGGTGGATGATCTTGTCGATGGATTCGCGCAGGGAGATGAAGCCGGCCACGAGGATGATGATGGCGATGACGACGCTGGTGAGGTACTCCACGCGGCCGTAGCCGAAGGGGTGGTGGCGGTCGGGCCGGCGCCCGGCGAGCTTCGTGCCCACGATGGTGACGATGGAGGACAGCGCGTCGGTGGCATTGTTCACGCCGTCCAAGATGATGGCGATGGAATGGGACATGAACCCGACGGCCATCTTGAAGGCGACGAGCAGCGCATTGCCGATAATGCCGTAGATGCTCGCCTTGACGATTTCCCTCTCGCGGTTCATGACTCTCACCCCTGATGATGTTGCTGTCCTGCTCGCTGCTTCGGCGGCGCGTCTCGTGGCGCACAGATTGCGGGCGCGCTTGGGCGCGCTTTCGTCCCGCAATTCGATTATAGGCCTCCTCCCGGCCGGCTAAGTCCCCGCCCCGTTGCCTTTCCGAAGCAGTTCGGCAACTATCTTACTCAGTGGAGGTGACTTGGTACGTCGGGAGCACCCCACCATCTTGCCAGAGCGAGAGCGCCCAAAGATACCAAACCCCCAGTTTTTGTCCGGCACTGCAGACGGCGGCATCGCAATTACATGGAAAAGTGGTCAGAAAAGTGCTCAAAAGAAAAGACCTCCTGACCGGAGGCGGGAGGTCTTTTGGCGGTTGGCTGCCAGTGCTGTGAAGGCTGCTCAGGGAATTTTCGCGCTAGGCGGTGGGCTTGTCGTTGTCGGCGGCGTCGGTCGCAGCGTCGGCGGTCGCAGCGTCGGCGGCTGCGGTGTCGGCGTCGGAGGGGATCTCCTCGACGACGGTCACGCCGGCCTGGGCATCTTCGATGTAGTTGTCGGGCAGGATGATGGCGGGCTCGGCTGCGGCCTCGGCGGCTTCCTCCGGAGTTTCAGCCGGAGCGAAGGTGTCCTCCTCGACGGTCTCCATCACGGCGGCGGCCACGGGAACAGCGGCGGCCGGGGCGGCAGGCTGCTGGGGCGCAGCGGCTGCGGGCTGCACGGGCTGCTGCGGGGCTACCGGTGCGACAGGCGCAGCGGCCGGGGCGTAGCCGTAGGGAGCGGCCGGAGCGGGGGCGGCGTACAGGGCGCGGTCCTTGTTGGCGAACACGGCCACGATGATGCAGAGCACGAGCGACACCCAGCAGCAGGAAAGGAGGCTCACCACGGCGGCGACGATGTTCCAGATCATGATGCCGCGCAGCTTCTCGGGCTTGGCCGCGCCGCGCACGCCGAGGATGCCAGCGACGAGGATGAGCACGGCGCAGACGATCACGAGAAAGACGAGGAAGCCCAGCATGCCGAGCAGCGCCGACACGTCATCGGTGGTGAAATAGAGGCCGTCTTCGGTGTAGAAGTAGTCGTAGCCGGAGCCGGAAATGGCGGCGCCGCCGACGCCGAGGCCTGCCCAGGCGATGAGCATGCCGAGAATGCCGAGGGCAGCGAGCACGATATTGGCGATGCTCATGCCCTTGATGGCCTTAGCATGGTTGGTGTTCATGGTGATCTCCTTGGATCGGGGACGATGCAATGCGACCAGTATAGCGGTGTATTGTTGAGTTGCGCGGTCGACGATCAATTGTGGAGCGATTGTTGACAAGCGTCAGCAATCGGCGCGCGGGCTCGACTGAGCGCCGATTCCGTGGTGCGCTTCGGCTAGTCGCGACTCTCGGCATCGAGCATCCGCTTGATGCGCTCGACCGCCTCCTTGGTGTCCTCGGCGTCGCCGAAGGCGGTGAGCCGGATATAGCCCTCGCCGGCCGGCCCGAAGCCGGCGCCGGGGGTGGTGATGACGTTCGCCTCTTCCAGAAGGCGGTTGAAGAAGCCCCAGGAGTCGGTGCCATTGGGAGTGCGGCACCACACGTATGGGCTGTTGTCGGCGCCGTACACCTCAAGGCCGGCAGCGGCCAGGCCCTCCTTGATCGTGCGGGCGTTGGTGCGGTAGAAGTCGATGGTCTCGTCCACCTGGGCCGCGCCTTCGGGGGTGTAGATGGCCGCCGCGCCGCGCTGGATGACATAGGAGGCGCCGTTGAACTTCGTTGTTTGACGGCGGTTCCACATCGCGTTTAGGCTCTGTCCCTCGCGCACCAAATCGCGCGGCACCACGGTGTATCCGCAGCGGGCCCCGGTAAAGCCGGCGGTCTTCGAGAAGCTGCGGAACTCGATGGCGCACGTCTTCGCACCGGGGATCTCGTAGATGGAGTGGGGAATGGCGGCATCGGCGATGAAGCGCTCGTAGGCGGCATCGAAGAGGATGACGGCGTCGGTGGCGTTGGCGAAGTCGACCCATCTTTGCAGGGCCTCGCGGGAAAGCACCGTGCCCGTGGGATTGTTCGGCGAGCAAAGGTAGATGAGGTCGACGGGCACGTCGGGCAGGGCCGGCGTGAAGTCGTTCTCGGCGGTGGTGGGCATGTAGACGATGTTCGTCCAGCGCTCGGTATCCGCATCGTAGTCGCCGGCGCGGCCGGCCATGGCGTTGGTGTCCACGTAGACAGGATAGACCGGATCGCACACGGCCACGATGTTGTCCTCGGCGAAGATATCGCCGATGTTGCCGCAGTCGCTCTTGGCGCCGTCGGAGACGAAGATCTCGTCAGGGGCGATGGCGATGTTCCGCGCGGCGAAATCGTGCTCGGCGATGGCGTCGCGCAAAAAGGCGTAGCCCTGCTCGGGGCCGTAGCCGTGGAAGGTTTCGGCAGCGGCGAGGTCGTTTACGGCGGCATGCATGGCGGCGACGACGGCCGGGGCGAGCGGGCGGGTGACATCCCCGATGCCCATCTTGATGAGGCGCGCTTCGGGGTTCGCCTCCTGGTAGGCGGCGGTGCGGCGGGCGATTTCCGAGAACAGGTAGCTGCCGGGCAGCTTCTCGTAGTTGCGATTGATGCGGGCCATGGGGCCTCCTTCATGGTGCGGTTTTCTGATGCGCTTAGGTTAGGGGGCGAATGTTTCCAATGGGAAAAGACAAGGAGAAACCTCATCAATGGGCAGATCAGCGCCGTAATCGTGGACAACTTGTGGGCATCTCGCCTACGGCGCGCGCTCGGGGTTTTTGAGCGCGCGCACGACGGTCTCTTGTGTGAAAATGAAGGCTCTAAGAGACAGGGTGTGAATAGGCTTGCGCTAGCAGGACGCGGGCCTGTGCGAAGGAGACGTTCGTCCATGAAATTGACGCGGAGAGGCTTTCTGGCCGGCGCCGGCGCGGTGGCGGTTGGAAGCGCGGCATGGGGTTTGGATCCGAATCGAGCCTGGGCCGACGAAGAGGCCGCCGAAGAGGCCGCCGGCACCGACGAGGCGCCGGCCGAAGAGCCTGCGGCCCCTGCGGGGCCGGTCGTCGTCTGCGAGGAGTGTCCGGGCGCCTGCACGCTGGTGCTCGATGTGGAGGACGGGCGGGTGGCGGCCGTGCACGGCGACGGCGCGAATCCATTCTCTGAAGGGCGGCTCTGCCTGCGCGCTCAGGCGCTGACCGACTTGTGGAAGGCGCCCGAGGGGACGACCGAGGACGACGCGGATGACGATAGTGGCAATGGCGCGGGCGGCAACGACGCCGCGAGCGAAGGCGCGACGACGACCAGTCCCGGGCGCTTGACCTCGCCCCGGGTGCGGCGCGCCGGGTCGGATGCGTGGGAGGACATCTCCTGGGATCGCGCGCTGGACGAGATCGCCAACCTGGTGAAGGATACTCGCGACGCCACCTTCGAAGAGAGCATCGAAGGCACGGAGGCCGACGATGAGACGCAGGGCGAGACGGGCTTCGACGAATGGGACTGGAGCGATCGCGGCGGCTACGGCGACGATGGCTACGGCGACAACGACTACAGCGCCCGGAAGCGTCCCCGCGGCGTGCCGGTCATGCGCACTCGGGCCATCGGCAGCTTCGGCGGCGCGCGCCTTGTGGCTGAGGAGCAGTTCCTGCTCGCCAAGGCGCTGCGATCTTGGGGCGTGGTGAACATCGATTCCGAGGCGGCCTTCGGGCGGCGCGCCTTCGCCGCGGGCGTGGCGGCCACCCTCGGCATCGCCGAGCCCGACGGGCTCTGGAGCGATATCGCGAACACGGGCTGCCTGCTCACTCTGGGTGCCGATGTTGCCACAAGCCAGCCGCTCTCCCTTCGCTGGATCGAGCGTGCCCGGGATGCGGGCGCGCTTTGGATCGCCGTGGATCCGCTGCGCTCGGCCTCGGCCGAGATGGCCGACATCCACGTGCCCATCCGCCCCGGCACCGACATCGCGTTTCTCGGGGGGCTGGCCAAATACGCCATGGACAATTCCCTCTGGCAGCCCGAGTACGTGCTGAATTTCACCAACGCCTCCTACCTCATGGACCCCGCCTTCTCCTTCGACGCGTCAAGCGGCGCCTTCTTCGGCTGGGATCCCATGACCGGCACCTACGACAAGACCAGTTGGGGCTATCAGACCGACGGCTTCGACACGTGGAACATGCGCTTCGACGGCGAGTTCTCCTGGGTGCGCGGTGAGGGCGTCCCTGCCTGGGCCGTGCCGTCCCAGCCGCGCTGCGAGCGCAATATCACGCTGCAGGACCCGGCTTGCGCCTGGGTGCGCCTGCAGGAGTTTCTCGCCCGCTACGACTTGGACACGGTGGCCACCGTCTGCGGCGTGGAGCGGTCGCTGCTCGAGCGCGCCTACGGGGCCTTCGCGGCCACGGGCGCGGTGGAGGGGGCGGGCAAGGTGCTGGCCGGGCCCGGTCTCGTGCAGCACGGCACGGGGGCCCAGGCGGCGCGCGCGGCCGCTGTGGTGCAGCTGCTGCTCGGCAACATCGGCGTGCCCGGGGGCGGCATCTCCTACCTGGGGGGCGCTGCGAATGAGGGGCTGGCCGATGCCATGGGGCTTTCGCCGGACATGTTCTGCGGCGATCTTCCCTGGCCCACCGAGGGCGAGACGACGCTCCAGGCGTGGCTCGAGGCCCATACCGAGCCGGCCGGCGCGGGTTCTCTGCGGTCCCGTGCCCTGGTGTCGGCCCTGCGCGAGTGGTGGGGCGAGGAGGCGGCTTTCGACAACGATTACGGCTACGATTGGCTGCCCAAGGCGCCAACTGGCGGTGCGTCGTTCAGCGAGGCGCTGCGCACAGGCTTGCTGCAGGGGTGTTTCCTGTGGGGCGCCGATCTGGTGGGGAGCGCGTCTTCGGGCGTTACGGCCGACGACGTGGGGCGCTTGGAGTGGCTCGTCGTGACCGACGGCTCGCCGAACCTCACGGCTACGTTCTGGGAACGGGTGGAAGATCCCTCCCAGCAGCAGACGACGGTGTTCCAGCTGCCGAGCGCCCTCGGCTTCGAGAAGGCCGGCATCCGGGCGAGCGGCGGCCGCCTTCTGCAGCATGCTGCGGCGGCGGTTGAGCCGGCGGCCGAGAGCCGCACGGACGCTGCCATCATCGGCGATGTGTGGGAGCGCGTGTTCAACCTGTACGACACCAAGGGCGGTGCGGCGACGGATCCGATCCTTAAGGCCCGGTGGGACTACGTGACATCCGACAGCATCGATCTGGTGAAGGTGGCCTGGGCGATGAACGGCTATGTCGTCGAGGACAGCGACTGGGACGGCGGCGAGCTGGTGCTTTTGGAAGGTGCCGACGGGCTGCGCGCCGACGGCTCGACGGCCTGCGGCGCGGCTTTCCTGGCGGGGCTGTGGTCGAACGGCGCCAGTGCGGCTGATGCGGCCGAGCAACCCGTGGGACGTCGCGACGGTGCCGACGAGAGCGGTCTGGGGCTTTTCCCCGGCTGGGGCTTCACGTGGCCCGGCAACGTGCGGGTGCGCGGCAACCGGGCGAGCGCGAACTTGGCGGGCCAGCCCTGGGTGCGCGAGCGCAATCTCCTTACTTGGGAGGGGGAGAGCTGGGCCTGCATCGATGCGCCCGACTTCCCGATTCTGCGCGACGGACGATGGCTCGAGCCGGACAACCAGGCCTTCCCCGGTACCTGGGAACAGGTGGGGCTTTTGGTGTCCGACCGGTTGGGCGACGGGCCTGTGCCCGAGCACTACGAACCGTTGGAGTCCCCGTTGAACAATCGCCTGAACGGGGCTTACGCCTCTCCGGTGCTGCTGGCGGCCGCCGCGAAGGCACCCGGTGCCGCAGGCGACGACGGGGCGGTGGATGCCGCCGTGGCCGATGCGCTGGCGCCGGACTACTCCTCTATGCAGGCGGATCGCGCGGCCTATCCCATTGCGGCGGTCATCAACGGCTCGGACGGCCGCGACGGCGCTCGGCGCGCCCTGAGCGAGACGCTGGCTGCCGCGGAGCCCGGCTGCTTCGTGGAAATGTCGGCGAGTTTGGCTCGCATTCGCGGCCTGGCCACGGGGAAGTGGGCCCGCGTGTTCAACGAGCGCGGATCCGCGGAGGCGCCGGTGCTCGTCACCGACCGCATCCGCCCCTTCCAATGCGAGGACAACGAGGGCCACTATGTGTGCTTGAACGGCATGACCCTCGGCGACGAGGGCGCTGCGGCAGCCGTGTGGGGCGTTTTGGCCCCTGCGGCGGAAAGCCCCGTGGGGGCGGCCCGCGACGTCAAGGGTTTCCTGGTCGATATCGAGAAGGCGTAGGGGGCATCATGGCTGACAAGGCAATTCTTTTCGATAGCAGTCGGTGCTCTGCTTGCCAGGCGTGCGTCGCTGCCTGCAAAGGCCGCTTCGGCTTGGCGCCCTCCGCGTCCGATTCGTCTTCAGAGAACGAGACGGCGCGCGCGTTCGGGCGAGCGGCTGTGCTGGACGAGGAGGCGCCCCTGGCCGTGGCGCGCTTCGAGCGCACGCTGGCCGATGGAGGCGTGGTTTGGGAAGCGGCCCGCGCTGGCTGCGTGCACTGCGCCCAGGCGCCTTGCGCGGAGGTGTGCCCCACGGGGGCTGTGGCGGTCAACGGGGAAACGGGCTTCGTCGCGCTGGACGCGGCGCGTTGCGTGAGCTGCCACTTGTGTTCCATGGTGTGCCCGGCCGCGGCCCCGCGTCATCGGGGCGAGCGCGGTGAGGTGCTTTTGTGCGACGGGTGCGCGGCCGAGGTGTCCGAGGGGGGCGTGCCCGCTTGCGTGGCCGCCTGCCCGCTGGATGCTCTGGCCTTCGACGAGCGCGATGCCGTGGTTTCCCGGGCCAATGAGCGCGCGGCGGCGCTGCGCGAGCGCGGCTGGGCCGCAGCCTCGGTGCTCGGCGTGAGCGAGCAGGGCGGACACCACGTGGTGCAGGTGATGAAGTACGGCGTGGGCGGCTCCATGCACGAGGCGCTGGCGTCTACCGGCGAGGTGGAATGGCTCGATGCCGTAAAGATGGCCGGTCCTGTGTCCGTGGGCGTCCTCGGCCTTGCCGCTGCGGGCGCCGTGGCGGGGTTGGCGGTCGAGTCCTCGCGCCAGCGCGCTGCCGAGGCCGAGGCGGCCGCCGCTTCAGCGGGCACCTTCAATCCGCTGCTCGACGAGGAGAATATCGAAGGCGGGGAGGGTACCGATGGCGATGCGCGCGAGGTCGTGGAAGAGACCGCTCTTCAGGCCGCTCTGCGCCGCCGCAACGCCCTGCGTTCCAAGAAGGGCGCCACACCGGCCGCCGCCGCAGCTGCTGCAGTGGCCGCCGTGCCGGTGGAGGAGTACCACTGGTACAACGCCGATGCTGTGGGCGACGATGAGGCGGAAGGCTTCGAGCCGCGCCTGGTGAGCTGCGGTCGTGCGCGCTTCGGCATGAAGGACTACGGCGTTGCGGACGGCTGGGGCGAGGACTTTGCCGGCGATGCGGACGACGCCGTCGAGATTCCCGTGGTGGACGAGCTGAGCGACACCGGCGAGCTCTACGACGTGGAGGAGTTCAACCGCCTTCTGGCCGAAGACGCCGCCCTCGCCGCAGAAGCCGGGGAGGCCGAAGAGTCCGGCGACGCCGAAGAGCCTGGCGATCCCGAGCCGGCCGATGGGCTCGAGGCGATAGACGATTCCAAGCCAGTTGACGACACTGGGGAAGAAGAGTCGGCTACAGAGCGTTCATGACGAATCGTGCATCTTTAGACTGAAAAGATATACGCTCTATGCTACAATGCGAAACTACGAGGGACGGAACCGAACCGTCCCCCGCAGGGTGTCAAGCCCGCTTGGCCTGGTCAGGATCAGCGGGCTTTTTTGCGCCCTTATGGACGCGAAAACCCACCTGATCGTTTCCCAGACGACTGCGGACGCGACGCCCGCAAGCACTGAGGTGAAAAACTCCCTCATCGGTTTCACCTCCTTCCCATGGCTCGGAGGTGTGTGCTTGTGCGGGATTGACCCGCGCCCTGGCTCTCGCATCGAGGGACAGGGCGCGACTATCCCGTGGTATCCTACTTCCTGCGCAGCTGTTCTAGCTTGGCCTTGAGTTCGTTGTAGTGGCGCCGCTCCTCAGAGGTCCAGGGGCCGAAGAGGATGGTGCGCAAAGCTTCCTCGGCGCTATCGCCGGCCCCTTCGCGCGGGAATAGGCGCGTTTGGCTTCGGTCGTAGAGGGCGATCTCGTCGAACATTCCGCTTGCTTCCAGGACGCCGAGGTTGGAGACGATCTGATCGATGATCTTGTTGCGGTGCGCCGGGTCGGTGGCCCGGGGCATCGTGCCGGCTACGCGCATCTCCTCGTAGCGAATTTGGCAGCTGACGAGCGAGATCTCCGGCTTTACGGCCATAAGCGCGAGGGACACCCCGTAACCGCGCTGGCGCAGCAGCTCCGCCGTTTTCAGGGGCACTTCCGCCGTGCGCAACGTGCCCTCGATGACGAGGTTGTACCCGATGCGCGAGAGCGAGTCGATAAGCGCCTCGGTCATGCGCCCCGCCCATGGCGCGGTGTAATTAACGGCTTCGTCCCCGTAAATGCGCTGAAGCTCCAAGAAGCGGGGGTGAAACTTTCGATAGTCGTCCCCGTTGATGCTGATACCGTTGCCGTCCAGTCGGCGATGGATGATCTTGTGGGGTGTGGTTTTTCCTGCTCCACTTTGGCCCCCTATCAGGAAAGCCTGAGGAGGCGATTCGAGCACGGGGTGATAGGCGCTCAGGAGATTCCAGCGCAGCTCTTCGAACTTTTCGCTGAACTCTCTTTCGGTGTATTTGTCTTCATCGCCCATGATTAGGCCGCCTTTGCGAGCTGGGTCGAAAGAAATTGCTGAAAGCCTTTCAGTTGCCCTCGTATCTCATCGATAGCATGTTGGTTGGCCGCTGAGTCCGAGAGAATTTCGGGCACAAGGCGAGCGATCTGTTGCTCGATGTCGTCGTAGATTATCGTTAGCTCGTCATTTCCCTTGAGCTTTGCCTCGGCGCGTGCTCTGGAGATCTGCGCCATGATGTCCCAGGCGGATTCGTTCAACACCTCCTGCTGCAACGTTATCTCGTAGATTTCCGTCGTGTCCATGACGTCTCCTCCCTCGTCAAAGGTCACTTCCGCGTAGACGATCTTCTCGACCGATGCGCGCTGCTTGGGGGTAAGCGCGTCGCCGTCGCGCTCGAGGCAGCCGGCCATGAACGCGGGAATCATGGCGGCGCGAATGAGGTTGGCGTTGGCCTTGGTGGGGGCGATACCCTTCTCGTAGCGAGTGATGCTGGCCTCGCCGATGCCGAGTAGCCGCGCAAAGGCCTGTTGGGAGAGCCCGTAGTGCTTCCGGATCTCCTTAATTTGCTGGGACATGTCGTGTTCTCTCATGATTATCCAATCTATAGATTGCCTAATAGGGGTATTATATCAGTTAGATTAGGACATATTCGACATGAATTCGAGAAAATGATAGAGAAAAACTCAGCAACATATCAATCAAAAGATAGAAAGAGGGCGATCCCTGTGAGATCGCCCTCTTCGATGGGGATATGATAAGTGCGCCCTCAGCAGCCCCAGGGCCACTGTCGGCGCCTAGTCGCGGGTTAGTTTGCGGTGGAGGCGGTGGGGCTTGGCGGCTTCCTTGCCGAGGCGTGCCTCGCGGTCGGCCTGGTAGGCCTCGAAGTTGCCCTCGAAGAAGTGCCAGCGGCCCGGGTTCTCGTCGTCGCCTTCCCAAGCCAGAATATGAGTGGCGATGCGGTCGAGGAACATGCGGTCGTGGCTGACCACGACCGAGCAGCCGGGGAAGTCGAGCAGCGCCGCCTCCAAGCTGGAGAGGGTCTCCACGTCCAGGTCGTTGGTGGGCTCGTCCAGAAGGAGCAGGTTGCCGCCCTCCTTCAGGGTGAGCGCCAGGTTCAGCCGGTTGCGCTCGCCGCCGGAGAGCACGCCTGCGGGCTTCTGCTGGTCGGCTCCCTTGAAACCGAAGGCGGCCACGTAGGCGCGGGAGGGCACTTCCGTCTCGCCGACCATCATGTAGTCGGTGCCACCGGACACCACTTCCCACAGCTTCTTGTCCGGATCGATCCCGGCGCGGTTCTGGTCGACGTAGGCGATCTTCACCGTCTCGCCGATTTCCAGCTCGCCGCCGTCGAGCGGTTCAAGGCCCACGATGGTCTTGAACAGGGTGGTCTTGCCAACGCCGTTGGGGCCGATCACGCCCACGATGCCATTGCGGGGCAGCTCGAAGGACAAGTCGTCGATGAGCACGCGGCCGTCGAACTCCTTGTGCAGGTTCTTCGCAACGAGCACCTTCGAGCCCAAACGAGGGCCGGCGGGAATCTGGATCTCCGCGAAGTCGAGCTTCTTCGCCTTGCCGGCCTCGGCCACCATGGCGTCGTAGTTGGCCAGACGCGCCTTCGACTTCGCCTGACGGGCCTTCGGCGAGCTGCGCACCCATTCAAGCTCGCGCTCCATGCGGCGGGCGAGCTTGGCCTGGGCCTGTCCCTGGGCGGCCATGCGGGCGGCCTTGGTCTCCAAGTAGGTGGAGTAGTTGCCCTTGTAGGGGAAGAGCTGCCCGCGGTCCACCTCGCAGATCCACTCGGCGGCGTGGTCGAGGAAGTAGCGGTCGTGGGTGACGGCGAGCACGGCGCCGGGGTAGGTCTTCAGGTGCTGCTCGAGCCAGAGCACCGATTCGGCATCCAGGTGGTTGGTGGGCTCGTCGAGCAGCAGCAGGTCGGGCTGTTCCAGAAGCAAACGGCACAGCGCCACGCGACGGCGCTCGCCGCCGGAAAGGATGCTCACGGGCGCGTCCGGGTCGGGGCACTGCAGCGCGTCCATGGCCTGGGAGAGCTGGGAGTCGAGGTCCCACCCGTTGGCGGCGTCGATCTCGTCCTGCAGTTTGCCCATCTCGTCCATGAGCGCGTCGAAGTCGGCGTCGGGCGCGGCCATCTCCTCGCCGATCTGGTTGAAGCGCTCCACTTTGGCCAGCACATCGGCGAAGGCCATCTGAATGTTCTCGAGGACGGTCTTGTCCTCTTCAAGCGGCGGCTCTTGCAGAAGAATGCCCACGGTGTAGCCGGGCGTCAGGCGCGCCTCGCCGTTGGAAACCTCCTCGAGGCCGGCCATGACCTTCAGCAGGGTTGACTTTCCCATGCCGTTGGGCCCCACAACGCCGATCTTCGCGCCGGGGTAGAACGACAGCGTAACGTCGTCCAGAATAACCTTGTCGCCCACCGCCTTGCGGGCCTTGTACATTTGGTAGATGAACTCTGCCATGATGCTCCTGTTCCCTCTGCTCGGTTCCTCGGTTCGCAGCGCGAGGCGCGTACGGGAAGGCCGTTGCTCCGAGCGAGCCGTCCAATGCTTGGGCGGTATTTTCCCAGAAGTAACCGACGGGAGCTATGGCGCCTTCGCGATACTGGAAGAAAACCGCGACTTGTGGCTTAGGGCGATGGGGGTTGCTGTGAGATAATATGCACCGTATCTTTTAAACAATCGGTCTCCTTGCAAAGGCTTTCCCCATGACCCAGTCTCCCATTCGTGTCCTTTTCGTCTGCCACGGCAACATCTGCCGATCGACTATGGCCGAGTTCGTGCTGAAGGACATGGTGGCACGGCGGGGCTTACCGAGCAGTTCCACATCGAGTCGGCGGCGACGAGCACCGAGGAGATCGGCAACCCGGTGCATCCGGGCACGGCGGCGGTGCTGCGCGAGCATGGTATCGGCGGCTTCGAAGGCAAGCGCGCCCGCCAGCTGCGCCGCGCCGATTACGATGCCTTCGACTTCATCATTGGCATGGACACGGCCAATATTCGCAACATGAACTGGATCCTCGGCGGCGACCCGGACGGCAAGGTGCTCAAACTCTTGGAATTCGCCGGCACCAACCGCAGCGTCGACGACCCCTGGTACACGGGCGATTTCGAAACCACCTATGCCGACGTGTGCGATGGCTGCGAGGGGCTGCTGGCGTATTTGGGCGTTTGAGGCTGGACTCTGATATGGGGCACTGTGGTGGTGCGCTGCCAAAGCGCGTTATCGTGTGCTCGCTGGCCATGGTGCTCATGGCGGTGGCGGAGCTTACGGGGGCGGTCATCTGGGTGTCGAGTACTGGTTTGGAAATGATGAACGATCAGCTTGCCCTGACCTATGCCCCGCTCACCATCTTCATGGGACTGGTGGGCTATGGGCTTGTAATGACGCCGGCCATGATCGGCATGGGGAAGGTCGTGCACCGCTTCTTTCCCGACGCGAAAAAAGGCCGACGCGGCCGACGTGCATCAGGGGCTGCCTCTCCGGAGTGGATGCGGCGATTGGCGCTGTTTCCCCTGATGCAGGTGCCGCTCATCTTCATCGTGCTGGGCATTTGCTTCAGCGTCACGCGGGGAGAGACTGCGTTTGTGGTTGCTTCCACGGCAATTTTGCTGCTGTGCACGGCTATTGATGCGCTGCTGTTTCTGCAGATGCGCCGTTCTGCCGAGAGGCAGCGGGCTGAGATTAAGGCAGCGCTTCTGGAGGAGCGATTGGCGGGATATCTGCGCGAGCTGACCGCAGTACAGGAGCTCCTTGGCGACACCGCGCGCCTGCGCCACGATCTGCGCAACCACCAGGCCGTGGTGGCGACGCTGTGCGAGCGCGGGGATCGCGCCGCTGCTTTGGACTACCTTGAGGATGTTGCGAACTCCCTTTGACGTTCCGGGCTCTCTTTAAAGAAAGGCATCTCATGAGCCACTCGATTCTCCATCGCATCTCGTTTCTGCTGTATCCCGCAAGCCAGCTCGTCATGGTGGCGGTGTCGGCCGTCTGGATCGTGCGTCTTCAGCTGCCCGAGGTGTATCTCCGGGTTGTGGGGCTTCTCGCGCTGGCTTGCATTCCCGTCGATTTCCAGCTGTTCCGCGAGGTGCGCAAGACGCAAGAGGCCGACATTCTGCGCGAGCG
The DNA here is from genome assembly GCF_009755265.1 of Adlercreutzia rubneri. Classification (NCBI taxonomy): domain Bacteria; kingdom Bacillati; phylum Actinomycetota; class Coriobacteriia; order Eggerthellales; family Eggerthellaceae; genus Adlercreutzia; species Adlercreutzia rubneri. The sequence continues at coordinate 64,090 of NZ_WPOO01000009.1, read as the reverse complement.
GGTGCGCATGCTGGAGGAGCAAGAGCGCGTGCAGGTGGCCTATCGCGAGCAAATCGCGGCTGATATGGAAGACATCATGAAGCTGCGCCGCGAGGTGGCGGAGGAGATGGACGAGGCGGTGCGACGCCTGCGCGAGCAAGAGGAGGGGAGCGCCCAGGAGCGGCTTTCGCGCGCTGTCGACATCATGGGCTCGACGGCCTTTCGCCTGTGCGAGCATCGCTCGGCCGATGCGGTGGCGACGATGAAGCTGAAGGCGTGCGAGGAAGCGGGCGTGCGCCCCCGGTTCTCCCTTGAGATACCCCACAACGTGGGGGTGCCGGCGGTGGAGTTGTGCGCGGTGATTGCGAATCTCGCGGACAATGGTCTGGCGGCTGCTTTGCGGGCGTGGGATGCGGGCGGCCCGGGCGCGTCGAGCGAGCTGGGTGCGTCGAGCGCGTCGAGCGCGTCGAGCGAGCCGGGCGCGTCGGGCGAGCCGTTTCTGTCGCTGCGCTCCTCGGTGCGGCAGGGCCATTTGGTGATTGAGGCCAAAAACAGCATCTCCGAAGCCGATCGCGTTGCCTGGGAGGAGTCCGCGAAACGGTCGCGCAAGCGGCAGCGCACCTGGGATGAGGCTCATGGCTGGGGGCTTTCTATTATCTCCGGCATCGCGCAACGACACGGGGGATCTTTGGAATGCGCCATCGAGGACGGCGTGTTCCGCGCTACCGTGATCATGCGGTTGGGCAGCGCTTCCGACGCCGCAGCGAGGGGCGAGGCTGAGCGCACTTTGCCCGATCGCGCAGCTTGCGCGGATGATTTGGAGCTGGCCGGAGGCGTGCTGTGATGCCGGCGCTTCTTCCCGCTGGATGACGGCAGAAGTGAGCGGGTCGGGCGACGGGGAGCTGCGTGGCTTCAGCGGTTTGCTCTCTTCCCGCTGATCCAGGTTGCGCTCATCTATTCTATGGTGTGGATCGCCTTCGATGTTATGCGCGGGGATGGGGCCTGCATGATGGCAACAGCGGCGCTTTTCGGGACGCGATCGATTTCTGAGTCCATTAAAGCACATATTCCAGATTAAGAAGCGGCAGCTTAGTGGTGCCTCAAAATGGGTGGTGCTTTGATCAGGCATTTTGTCATGGACTCGTCAGTTGCCCTTTCGAATCCTCAAGATTCAACTTGGAAGAAGCGCACGAGTATAGGTTCATCTGATCGATCGGAAGTGGAGCTATGAAATACTTCTTTCGGCATATTGCCGTGCTTCTTCTCTGCAGTGTAATGTTGGGCATTGATGGCTGCACGTCTCCAGAGAACCAGAGCGAACTGTCAGAAGCGATTCAATCGGATGCTATCGAAGCGGAGGAGTATCCCGACAGTTCTCCTTTTGACGCAGAGCCGAAAGAGCAGGAGATAGATCAAGAGCCTAGTTTAGATAGATCAAGCGATACGGGGGACTTAGATATTCCTGACGATTCCGAGAAACTATCGTACAGCGAACCGGCTCCTAGTGATTTGGCGATTGTTCAAGACATACGGCCCTCCTTTTCCCATCGGCTCAAATCTGCTGAGTATCAGAAGTATATCGTGCTGCACGATACAGAGGGCGACAGCGACCCTGCTTCTGTTATTGACTGGTGGGATTCGAATGGCAATTTGGTCGCCGCTCATTTTGTCATCGGCAAAGACGGTTCAATTTCTCAATGCGTTCCTCTTGATGAGATTGCGCATCATGCTGGCTATGGCGACACAGGTCACAATGAGAAGTATGGTCTAATAGAAGATGGGCGCGACGATATGGAGGGTTCTTCGCCCATTGGGTCGTGGGCATCAGATTACGGCATGAATGCGTGGTCTGTGGGTATTGAGCTAGTTCATAGGGGCGGCGAAGGGGACTATCCTGCGGCGCAGCTCGAGGCTCTCGATGGTCTCATCGCGTACATCGACAGCTACTATGGGTTTGAAAGCGAGATAATCGATCACAAAGCATGGCGTAGCGGCAATTCGGACACGTCGGAAGAGTTTTCCGCTTATCTCGAAAACTATCAAGATCATCGCAGACACAACTGAAAGAAATGCTTTTTGGCACTCGCCTCTGTTATGGGGCGACTGCGGGAGCGAATCTGCTTCGATGGTCTTCGTGTCTCTTGAATATGTCATTTGTGTCATATATAGTGCATACGCATAACGTGCGAGGAGAAGGTTATGCTTGTATTTCAGTCTCATTGTTTTTTGAGCGATTCTTGCGAAGAACTCTGTGCTCTTTCCGCTTTGCGCCATAGAAGCATGGCGAAACGGACGATTGCAGTAGCGGAGACGGCTACGAAGGGAAAGAGCTCGGACCGAAATGCTTCGCATGTGATTCCCCTTGGGTTGGCTGCCGAGCAGGACGCAAGGCTTGCTAAACGCCGAGAAATCATGGAGCGAGCGGATCGAAGGCGCGTGAGCCTCGCTAGAGACATTCCATCTCCGCTTTCTATGCTATCGGAAGCGAGAGACGAGAGGGACGATGCCTTCGGTAGGACCATTGAGGGACTTCTAGAATCAGGCCTGCGATTGTAGTGGCTCCGATGCCGTCGCATCGCGCGAGGCGACAAGCCGCTCGCCGGGGGTCGATGTCATTGATGACATCGAAACGACTGAAAATGACGAGCGAGCAAGAGCCCCGTTGAAGCGGACGGGTTCTTGTGGAATTCTTCTCCGGGTGAAGCTGGGGCTCTTGCTCTCTCGTGCGTCCGAGCTTTGCCTGAGTTTTGCTCTCGAGTGCCCGAGCCTTGCCCGAGCTTCGCCTGGAGTCATCGGGCGCATCGCGGAGCAATTCGAAGTGTTCGAAAGGAAGAGACTGGTGGATTCGATTGCGGTGCTGATCGACGTGATTGATTTGTGCATCGAGCCTTGGATCATGGCTTTGGCAGCAACGCAGATATTGCCGATGCGAAGGCGTGGCCTTTTTCTGGCTCTCGAGCTTATCGGCACCCCTCTTTGGGCGTTTGTCTTCGGGACGGTGCTCTCATGGTTTTGGGTGGGCCTTTTGGTGTGCGGCATTCTTGAGTTTGTGCTGCCGCTCCTTTTTTGGAGGGGTTCCCCGTTTCGCAAGGTGAGCGCCCTGTTCGTGATCCAGCTGTGCTCGATAGTGGCGGGAGCCGTTGTCTGGACGTGCTGGGAGGCCATCTTCGGCATGCCGATCCCCGAGGACTCCACGGCCGAGTTTGCGCTGTATCGAAGCGATCTGGGGAAATGGCTCATCTACGAGATTCTCGACATAGGCCTCTCGGCAATACTGCTGATACCTGCGGTTGTCCTGTTTCGGCGTTGGGCATGGCGCACGGCCGACACGCGGGGTAGCGTCGTCTTCGCCGGATTGCTTGTGGCTCAGCTGCTTATGGCCAGCGTCCCCATGATCTGCATGGCCCGTTCGCTGGGGACAGGCGCCTATGCGGTCATTGCGTTGATTCTGCTGGTGTATCTGGTGGTCGGCATTGGGGCCATCGTCGCCTCGTGGCATTGGGAAGTTGCCGCCCGCGCCCAGCGCCGCAGCGAAGAGCTGGCTCGCCAGCGCGTTGCCTACCTCGAGGAGTACGAGAACGCTCAGGCCCAGGTGAGGGCTGTTGCCCATTTGCGGCACGATCTTCGAAACGAGATGGCGGCGGCCCGCGCGCTGCAAGAGAGGGGGCGCGCCGAAGAGGCTCGCCGGCTTCTTTGCGCTATGGCGGAACGAGTTTCGACGGAGGAGATGCCAGAGGGAGGTTCGTTGTGACGGCGTCGATGGCTGGGGTTGTTCTGTGCTCCGCTCTGCTTTCGGCCATGGCCCTCTGGTACGGCGTGCGCATGGGTGCCGTACCGCTCTCGAGGCGCTTGGCTGCGATGGCGATTCCCCTGACCCAGGCATGCGCTCTTGTCGCGTTCGGCGCCTTTGCTATGCGCGATCCCTTTCTGGATCGATTTGTTCCCTACGTTGTTTTCGCCACGGTAGCGTGTCTGGTGGCCGATGGTCTCGCACTGCCGAGCCTTTCGCTGGGTGCGCGCAAGGAGTCGGCCCAGGATCAGGCCCGTGCGGCAGCTGAGCTGCTGGAAGCGACACGTCAGGGCGCGGCCGCTGCTCGGCGAGAGGTGCAAGAGGCAGACGACGTGCGTCGTGGCATGGTTCAGGTGCTGAATCGGGCGATCGAGCAGTGCGGTACGGACGAGGTCGTCGGTGCAGGAGAGCTTGCAGTCGGGTCGCCCTTTGCGCGCTATTGCCGCAACGACGTTGTCGATGCGCTTTTGGCTCTAAAGGCGCGTCGCGCAGGCGAGGAGGGAGTTGCCTTTGAGGTGCATGCCGACGTCCCCGCCAGAGTGTCCATCAGCGATGTAGACTTGTGCGCTTTGTTCTCGAATATGCTCGACAATGGCATCAACGGGGCCGTGAAGGCTGAGGGCAGGCGATTCGTGCGCCTGGACGTCTCGGTGCATGGCGCTATGCTTGTTGTGCGGGTGGTCAACAGTTGCAGCCCCAAAAGCGGCGGCGCCCCTTCGGCGAAGCCGGGGCGACAGCGGCGGTGCGCCGTGGACTCCCATGGTTGGGGCCTCGATATCTTGGGGGCGCTGGCGGAGCGCTACGACGGGTCTTTCGAGAGTGCCGCCGAGGGAGATCAGTGGGTGGCGAGCTTGATAGTGCGCTGCCGGTAGATCAGCCGGCGGCTGGAAGGCGGGTAACCGGCGGCAGAAGGGCCGCTGAGTCTCGCGGCATAGGGCCGAACGGGCTTTGAATGACGCCAACCGCGAAGGTCAGGGCGTGTGCCGTTCCCCGAAGTGATTTGCATTTTGTGACAACATTCCGACTGAAAATGACATGGTGCGGAGGGAGTGAATCCTCTTTTGAGATAATAGCAGCTTGCGATGGCCGCCGCGCGCAGCGGGGCCGTTTGCGCATTCGGGAGCCGAAAACGAGAAAGGACGATGCGCGTACACTGTGGCCGTTGTCGATGACGACCTTCGCCAATGCAGGATCCTGGCGGACATGATCGCCGATGCGCCGTTCTCGTCCTTCGATATCCTCACCTTTCAGAGCGTGCCCGATCTCGAAAGCTTCCAGGCCCACCACGGGCCGGTGGACATCTGCCTCATGGATGTGCGCATGGACGACGACGCGGGACGATTCTCCGACGGCATCGAGGCGGTCTCGCGGCTGTTTCCCGAGGGCTGCGGTACCCAGGTAATTTACGTGACGGGCTACGTGGAATACGCCACGCCGGTCTACGAAACGCCGCACGTGTACTTCCTGCTGAAGCCCGTGCAGGCCGAGCAGCTTTACGCTGCGCTCGGCAAGGCGCTCGAGCGGCTCGCGTCGCAGACGGGCGCCTATTTGCCAGTGACCTGCGGCGGCGCGGTGAGGCGGCTTCCCGTGGGCAAGATCATCTACCTTGAGAGCAACCGTCGCAAGGTGATCGTGCATATGGTCGACGATACGGTGGAGACCTACGCAAAGCTGTCGGATTTCGAGGACCAGCTGCCGCCGAACTTCGTGCGCAGCCACATGAGCTTTCTCGTGAACATGAACTATCTCGAGTGGGTGGATGGCAAAACCGCCACGCTTTCCACGGGCATACAGCTGCCGGTGAGCCGCCAGCGCTCCGTGGCCACTCGCGAGGCCTTCCACCGCCATTTGCGCGGGTTTTTGTAGGGCCTTCTACTTCTTCAGCAGGTGACGGACGGCGGCCACGGGGTGATGGAGGATCATCCGCGGACCGGCGTAACGCATGATGGCGCGGATCTGCTCGCGCTGGGCGGGGGCGTAGCAGTGGTTGCCGCATTCCTCGCAGCTTGTTTTGTGGGCCATGGACCGACAGCGCTCGGTGCGCAGGACGCAGTAGTCGTCGATGGCCTTGCACGCGGGGCAGAGCGCCTCGCCGGCATGGCTGGTCTCGGTGCGTGCGGTCGCCTCGTGGTTGCCGGCGCAATAAATCGCCACCATGTTCGAGATGGTGCGCTTCTCGCGCTCGCGGCGGCGAGCGACTTTGGGGGTGTCAGGTATTCTTGCCATGGTGCGCACTTTAGCAGAGGATGCGCCTAGCATTGGGAGCGCTGCAAAACTACATAGCGGTTGAGGTTGCCCTGCTTGCCGTCGGCGGAGAAGCGGGCGACCTCACGCAAGGGGAGGGAGGCGGTGGACGCGCAGCTGCTGGCAGAAGGTGCGCTGGGGTTGCGGATGGGGGCGAGGAGGGCATCGATTTCCTTCTCGGGCGTATGGTGGCAGAAGCGGTAGACGCCCTCTGCGTGCTGCCAACCGAGGAGAAAGTCGTTTTCTTGGAAGGTGGGCAAGCCGTGGGCGACGCGGCCCTCGGCAGTGGCCGCGGCGGCCTTGGCGGCCAAGCGCGCATCGTTCAGGAACTGCCAGAACGACACGATGGCGAAGCCGCCGGGCCTCAGGGAACTAAGGAGCCCTTCGAGAACCCGGGCCCGCAGGGCGCCTGTCGGCAGGTGGTGCATGAGTCCGAAGGCGACAGCGAGGTCGCAGGAGTTGCGCGGGAGACGATCGGCGAAGGTGCCGTCGAGGAGGGATTCCACGATGTCGAGGGCGCGGAGATCTACGGTGGTCTTTTCGGGGAGGTTCGTGCCCTGTCCTGAAGCATCCCCTCCTTTCGTTTTGGAAGCAGCAGAGGAGCTGCTAGGGCTGTGCGGAAAGGCGGCAGATAGGGCGCCGATTGCGGGAGATGCCAGATCGGGGCAGTTGTCGAGGGCGGTGATGCGCAGGGGGGCGTTCGTGTGTTCGGCGAGGAAGCGCTCGAAGCGGAGGTTGCCGCAGCCAAGGTCGAGGATGGTGAGGGGCGCCCCGGAATCGCCGGCACTGTCATCGGGGACGCGGGCGGCGTGGCTGGGGAAGGGGCCTTGCACGGCATCGTGGGCCGTGATGAGCTCCCAAGCCTTCTCCCAGCCATGCCAAGGGGCTTGTCTCGTGGCCGAGAACGAGGCGGCCTCGCGGGCGTAGAAGTCGCTCGTGAGGGCGTTCAGCTTGCGGATGACCTGGGGGGAGTAGGCGCCGGGTTGCGAGGCGCTCTGCGTGGTCGTTGCTCCAGATGCGGAAACGCGTTGCTCGTCGGCGATGCTCATGGCAGCGGCCGCTTCTGATAGAGCCCGGCGTCCTTAAAGCCGAGGTTGCGGTAGTAGACGCGGGTGCCCACGGCGCTGATGACGTTAATCGCGGTGTACCCGGCCGCCGCTGCTTGGGCGCAGGCCTCTTCCACGAGCGCCCGCCCGAGACCCAGATGCTGGGTGCCCTCGCCGGTGCGGTGCAGGGCGGCCACTTTCCCGTACACATGCACTTCGCGGATCATGGCCTCCTGCGGCGCGGAGGGGGAAGCAAGCGAGGAACCCCTCGCCTCGCTTTGCTCGCTCTTGATGGGAGGGGGAGAGGACTCGCTGGCGGTGTCGCGGGGAAGTGCCGTCGGCAGCGACAGGCGGCAGAAGCCGGCGATCTTGTTCTCGGGGGTGATCCATTCAAGGAAGCGCTCTTCGGTGGTGGCGGTCTGGTAGGCGATGGTCTCCAGCGCGAGGTCCTCCACCGCAGCGCCTTCCACGGAGATTTCGCGGGAGCGAATCTCGGCAACCTCCTCCCCCGTGGCGTCCACAGCGGCTTCCACCACTTGACGCAGGTTGGTCTTCTTGTTGCCGACGAGGATATCGGTGGCGGAGATATCGCGAATCATGCGGGAGATGCGGGTCCAGGGCGGGGTGGCCAGCACGTCCTGGACGAGGACTTCCACGAGCTCTTCCTCGGTGTAGGGGCGCCAGCAGCCGTCTTCGAAATAGTCGGTGAGCCGGGCGCTTTCCACAAGGCAGCAGGGATAGAGCTTCACCTCGTCGGGCAGAAACGCCGGGTCGGTGACGAGACGACGGTAGTCGGCAATGTCGGAGACGGGGTCGGCGCCGAGCAGGTTCACCATGAAGTGCACGTGGCTTTTGAAGCCGAACTGCCGCAGCAGGGCCATGGCGTCGGCGATACGCGCGGACGTGATGGCGCGGCCGTTGGCGGCGAGCGTCTCGTCGTTCAGGCTTTGGATGCCGATCTGCACCTTGGTGCAGCCGAGTGTGCGCAGAGTGCGGCAGGCCTCGGCGGTGACGAGGTCGGGGCGCGTTTCCACCACCAGCCCGACGACGCGCTTCGGTGCCGTTTCGTTGGCGCGATGCAGGGCGAAAAGATCGTCCCAGGAACAGCTTTGCGGCACCTCTTCCTCGCCGTAGGCCTCCCGCCACGCCTCGTTGTAGGTGAGCTCTCCGGCGTCGATGCGCTGTTGAAGCGGGGCTGCCGCGGCGGCCAGGGCATCGCGGTCGCGGGGGAGGCCGCGTCTCTCGTACCATGTCCGGCGCTCAGTCGCCTCGCGGACGCGCTCCTCGTCGGAAAGGTTCAAGGCGCGGAAAAGCTCGCCTGTGAACCAGCGCTGGTAGCTTTCGGGGTAGTCGCTCCAGGTGCCGCCCAGCACGATGAGCTCCACCTTGTCGGTGACATGCCCCATGGCGGTCAGCGTCCGCAGGCGCGCGGCCACTTGGAGGAAGGGGTCGAACCAGCATCGTTCGGCCCGCTGGCAGGCCGGCTCGTCGGAAAGATAGCTCTTCGGCATGCGGATATCGTTCGGGCAGAACACGCAGGCGCCCGAGCACGGCCAGGGCTTCGTGAGCACGGTGATGGTGGCCACGCCTGAGGCGGTGCGCCGGGGCTTGGCCTGCAGAAGGCGCACGAGGGCCGCGTCGGTCGCCTCGCTCACCTTCCACGCCGCCCACCGCTCGGGGTCCTCAGCCTTCACGTGCAGGTAGAAGGGGAGGAGTCGCCGCTTGGCTACCTGGCGCGTGCCGTCGTGGGCGGCACGGTTGTGCCGCCGCACCAGCTTGTCGAGCCATGCGGCGTCAACGTCTTCGCCCGCTTCCAGCGCAGCGATTATTTCCAAAAGCGCTTCTTCCATGGTTCAAGCATACACGTTCTAGCGTTCAAAGCGCGAGACTCGTTGTTCTGTACGAGAAACTTGCCAGATTTAGGTTCGAATTACAGCGCGTCCTTGATGGCGGCCAGCAGCTCGTCGTAGGTTTCCAGGGCCGGCAGCTCCGGGTACTCGGCCTTGATGGCATCGGTGGTGCGGAACAAAAAGCCGGCCTTCGAATCCAGGATCATGCCCAGGTCGTTATGGGAGTCGCCGGCGGCGATGGTTTCGATGCCGCAGGAGTGCAGCGCGCGCACCGTGGTGAGCTTACTTTCGGGGCAGCGCATCGTGAAGTCGGTGATGGCGCCATCTGCGGCTACCACCAGCTCGTTGCAGAACAGCGTCGGCCAGCCGAGCTTCTCCATGAGGGGGCGGGCGAACTGTTCGAAAGTGTCGGAGATGATGATGACCTGGGTGAGGCTGCGCAGCTCGTCCAAAAACGCGCGGGCGCCGGGCATGGGGTCGATCTTGGCGATGACCGCCTGCACGTCGGGCAGGCCCAGCCCATGCTCGGCCAGAATGTCGAGGCGCCACTTCATGAGTTTGTCGTAGTCGGGCTCGTCGCGGGTGGTGCGCTTAAGCTCGGGGATGCCGGCTTCCTCGGCGAAGGCGATCCAGATTTCGGGAACCAGCACGCCTTCCAAATCGAGGCATACGACGCTCATAGGGCACTCCTTCCGTGGGCGGCGCCGGGGCTTAAGGCCTGCGCGCCGCAGGGTTTCGTCGGCAGAAGCGTACCCCACTGAAGGCGCCTTGCCGCCTCGGAAGCGGAAAGATGGCGCAGGGGGCGACTTCAGCGGTAGCGCGGGCGCCCCTCTTGCTATACTGGGCGTTCCGAAAAGAAGGCGTCGGTGCGGCGCCGAAGGCGGCAAGAGCGAGGAGTACGGCTGTGACCAAGGTCATCAAGAGAGAACATGCGGAGCGGGCGGGGGCCCACGAGAGCGTGCTTTCCGTGCCCGAGGTCATGCGTACGGCCCCCGGCATCGCCATTCAGGGACGCAAGATCCGCTCGCTCGTGTTCTCGACGGATCTGGCCGTCATCTGCCACTGCGACGCCGATGCGGTGCTCGCGGTGTACCCCTTCACCTGCCAGCCGGCCATCACCCAGGCGCTCGTGGCCGCGTCCCAGCGCCCGGTGTTCAACGGGGTCGGCGGCTCCATCACCCAGGGCGAGCGCTGCGTGGAGGCGGCCCTGCACTCCGAGATGTCCGGCGTGGCCGCCGTCGTGGTGAACACGTCCATTCCCGTGGAGTCCATCTCGGCGCTCGTGGAGAAGGTGGCCGTGCCCGTGTGCGTGACGGCCTGCGCCGCCGATGACGTGGTGCGCCGCCAGATTGCGGCTGGCGCCTCCATCGTGAACGTGGCCGCCGGCTCGCGCACGCCCCAGGTGGTGGAGGCTTTGCGCCGGGAATATCCCGACCTGCCGATCATCGCCACGGGCGGCCCGACCGACGACGCCATCCGCGCCACCATTGCGGCCGGGGCCGACGCCGTCAGCTGGACGCCGCCGGCCATTGCCGATCTGGAGCGCGAAGTGATGGAGAAGGCCCGGCGTTTGGCGGCCGAGCTGTTGTAGAGCCCTGCAAGTGCGATCCGTAGGGGGCGACCTTGGTCGCCCCTTCGCAGCTGGGGGCATCATTCCGGTTGAGAGGGCTGACCAGGGTCAGCCCTACGGGATGTGGGGCAAGCGAGGTTGGCCGGCTCCACAGGGTAAACCGGCGGGGCCCTAAAGCATGTGGGTGACGAGGTAGCCCTCGCGGATGCCGTATTTGCAGGGGATAACTTCGGCGGCGCCCAGCTCCTCTGCGAGCGTGCGCACGATGATCATGCCGGGAACGAGGCTGTGAACGCGGTCGGGGGCGGCTTTCACAGCGCGATGGGCGAAAACGGAGACGTCGCCCTGAAGGAGATCGGCGAGCCCTTCCATGTCCTTGCGGCTGATGCTCTTGGGCCGAGTGTCGTCGCCCCACACGGCGGCGACCATCTTCGCGAGGGCGCGCACCGATCCGCCGATGCCGTAGAGCCGCTCGCTTCGGTACCCCTCCAAATTCGGTAGCGTCTGGAGTTCTTTGCGGAACGCGTCGGCGATGGTGCGGCATTCGGCCGGGGTGGGAATGACGCAGCGCACGTAGTTCGCGTAGGCGAGCACGCAGCCGAAAGGTATCGAGATCCCCGCATGGTCGCCATCGGACGCAAGGGCCGTCAGCTCCGTCGAGCCGCCGCCAACATCGATGAGCGTGCCTGCTGCAAGGGGTGTGCCGATGGAGGCGCCGACGAACCCGAGGTGGGCCTCCTCGCGGGCGGAGAGCACGCGCACCCTATGGTTGATGGCTGTCTCGATGGCCGCAGTCGCCGCTTTGGAATTCGCGCAGTTGCGCAGCACGGCGGTGGCGAAGATATCGACGCGCGCGCAGTTGAGGTTGTCGGCCAGCTTCAGCAGGTCGCTCAGCACGGTTACGGCTCGTGCGATGCCCGCGCTGGAGAGGGCCCCGTCGGTCACGTAGGCGGCAAGGCCAGCCATCTTCTTCTCGTCGACCAACGTGCGGAAGGGCTTGGCGGCATCTTCCCGCTTGGTCTCGTAAACGACTAGGCGAACCGAATTGGAGCCGAGGTCGATAACGCCGAGGCGTGCCATGAGGGTCCTTTCTCGAGGGTGCATTCCGCAGTGATTCCCTAGGGTAGCGCAACCTGCCGGCAAAGAGCCGCCCGATCGGTATGACCGGGCGGCTCGGAAGAGGGGAGGAGCGGGTCGCTGTCGCCTCTAGACGGCGATGACCACGCGGTAATGGGCGTTGTCTCCGCAGCATGTCTGCAGAATGATCGACTCGCCGTAGTCGGTCACGCGGGACTGGATGTCCTCCCAGTAGGTGCTATCGGGAACGATGAACTCGTCGACGACGGAGTAGGTGCGCGTGTTCCCATCGGAGTCGCACACGGTGACGGGATCCCCGTTCTTCAGGGTCATGACGCAGGTGAAGTCGCCGGGGTTGTGACCGATGAAGTAGCCCCAGCTGCCATCGGTGGTGCTATCGGAGCCCATCCACAGTCCCGCACCGGAGGCGGGAGCCGAGGCGCTTTCGTAGGAGGGGACGTAGGTGACGATGTCCCCGTTCACGTCGATGGAGTCCGCTACCATTTCATCGCCTTCGGGGGAGATGGTCTCGAGGGGCTCGGTCACGTCGACGGCCTCCACGTCGATGGAATCGTCGGAGCCTTCGGGCGTCTCGCCGGCAGCGCTCGCGGCGGTCTTGGCTGTGGCATCGTGGCTCGCGCTGTGCTTGGCGGACAGGGAAGCGCGGCTGGAAACCGCATCCAGGGCCAGCTCGTCGTGGATGTCGTCGAACTCGGAGGCCATGGCCACCGCCTCTTCCTGATCCTCGTAGACGATAATGGAGGCCACCTGCTTGGCGATGGAGGTGCCCTGGGCCGCCTCGGGCATGGGCAGGGTCGCGGGGTCGCGGTCGGGTTCTATGGCGTAGGCGATGCCGCCGACCAGGGCGAGCGCGGCGGCGCCGGAAACAACGGCGGCTATGAGTTTCGATGCCTTCATGACGCTTCTTCCTTTCACGAGGCCTATCGACGGAGTCGCGGACGGGCTTCTTCTTTGCGAGGCGAACCCTCTCGTGCGGTAAGGGCCAAGAATGGAACTTGACAGTGCCTATCTTAGGGTGTCCAGGTCACAAATAGGCTCTGAACTGGGCATTGTTGGAATCGCGTATGCGTAAGAGAACTTGTTCGGAAGAAAGAAGCCGCCTTGAAATACGCCCGTTTCCATCCCGTCGCCATTGTTGACGGCATGCAAGCGGAAACGGCGCGGGTTGCGCAGAAGTTGTGGGGGGCCGCTGCCGTTTGGCTCCCGTAGGGGGCGATGTTGGTCGACCCTTGCTGCACGTGTTGAGGTTTTCGCCGCTGCCGATTGTTGAGGTCTGAGGGCTTTTCGCGAAGAGGGGAGGTCGCAAGGCGATATTTTGCCTATAATGAGCCCACCTGTATTTCGATGGACACAACCGCACGCAAGCTGCTTTGGCGGCCGGCGTGCTGCCACCAAACGAACACGCGAAACGCACGACGGAAACGAACACGAGGTTGATCATCCATGGGAATGAACCAAGACCCCCGAGGGGATGCCTACGGCCGCAGCCCCGAGCGACCCGATGCGCCGGCTCCGGCCGGCCGGGCTCCCCAGGGCTCGCGGGGCAAGATCACCACGCGCCCCTCGCGAGAGAGCATTTTGCAGTCCTACGCGACCCAAGACGAGATGCGCGCCCGTGACGCGCGCCTGCGCTCCCAGCAGGCGTCCCGCGCCTATACGGCCAGCGCCGCCCAGCGCGATGCCGATCGCGCGGCCCGGCGCGAGGCCCTTGCGGCCCAGCAGCGCGAGCAGGAGGCTCGTCGCGCCGCCCAGCAGCGTCCCGCACCCGCAACCCCGGCCCAGCGCGCCGGCCAGCGCCGAACGCGCGTGGTGCCGCCTTTGTCCTCCCAGGAAAGCTACGACCTCACCCGCTCCTCCATGGAAAGCTACGAGCGCGCCCGCGCCTCTCGCGATGCCCTGTCGGAAGCTCGGCGGGGCCGCGCGCTCAACCGCGAGGTCATCGACGGCCGGGGCAGTATCGACTCGCGCACCTTCAACGAGAGCCACCAGATTTCCGCCTACTCCCGCGACGACCGCGACCGCCACGACCCGATGATCGATGTCATGGACAACCGCACCTGGCATTCCCGGGCTGGGCAGGGCTTCGTCGCGCCCGCCGAGGGGGCTCCCGGCGCTCCGGCGCCCGCGCGTCGTCCGCGCGGCTCGAGCGCCTCCGACGTCGGATTCGCCGGCGTCATGAGCGGCCGGGCCAACTACGGCGGCACCCAGGGCGGCTCCGGGGTGCCGATGTTCGTCAAGATCGCCGTTCCCCTGATCGTCGTTCTTCTTGTTGTGATCGTTTGCCTCTTAGTGTTCTAAGGGTTCTAGAAAAGGCATTACATGTACGCGAAACCGACCTGTCCGACTCCGCTGAAGATCCTTCTCGTTGTTGTTATTGTTGTCGAACTTGCGGCTATTGGGCTCTTGCTCGCCGGCCGTGCCGGTGCCTCCGAGGGTCGGGACTCGGCCGTCGAAGCTTCGGCGTCGACGACTCCGGCGCCAACCGACACGCCGGCAGCTCCGGCTGCCTCTGACGGCGGAGAGACGGCCGGCGGGGACAAGGCGTCTTCCGAGCCCGTGACGCTGACCGTCACCTTCGCCGGCGACTGCACGCTCGGTACCGACATCAACTACGAGAACGAGCGGTCCTTCAACAGCCGCTGGCAGGCCGAGGAGGGCGATGCCACCTACTTCTTGCGCAACGTCGCCGACCTGTTCGGCTCCGACGACCTTACCGTGGTGAACATGGAGGGTGCGCTGACCGAGGGCGGCGAGCGGGCCGACAAGAAGTTCGCCTTCCGCGGCAAGCCGGAGTACGCCAAGATCTTTTCCAGCGCCTCGGTAGAGGCGGCGACGCTGGCCAACAACCACTCCCAGGACTACGGCCAGACGGGCTACGACGACACCATTGCCGCGCTGGACGCCGAGGGGGTGCAAAGCTTCGGCTACGACCGCATCGCGTATCTGGATGTGAAGGGCGTGAAGGTGGCGCTCATCGGGTCGTACTTCCCCGAGGACAGCGCCGAGAACACCAAGGAGATGACCGACAACATCGCCGCGGCCCGCGCCGAGGGCGCCCAGCTCGTGATCGTGTACGTGCACTGGGGCCAGGAGCACGAGTACGACATCACCGAGGGGCAGCAGACCGCCGGGCGCGCCGCTATTGATGCGGGGGCCGATGTAGTGGTGGGCTCGCACCCGCACGTGGTGCAGGGCTGGGAGGTGTATCAGGGCCGCTACATTGTCTACAGCCTCGGCAACTTCTGCTTCGGCGGTAACACCAACCCCGACGACAAAGATTGCCTCATCTTCCAGCAAACGTTCACGGTGACCGGTGACGAGGTGGCCAAGAACGACGACGTGGATTTCATCGCCGCCTCGGTTTCCACGGAGACCGACCGCAACACCTACCAGCCGGTACTGGCCGAAGGGGATGAGAAGGCCCGCATCGACGCGAAGGTGCAAGAAGCCGCCGACCGCATTGCGGCTGCCTCCTAAAGTATCGATTAACCTGTCCGGCCGCGAGAAGGCGGAGGGGCGCCGTGCTCAAACAGCTTTCTATGGCAGGGCTCGTCGGGAGCTGCCGACATTTCGTTATGCCATAGAAAGAACTGCGCGCGGCACCCCTCCGCCTTCTCGCAGCCTATTGAGCCTTAGTTGCTGGGGTTGCGGTCTAAATGCGGATGACGCAGGAGCCGGCGGTGAGGCCGCCGCCGAAGGCGGTCATGCAGGCGATGTCTCCCGGTTGCAGTTTGCCTTCGCAGAGCGCCTCGTTCAGGGCGATGAGGGCGCTTGCGCCGCTGACGTTGCCGACGTGGTCGATGATCACCTGGAAGCGCTCCATGGGCAGGTCCATTTTCTTGGCGGCGTAGCGGATGATGCGCTCGTTGGCCTGGTGCGGTGTGAACAAGGTGACGTCGTCGGTGGTCAGCCCGGCGCGGGTAAGCGCCTCCTCGGTGCAGCGCATCATGGCGGAGGTGGCGAACTTGAACACCGCCTGGCCGGCCATGCGCATATAGGGGTCGCTTTCCGCATCGGCAGCGGCGAGGCGCGGGGCAGCGGTGGCGGAGGTGCCGGCAGCAGCGGTCGTGCCGTCGGCGGCGAAGGGCACCTCGCGGGAGGCGAAGGCGCTGTCGCACCAGAGGGTGCGGTCGACGTCGTCGGTGTTTTCCATGTACGAGGAGAGGATGCCGGGCGCATCGGCTCCGGCGGCTCCGGCAGCTCCGGCGGCTCCGGCAGCGCCATCGGCGCCGGCAGCACCGGTCTCCGCCTCGTCGCGCCATTCCAGCACCACGGCCCCGGCGCCGTCGCCGAACAGGATGCACGTGGCGCGCTCTTCCCAGTCGACGAGCTTGCTCAGGCGCTCGGCGGCCACCACGAGTACGCGGCGCACGTCGTTGCAGCGCAGAGGCGTCCCGGTGCGGGCGGCTTCCTGGCGCGCGAAGGCGGCGCCGGCCATGATGAGGTCAGCGGTGGAAAGCCCGTAGACGCAGCCGGAGCAGGCGCAGGACATGTCGTAGCACACGGCGTTTGTGGCACCGATGCGCTCGCGGATGCGGGCGGCCTCGGAGGGGAAGTGGGTGTCGGCGGTGAGCGTCGGGCAGATTATCATGTCCAGGCTGGCAGCTTCGATCGCTCCCGCCTCGCGCTGCCAACCGCCTTCCTCAAGCCCCAGCGCTCGCAGCGCGGCTTGGGCGCCCAGATCGGTGCAGGTCTCCTCGATGGCGACATGGCGGGTGTGAATGCCCGTGCGCGGGACGATCCACTCGTCGGTGGTGTCTACGATTTCCGAGAGCTCGTCGTTGGTGACGATGCGCGCGGGCAGCGCTCTGCCCGATCCGATGATGACGCTGCCCAAAGCCGTTCCTTTCCGTAAGTGATGCCTCAACCTGCTCTATGATGCCCCATATCGCCAAGTTTTCTGCTCAACGATGAGATGTTTGGTGAAGATTTTAAACGCGCGGTCAGTTTTTGGGGCGAATTCCTTAAGATTTCTCAGATAGTTTATCTCAAGGCGCGTGTTGCCGCAGCGAAAGAGAGGACGAGCTGCTTTCATGAAGACCCGTATCACAGAGCTTTTGGGCATTGAATATCCCGTCGTGCAAGGGGCCATGGCCCGCATCGCCGACGGAGGGCTGGCCGGCGCCGTAAGCGAAGCCGGCGGCTTGGGCATCATCGCCTGCGGGGGCGCCCGGCCCGAATGGATTCGCGAGCAGGTGGCCCGCGCCCGCGCCCTTACGAGCAAGCCCATCGGCATCAATGTCATGCTCATGGATCCGCGCGCGAGCGAGGTGGCCGAGCTCGTGTGCGAGCTGGGCGTGGAAGTGGTGACCACCGGCGCCGGCAGTCCCGCCAACTATATGAAGATGTGGAAGGAAGCGGGCGTGAAGGTGGTGCCCGTGGTGGCCTCCTCGGCGCTGGCGGCCCGCATGGAGCGCCTCGGCGCCGATGCCGTGGTGGCCGAGGGCACCGAGGCTGGCGGACATATCGGCGAGCTGACCACCATGGCCCTTGTGCCGTCGGTGTGTGCGGCGGTTTCCATTCCCGTCATCGCCGCCGGCGGCATCGTGGACGGCCGGGGGATGCTCGCCGCCTTCGCGCTGGGCGCCGAGGGCGTGCAGTGCGGCACGCGCTTCCTCACCGTGGAGGAATGCGGCGTGCACGAGGCGTGGAAGGAGAAGGTGCTGAAGGCGAAGGACTCCGACACCATCGTCACCGGGCGCGGCACGGGGCATCCCGTGCGCGGCCTGAAGAACAAGTTCGCCCGCGAATGCCGCAAGATCGAGATGGCCGCCACCTCCGGGGAAGAGCTGGAGGGCATGTACGCCGGCTCGCTCGCCCGGGCCGTGGCGGGAGACGTGGAAAACGGCTCGGTCATGGCGGGCCAGGTGGCTGCGCTGGTGACCGAGCGCGGCACGGCGGCCGGCGTCATTGCCGATATGGTGCGCGAGGCCGAGGCCCTGGCCGGCCGCTCATTGGGCGAGTTGGCCGAGCTGAACAGCCGCCGGGCGCGCGTGTAAGGAGGCCGCCATGCTTGATGAGACCCCCTTGGCGCCTTTGGGCCCGGCTGGCCTGGTGTTCATGGCCTCGGGCCAGGGCTCCCAGAAGCCCGGCATGGGCGCCGATCTGTTGGACATCCCCGAGGTGGCGAACGTGTTCGCTTGCGCCTCGGACGTGCTCGGCCGCGACGTGGCAGCGCTGGTGCGCGACGCGTCGCCCGAAGAGCTGAACGACACGCGCAACGCCCAGATCGCCATCGCGGCGCTGTCGGTCGGCATGGGGCGGTCGCTTAAGGCGCGCGGCATCGAGCCGGACGCGCTGCTCGGGTTCTCTCTCGGGCAGATTTCCGCCATGGTGCTCGGCGGCATGCTCGCCGAGGAGGACGCCTTCGCGCTCATCGCTGAAAGGTCGCGCCTCATGGGGGAGGCGGCCGACGCGAATCCCGGCGTTATGAGCGCGCTTCTGAAGATCACGCTGCCCGAGGCCGAGGCACTGTGCGCTCAGTGCGCCGAGGACGAGGTGCTCGTGCCCGCGAACCTGAACGGCGGCGGCCAGATCGTCATCGCCGGCACGCCGGCGGCGGTGACCCGCGCCGAGGAGGCGTGGGCCGCGAGCAAGGGCCGCTTCTCGCGCTTGGCCACGTCCGGTGCCTTCCACAGCCCGCTCATGGCGCCGGCGCAGGCGCCCTTCGCCGACTACCTGGCGAAGGTGGAGTTCCGCGAGCCGGTGGTGCCGGTCATCGGCAACGTGCACGCCGCGCCGCTTGACGTCGCCGGCGCTCGCGAGGAGCTGGTGGCGCACTTGGTGTCGCCCGTGCAGTTCGAGGCCAGCGTGGCAAAGCTTCAGGCGGTCGGCGCGAAGATGTTCGCGGAAGTGGGCTTCGGCGGCGTGCTCGCCAATCTCGTGAAGCGCATCGACCGCAGCGCGCCCCGAGCTGCCATTCAGGATCGCCCCTCCTTCGACGCCTTCGTCGAGGAATTCGGAAAGGAATAGATGTGACCGAATCAGAGAATCGCCGTTGCGCCGTGGTGACCGGCTCCACCCGCGGCATCGGACGCGCCGTGGCCCGCGAGCTGGCGGCCGCCGGCATGAACGTGGTGGTGAACAGCTCTTCTGAGCGCAGCCTGCCCGCCGCCGAGGCGGTAGCCGCCGAGATCGCCGAAGAGTTCGGTGTGGAAACCCTGGCCGTGGCCGCCAACGTGGCCATAGAAGAGGAGGCCAACGCGCTTATCGCCGCTGCGACCGAGGCCAACGGGCGGGTGGACGTGCTCGTGAACAACGCCGGCATCACCCGCGACGGCCTGGCCGCCCGCATGTCCGACGACGACTTCGACGCCGTCATCGACATCAACCTGAAGGGCACCTTCCATTGCTGCCGCGCCGCCGCGAAGCTGATGATGAAGCAGCGTTGGGGTCGCATCGTGAACATGTCCAGCGTGGTGGGCGTGTACGGCAACGCGGGCCAGGTGAACTACGCCGCCTCCAAGGCCGGCGTCATCGGGCTCACGAAGTCGCTCGCCCGGGAGCTTGCGCGCCGCAACATCACGGCCAACGCCGTGGCGCCGGGATTCATTGCCACCGATATGACCGATGCGCTCTCCGATGCCCAGCGCGAGGCTATCGTGAGCCGCATCGGCAGCGGGCGCTTGGGCGAGCCGGACGACATCGCGCATTTGGTGCGCTTCCTCGCCTCGGACGAGGCGTCCTATATTACCGGTCAGGTCATCTGCGTGGACGGAGGAATGTCTTTATGAGCGAGAACGAGAGCATCCAGACCCGGCGGCCCGACGGCACCCATCGCGTCGTCATCACCGGCGTGGGCGCGGTGACGCCGGCCGGTGTGGGCGCCGAGGCGCTGTGGGAGACGCTCATGGAGCGCGGCTGCTGCATCGCGCCCATCGAGCGCTTCGATACGAGCGAGTACGAGGTGCACATCGCCGGCGAGGTGCGCGACTTCGATGGCACCGAGCACGGCCTGACCAAGAAGGAGGCGCGCCGCTTCGAGCGCTTCGTGCAGTACGCCATCGTGGCGGCCGACGAGGCGCTGGCCCAGTCCGGCTTGGAAGTGACCGACGAGAACCGCGATCGCATCGCCGTGGTGTTCGGCACCGGCATCGGCGGCATCGACGAGCTGCAGAAGAGCTTCGCCACCTTGGAGGAGAAGGGCCCCAAGCGCGTGAACCCCCTGTTCATTCCCACGATGATCGGGAACATCGCCGCGGGCAACCTGGCCATCCGCTACGGC
Organism: Adlercreutzia rubneri; assembly: GCF_009755265.1. NCBI lineage: Bacteria > Bacillati > Actinomycetota > Coriobacteriia > Eggerthellales > Eggerthellaceae > Adlercreutzia > Adlercreutzia rubneri. The sequence goes on along the minus strand of NZ_WPOO01000009.1, from coordinate 44,289 downwards.
ATGCGCGGCGAGTGCCTGAACGTGGTGACCGCCTGCGCCACCGGCGCCCATTGCATCGGCACGGCGCTGCGCGACATCCGCCACGGCTACATCGACGCGGCGCTCGTGGGCGGCACGGAGGAGTCCGTGAGCCCCATCTGCATCGCCGGCTTCACGAATTTGTCGGCCCTTACCCGCGCCGAGGATCCCAAAGAGGCCTCGCTGCCCTTCGACGCCCGCCGCGGCGGGTTCGTGGCCGGCGAGGGGGCCGGCGCGCTCGTCATCGAGTCTTTGGAAAGCGCTCTGGCCCGCGGCGCTGCGCCCATCGCCGAGATCACCGGCTTCGGCAGCACGGGCGACGCCTATCACATGACCGCGCCCGACCCGGAGGCCACCGCCATCACCGCTGCCATGGCCGCCGCTCTGGCCGAGGGCGGCTTCACCCCGGCCGATTTGGGGCACCTGAACGCCCACGGCACGGGCACGCCGGCCAACGACGCCACGGAGTCGAAGGCGCTCGCGAACCTGATGGGCGGTGTGGAAGCGGCCGCTTCGGTGCCGGTCACCTCCGTGAAGGGCACCACGGGCCACATGCTCGGCGCCGCCGGCGCGGTGGAGGCCATCGTGTGCGCCCTGTCCGTGGCGCGCGACGCGGTGCCCCCCACGGCCGGCTTCGCCGAGGCCGCCGAGGACTGCCCCGTGGCCGTGGTCACCGAGGCGGTCACCGACTATCCGCAGAAGGTGGCCCTGTCGACCTCGCTGGGCTTCGGCGGCCACAACGCCGCTCTGGCCTTCTCGCCCTACAAAGGTTAGGGAGCTTCACCCTCTCGTAGGGGCCGACCTCGGTCGGCCCTGGGCTCGCGGTCCGGCGGGGCTGACGCGAAGCGTCGACGTCCTCGCGAACGAGGGCCGACCAAGGTCGGCCCCTACGGAAGGCGAGATGAGGATCGAAAGAATGTTGCAAGGAGAAACGTATGACTGAGGAGAACGCGATGGCGCCGCTGCCCTGGGGGCGCGAGGTCATCGAGGGGATTCTGCCCCATCGCGATCCGTTCGTGTGGGTGAGCCGCATTATGGCCATCGAGCCCGGCGCTTCCATCGAAGGCGAGCTGGACGTACCGGCTGATCTGGATATCTTCCGCGGGCACTTCCCCGACCATCCGGTGCTGCCCGGCGTCATCATCATGGAGGCGCTCGCCCAGTGCGCCTCCATCGCCGTGCTTCAGGCGCCCGAGCTGCGCGGGTGCATCGGCTTTCTCACCGGCATAGACGCAGCGAAGTTCCGCCGCCAGGTGGCCCCCGGTGACACCGTGACGCTGCGCGCGACCATCGTGAAGTCGTCGCGACGCCTCGTGGTGGCCGAGGTGGAGGCCTCCGTGGACGGCGAGATCTGCGCCACGGCCACCCAGAAGTACGTGCTCGCACCCAAGGAGTAGACATGGCCAAAGCGGCTTCCAAGTACATCAGCTTCGACACGGCGGGGAACTTCGTCTCCGAGTTTGAGGACGGCTCTGCGGCCCCCGAGGCGCCCGAGGACGGCTCGCTGAAGTCGGCGGTCTCCTACGCTCTGGACGCCATCGTGGAGGCGGCCGGCACCTTGCCGGATACGGCGGCGGCCCTGGTGGGGGCCCGCCCCGGCGCGGCCCATCGCGACCCGGAGGAGAAGGTGGCCGACGTCTCCGAGCACGTTCGGTCCACCATCGGCGACGACTTCGCCGTCGATGCGGCGCGAACCGCCGAGAAGCCCCGGGCCCTCGTTATCGCTTCGGCCAAGAACGCCCGGGCCTTCGTGGTGCCCATGGAGCAGGCGGGCCTCGATGTGGTCTTCGCCACGGTGGACAACCGCTCGCTGGACGGTTTCGCCCGGCGCATGCTGCCCACCTACAACCTGGGCAGCACCACGGCCGACGTGGACGCCGACACGCTTTCCGCCAACATCTACACAGTGCTCTCGGCGGCCAAGGCCTGCGGCGCGACGCTCATCTTCCTCGACAGCGCCAAGGCGTCGCTCGCGGAGGACGCCTATTTCCTACGTCACGCCGCCAAGCGCGGCCTGCGCGTGTTCGCCCCGGCCACCGAGGGCACTCTGCGCACCGGTTGGGTGGAGCTTCTGCCCGCCGGCGTCGCGCCCGCGCTCGGTGCGGCGTCGCCCTCCGAGGCGCCCTGGGAAAACGAGCCGGCTCGGGTGGCGGACGACGACGAGGGCCCCACCCATTGGCGCCGCTGCCACAAGTGCAAGCTCTTCTTCGACAAGGAGGAGATCATCGAGCTCGGCGGCTATTGCCCGGCTTGCGGCACCCTGCAGCGCCTGCGCTCCGACGAGCGCCTGGCCGCCACGGTGGACGCCGGCTCGTTCGAGGAGTGGAACGCGGTCATGCCCGACTCCAACCCGCTGGACTTCCCGGGCTACCCGGAGAAGATCGCCGATCAGCGCGAGAAGAGTGGCCTTGAGGAAGCGGTGCGCACGGGACGCGCGACCATCGCGGGGCTGCCTTTGGCCGTAGGGGTCATGGAGTCCGGCTTCTTCATGGGCTCCATGGGACACGTGGTGGGCGAGAAGGTGGCCGCGATGATCGATCGCGCCATCGCCGAGCGGCTGCCCGTCGTCGTGTTCTGCGCCTCCGGCGGCGCCCGCATGCAGGAGGGCCTCATCTCGCTCATGCAGATGGCGAAAGTGTCCTGCGCCGTGGAGCGTTTGGGGGCGGCCCGTCTGCCCTTCATCACCGTGCTCACCGACCCCACGACCGGCGGCGTGACGGCGTCGTTCGCCATGCAGGGCGATATCGTCTTGGCCGAGCCCGGCGCGCTCATCGGGTTCGCCGGCCAGCGGGTCATCCGCGACACCATCAAGCAGGAGCTGCCCGAGGGCTTCCAGACGGCGGAGTTCGCGCTCGAGCACGGGCTTATCGACGCCATCGTGGAACGCTCCCAGATGCGCAGCGTGCTGGCCCAGCTTCTGGCCCTGCACGCCCCGGCCGACGACCCGGGGCGCATCGTCACCTACCACAGCGTCATGGACGCGCTGTCGGTGGGCGCGGACGCCTACGGCTCGGTGGACGTGGCGCCCGAGGCCCGAGCCGTTGGCGAGCGCATCCGCGACGAGGAGGCCGCGGGGTTGTGGCGCAGCCTGGCCGAGTCAGTGCCGGTGGTGGGCGAGCTCATCGGGCGCCCGGAAACCCCCGAGGAAGCCGAGGAGGCGTCCCGCCGCGAGCTGGAGCGCCATGCCCGGCGCGAGGCCCGCAAGTCCGGGGTGAGCTGCGAGGCCGCTTCGGGCAGCGCCTGGGAGTCCGTGCAGATCGCCCGCAACGTGCGCCGTCCCACGGCCCGACGCTACCTCGACGGCATCGTGGAGGGCTTCATCGAGCTGCACGGCGACCGCGCCTTCGCCGACGACGGGGCCATCCTCGCCGGCATCGGGTGGATCTCGGGGCATCCCGTGACGGTCATTGCCCAGGAGAAGGGCGTGAACTTGGCCGACCGCGTGGCCCGCAACTTCGGATGCCCCCAGCCCGAGGGCTACCGCAAGTCGCTGCGCCTCATGCGCGAGGCGGAGAAGTTCGGCCGGCCGATTCTCTGTTTGGTGGACACCCAGGGCGCCTTCTGCGGCACCGAGGCCGAGGAGCGCGGCCAGGGCAACGCCATCGCCGACAATCTGGTGGCCATGGCGGGCCTTACCGTTCCGGTGGTGAGCGTGCTTCTGGGCGAGGGCGGAAGCGGGGGCGCCTTGGCGCTGGCCGTGGGCAACCGCGTGGCCATGCAGGAGCATGCGGTGTACTCGGTGCTCTCGCCGGAGGGCTTCGCCTCCATCCTGTGGAAGGATCGCACCCGCGCGCCCGAGGCCGCCGAGGCCATGCGGATGGACGCCGCCTCGGTGCTGGAATGCGGCATCATCGATGCGGTCATTTCGGAAGGGGAGGGCCCGGCCCACGAGAATCCGGAGGAGGCCGTCGCTGCTGTGCGCGATTACGTGCGTGACGCCTACAAGGAGCTGGCCGACCTTGCTCCCGACGAGTTGGTCCGCCAACGCCAAGAGCGCTTCGCGAAGTTCTAGGAGTGGTTTCTGCCGCTCCTTTTTTGCCCGGAGCAATCTCGTTGCCGTTCTGGTCGCAGAATTTCGATTTGTTAGACATGGCTGGGAGCGGCTTGGTGAGCTGGGGTTGAAAAACAGGCTGAAAAGAGGCCGAAAAGCAAGAAAAGGACTCGTGTCGAGCCCTTTTCTTTTGCTTTGCAGGATGTGGAAGTCTAACAACTCGAAAATATGTCCCCAAATTGAGAGGAAGATTTGCTGGAAGGACCTCTTACAGCATCTTCGCGCGGAGCTCCTCGGGGGTCATGGGCGAGAGCAGCGCAGGCGCGATGTCGAAGATGGTGCGACAGCCCGTCTCGCCCGCGCAGGCCATGCGCCAGCAGGCGCGGGCGCAGGCGACGAGCACGCTGCCGGTGAACTCCGGGTTGGAATCGAGCTTCAGCGAGTACTCGATCACGTGGGTGTTCTCGCCGGCGGCACCCGTGGTGCCAGTGCGGATGACCGAGCCGCCGTGGGGAATGCCGGCGTGATCGCGGTCGAGCTCTTCCTGAGAAATGAAGGTGACCGTGGTGTCGTAGTCGGCGAAGTAGTTCGGCATCGTGACGATGGCCTCTTCGATGGCAGCCGTATCGGCACCCTCTTCGGCCACGACGAAGCACTCGCGGGTGTGCTTCTGACGCGTGGTCAGCTCCGGGTTGGCACCGGAGCGCACGGCCTCCAGCGCCTCGGGCACGGGCACCGTGTACTGGCGGGCGTCCACCACGCCGGGGATGCGGCGGATGGCGTCGGAGTGCCCCTGGGAGACGCCGCGGCCCCAGAAGGTGTAGTCGGCGCCGTTGGGCATGATGGCGTTGGCGTAAACGCGCGAGACCGAGAACATGCCCGGATCCCAGCCCACCGAGATGACGGCCACGTGCCCCGTCTCGCGGGCCACCGCATCGACGGCGGCGAAGTGCGCCGGGATGTTGGCATGGGTGTCGAAGGAGTCGACCACGTTGTAGAGCGCAGCGGCTGCCGGGGTCTGCTCGGGCAGGTCGGTGGCGGAGCCGCCGGCGAGCATGAGCACGTCGATGTCGTCGGTATGGGCGGCCAGCTCCGTGGCGGGCCAGACGGCGACGTTCTCGCCGAGCGGATGCACGGTGGCCGGGTCGCGGCGGGTGAACACGCCCACCAGTTCCATATCGTCGTTGGCGGCGACGGCCAGTTCAATGCCGCGGCCGAGATTGCCATAGCCGAGAATGCCGATGCGGATGGGGTTCAATGGTGCCTCCTTGGGTGTTCGCTGAGTAGGAAAACGGCGCTTCGGGCTGACGCTCGCTTTGGTTTTGAAGCTAGCGGGACAGGCCGCGCCGCCGGGGTGTCGCATCATTATCGCGTACCGTCTTACGCGCGGGAACCTGTCCATGGCGAGCGTTACGAGGATTTAACGGAGAGGTACCTTGGCGCGGCGCGTGCGTCCGTTCGCCGACGGGGTGCTGCGGATTCGGACGGGCGGAGGCCCCGCGGCGCGTCGTCGCGGAAGGCGGCGTGGAAATTGCCCGCACGCCCGCCGGCCGCGCGGTGCGGGGCGGCACGGGCGCAACCGGCCGCTGGAGGCCCTCGGGCGCGCCCGGGATGCGCGGCGCGGCGGCTGCTCCTTCAATCTCCTCCCCCTGGGTGGGAATGCGCAGGGTGAACACGGTGACGCCGCGCTCGCTTGCCGCCTCGATGTCGCCGTGGTGCGCCACGACGATTTCCCTGGCAATGGCGAGCCCCAGCCCCGCACCGCCCTTCTTCGACGAGCGCGCCCCGTCTTCGCGGTAGAACTTCTCGAAGATGGTCTCCAGATGGGCGTCGGATATCTCGCGTCCGCGGTTGGCTACGGTGATGGTGGTCGTGCGGGCGTCCTGGCGCGCGGCGATGGCGATGACGGAGTTCGCGTCGGCGTAGGCCACGGCGTTGCGCAGCACGTTGCCCAGCGCCCGGGCGAGCTTGTCCGGGTCGATGAAGAACTGGCCGGCGCCGGCGGCGTCCACGGTGATGCGGATGTTGCGGGCGGCGGCCTCGGGGAAGAACGCCTCGGCCACCTGCTGGCAGAACAGGCGCACTCCCACAGTCTCCCGCTCGATGGGAATGGCTGACAGGTTGTAGCGGGTGATCTCGAAGAACTCGTTGATGAGGCTTTCGAGGCGCTCGGCCTTCGAATAGGCGATGTCGGCGTACTTGCGCAGGGTTTCACGGGGCAGATCGGTTGTCTCGTGCAGCAGGTCTAGGTAACCGAGCACCGAGGTGAGCGGCGTGCGGATGTCGTGGGCCAAGTAAGCCACCAGCTCGTTCTTGCGCTGCTCGGCGGCGTGGGCGGCGCGCTCGTCGGCCAGCGACTGCGAGCGGATAACCGCCAGCTCGTTGCGGGCGATGGACAGATCGGCCGGCAGCTCGATGGGGGCGTCCTTGTCGGCGAGCAAGCGGCCCACGGCCCCGGACAGCTCGTCGAAGTAGCGCAGCGACCGGTTCAGGGCCCGCAGGATGATGACGAGCCAGCCGGCCACGAAGACGAGTAGAGCCAGCGGGAGCTTGAACGACTTGACGAACGTGTAGGTGGCGACGTCGCGCATGCGGTAGACGCCGTCCTCGCCGTACTGGACTTGCCAGACGGGGTGGTCGTCGGAGACGCCCAGCGCCCGCGCCTCTTCGGCGGAGGTCAGGTCAAGCCAGGCGCTGTAGGCCTGCTCCTGGGATTGGCGAAAGGCGCTTTGCAGAAGGTCGTTTAACGTTGGCTGATCGTAGCCCAGGACGGCGGCGCTGACGAGAATCCGCGTGGCCACGTCCACCGTGGTCTCCGGCGGCATGAACGTTTGGGCCTCGGGCAGGGAAAGCCCCAGCTCCTGCAGGGATGCTGATACGCGCAGCGCCGCCATGGCATGGGCGGCGCTCGCCTCGTCGGTGAAAATGCCCTCGGCCGTCAGAATGGTCTGATAGGGAAGGAGGGGAACGGCCCAGAGGGTCTTGTCGTCCGGGGCGCCGTCGGTCTCGGCATCGAGGGGCGCCACGTCATCGATGAAGGCGCTCGTGTCGCCGATGGCCGCGGCGTTGGTGCCCGAGGCGACGGCCACATCCGCCCCGAGCTTCTCAGCCCGTTCCTTGGCGTAGGCCGCGGCCGCCTCGGCGTTCTCGGGCGAGTCGGCCATCATGCTTGCATACTCCGCCAGGGCGTCTTCCATCTCGTTCACTTCGCCTTGAACCTCGGCGATAGTGCCCGCATCGTTGGAGTAGCCGCTCTCGACGGCCTCGTTGACCCAGAGGTCGAAGAGGTTGGCATCGTCGAGCAGTCCCTGGTCGGTGAGGATCTGCTGGAACTGCTCGGAGGAATTCAGGGTGCGCCAGGACGAGGTTGAGTCGGCTACCCAGTTCGCGATCGAAGGCACCATGAAGGTCTCGATGGCCAGGCAGGCCAGGGCGAAGGCCCCGCTGAACAGCAGCAGGTTGCGAATGAGGCCGCCGAGCACGCGCCGGCGCAGGACGCGGGCCTGCTCGCTTTTAAGCGCCATGGCCGGTGTCGCCGGGCGCACCGCGCAGCTTGTAGCCGACGCCCCAGGCGGTTTCGATGAACGTCGTGGAAGCGTCGATATCGGCGAGCTTCTTGCGCAGGCGGCGGATGTGCACCATGACCGTGTTGGCCGCCGCGTCGTCGAAGCGCTCGTGCCAGGCCCCTTCGAACAGATCGGCCGCCGAGACCGGTGAGCCGACCGACTGGGCCAGAATCGCCAGAATGGCGAACTCCTTGGGGGTGAGGTGCAAAGGCTCGCCGTGGAGCGTGGCTAGATGTGTGCGCAAGTCCACCTCGATGGCGCCGGCGGAAAGCAGGGTCGAGGAAGCCTGGGGCGCTGCTTGGCGTCGGCGTAGGCGCGCTTTCACGCGGGCCACCAATTCGCGGGGCCGGAAGGGCTTGGTGACGTAGTCCTCGGCGCCCAGGGTGAAGCCGACGACTTGGTCGGCCTCCTCGTCTTTCGCCGAGAGGAAGATGACGGGAATGTCCCGCATCTGGCGCATGCGAACGCAGAGTTCGAAGCCGTCGATGCCCGGCATCATGATATCCACGATGGCCAGGTCGAACGGCGTGCGGGCGAGCATGTCCAAGGCCGCCTGTCCGCTGTAGCAGGCCAGCGCGTCCATGCCCTCGGCCACGAGCAGGTTGACAACCAGATCGGCGATGGCCTGCTCGTCGTCCACCACCAGTATGTGCGCGCGTTTTTCCATAAGGGCTATTGTACGCGATTCGCCCCGGGTTTTGCCAACAGGCGTGCCATCCCGTGACAGCTTCAGGAAAAGTTAAGGTGCCCTGCCGGAAATGTCAGATTTCGCTATGGGACGCGTAAGCCGGCTCGTCGGTAAGGTGGAGGTGCAACGTAAGGAGAGATTTATGGACACTGCTGCCTACCGTTTCGACGAGGGAAACTTGTACGAAGGGGACGCGCCCTTAAGCTGCGCCGGAAGGGCGGGCGCTTCGGGCTCTTCGGGTGCTTCGAGGGTTGCCCCCAATCCCTACGGGCGGGACGCTTGGGCGCGGCCGCAGGGCGCGGGGAGTCGGTCGGCTCGTAGCGCGGGTTCGAAAACCGCCCAGGGTGCATCGCCGCAGCGGCGGCCGTCTCGCGGGTCGGCGCGGGCGTTCGCGGCTTCGGCTGCCGTGCCGGGCGTGGTGAGGGCCATGCTGGGCGGTCTGGCCCGCACGGGCCGCGCCGCGCGTGGCCGCCGCATTGGGCGACGGCGCTGGCATCTGTGGTCGGTGCTGAGCGTGGCGGCGCTCTCCATTTTCGTGCTGGTCGCTATCTTTCAAATGGCGAACCTGTACGTCGAAGGGCTGGGGCTTACGGGACCGGGCATCGCCTCGCCCACGGCGGATACCGCTCCGGCCGCCGCGGGCGCGGACGAGGCGGACGATCCTGCCAGCACCCCGCGTGACGAGTGGCGCGGCGGCCATCTGCCCTTCCTCTACCAGACCGATCCCCAGTACCGCGATGCGCCCTATGCCGGTACCACGGTGCGGGAGGCCGGCTGCGGGCCGACGAGCCTGGCCATGGTCTACATCGCGCTGACGGGGAAGACCGACAAGGATCCCGCCGCCATGGCCGCCTTCAGCGAGGCCGGCGGCTATGTGGAGGGGGGACTCACCGCCTGGCGCCTCATGACCGACGGCGCGGCCGAGCTGGGTCTTTCCTCCCATGAGGTGCCGGCGGACGCGGGGCGTCTTGCGGCGGAGCTCGCTGAGGGGCATCCCGTCATCTGCAGCGTGCGCCCCGGCGACTTCACGGACACGGGACACTTTCTCGTGGTGGCCGGCGTGGCCGACAACGGCGAGCTGGTCATCCACGACCCCAACAGCCCCGCCAACAGCGCCCGCACCTGGGACGTTCAGCGCGTGCTCGCCCAATGTGCCAACCTCTGGGCCTTCGAGCGGGTTTAACGGGGGCGGGACGGCGCGCTTCCAGGGTTTTCGCTTTTGGAGCAAAGCGCCTCCCTCTTTTTGGCAAGAATTTCGAGTTGTTAGACTTAGTCGAGCGAATGAGAGGGCGATCTCGCCATTTTGATGGCGGTTTTGTCTGAATTGCTGATTTGGAGCGGCTGGTTTTCTGCGCGCGAACTCTAACAACTCGAAATTCTTTCTCAAAACAAGAGGGTGCATTGTCGATGCCTTCGGAAACGCGCTGCATGACTGATTCGTCCATGCGTCCATGCGGTGGGAAGGTCCATGCGCCCATGCGGCGGGAGCGATTCGCTCATTCGATGGGGTTCCCGCTTGGCCGTTGGCGTCCGTGCTAGGATGGAGCCAGTGATTCCGAACGATGAGGAGGCTTCCCGTGGATGCCTTTGTCCCCGAAGTCGCGCCGCCGCCCTTGCTCGAGTGCCGCGACCTCACTAAGCGCTATGGCGCCACGGTGGCGCTCGACCGCTTTACTGTCAGCTTGGCCGCCGGCCGCATCGTAGGGCTGCTCGGCCCGAACGGCTCGGGCAAGACCACGCTGCTGAAGATGATCGCCGGCGTGGCCCATCCGACGGCGGGCGACATTCGCGTGGCGGGCTATGAGGTAGGCCCGGAATCGAAGGCGCTCGTCTCCTACCTGCCCGAGCGGCCCTACTTCTCCCGTTCCATGCGCGTGCGCGAGATGATCGCCTTCTTCGCCGACTTCTACGAGGACTTCGACGCCGCCTTGGCCCGGGACATGCTTGCTCGGCTCGGCGTTTCCGAGGGCGCCCCGTGCGCGGCGCTTTCCAAGGGCACCGTTGAGAAGGTGCAGCTCACGCTCGTCATGGCCCGTCACGCGGCGCTGTATCTTTTGGACGAGCCCATCGGCGGCGTGGATCCGGCGGCCCGCGATTACATCCTGCAAACGGTTATTCGCGCCTATCGGCCGCAGTCGTCCATCATCCTTTCCACCCACCTCGTGCGCGACGTGGAGGCGTTTCTGGACGACTTCATCCTGCTGCGCTATGGCCAGATGCTTCTGCACGCGCCCGTGGCCTATGTGACCCAGGGGAAGGGCACGACGCTGGACGCGTTCTTCCGAGAGGAGTTCCGATGCTAGGAAAGCTCTTCGCCCAGGAAATGCGGGCGCTTGTGAAGCCTGCGGCCATCATGCTGGCCATTATGGTCGTCGCTGGCGTGGTGGGCATCGGCTGCATCGAGGCCACCGACGCCGTGAGCCGCGCGGCGGGATTCGCCTCCCGTTATGTCAACGAGGCGTCGGCCGCTTCCAACCTGACCGTGGTGCTCGTGATGGCGGCGCTGTTCTGCGCCTTTCTCGTGTGGGCCAGCCTCGTGGCGGTCTACGTGTTCATCGCCATGCGCTTCTATCGCACGATGTTCACCGACGAGGGCTATCTCACGCTCACGCTGCCGGTGCGCACGGGCGCGCTGGTGACGGCGAAATTCTGCGCCGCCTTCCTGCTGGCGGCGGTGTTTACGCTTGCGGCCTGCGCGCTCGCCTCATTGGCCGTGCTCGCGATCTCCGACGGCGATGGGGACATGGTGTCGGTGGTGCTGTCGCTTTTGGGCGGTTGGTCGGCGCTGACGGGCAGCGGTGGTGTGGCCTCGTCGGTCATAGGCGTGGCGAACGCGCTCGTGTCCGCCGCCTACACCGTGGGGCTGGCGTTCCTCTCGCTGACGCTGGGCGCATGGTGGGCGCGGCGGCATAAGGTGGCCGCGGCCGTGGCGCTGTATGTGGGAATTGGCTGGGTGATCTCTCTTCTGTTCTCTATCGTTGGCGTGCTGGCCATGATGGGCGACACGGGCACGGCATCGTTCATGCTCGGCACGGTGTCCGTCATGCAGACGGTGGTGAACCTTGCCGTGGCCGCGGGCGGCGTCGCCCTGTCCGCCTACCTCGTGCGCGCCAAGGTCGATCTGAGCTAGGGAAAAATTGCCGTTGCCTTAGCTGGCAGCTAATGAAACGGTTAACGAGAACGGATACCCTTCTTCCTTGTCCGTTAGGAATAGCGCGTTTAGAAGAAGGGAATCATCTATGGAAACGCAACCTCGCTCGGCCATGGCCGTGGCTTCTCTCGTATTGGGAATCGTGGCACTGGTCACTTCGATTCTGCCGATCATCAACAACCTCTCCTTCCTTTTGGCCATCCTCGGCATCGTCTTCGCCATCGTCGGGTTGGTGGGCGTTTCGAAAGGGAAAAAGAGCGGTAAGGGCTTAGGCGTCGCCGGCCTCGTGCTGTCTGTGATCGCCTTCATCCTTGTGCTCGTGATGCAGAGCGCCTTCAGCGCCGCCCTCGACCAGGCCATGGAGGAGAGCGGGCTTGATACGGCGACGGCGCAAGGCGTAGCGGCCGGAGATTCCGGATCTGCGGCCGAGCCCCAGGCGGCCGAGCAGAGCGAGGCGACGCAGGCCGCTTACGGCGTCACCATCGACGACTGCCGCGTGACCGAGGACTATCGGGGAAATCCAGCTGCCGTGGTGACCTACACCTTCACGAACAACTCCGACGAGGCGACCAGCCCCGCAGTGGCGGTTCACGCCAAAGCTTTCCAGAACGGAACCGAGCTCGAGCTGGCTGTGGTCGCCGATGCCGAGGAGTCCGGCAAGTCGATGAACGAGGTGAAGCCTGGCTCCTCCATCACTTACGAGTCGGCTTACGAGCTCGCCGACATGAGCGATCTTACCGTCGAGGTGGAAGAGCTTTTCAGCTTCAGCGACGAGCTCATCGCCGAGCAGACGTTCTCGCTGAGCTAGCGTGCCCGATGGCGCATGTCTCGGGCGCCCGTCTTCGAAGGCGGGCGCTCGGGGCGCTACAATAGGGGCTTCGTGATATGGGTCGAAGGAGAAAGAAGCGCGTGGAGGAACCGCTGACAGAGGACATGCTGGCCGAGCTCTTGGATGCGCCGGATCCGCGGGCGTTCATCAAGCGGCGCGAGGTGGGCGAGCGTAGTCTGGCGGAGTACCTGAACGCGCTTCTGGCGGAGAAGGGTCTGAAGCGTGCGGCCGTGGTGCGCGAGGCGGGCATCAACGAGACCTTCGGCTACCAGATATTCACCGGCGCCCGCCGCGCCTCCCGGGACAACTTGCTGAAGATCGCCTTCGCCATGGGATGCACGCTGCGCGAGGCGAACCGCCTTCTGCAGGCGGGAGGCGCCAACGAGCTGTACTGCAAGAATCGGCGGGATGCCATCGTCATCTTCGCCATCAGCCATGGCTACACGCTGCAGAAAACCGAGGAGGAGCTTTACCGGTTCGACGAGGCGACCATCAGCTAACTTTGGTACCATGGCATCTATGGAAAACGACCCGCTTGCCGCATACCTCGCCGCCCTTGCCCGCGATGATTGCTATCGCGTCGATGAGGTGTTGAAGACGGTGCCCCACGAGACGACCGAAGTGGTGTACTTCGTGGGGGCCAATGCGGCGGAGCTCGGGCCGTTCGTCCGCAAGCGCATCGCGGTTGATGCGGCCATGGGGGATGCCTACGGCCACTTGTTCCGAGCGCAGCGCGCCGGGCGGCGTTTCCGGCATCTGCCGCGCATCTACGACGTCCATACCACCGGCGACGAGCTGGTGGTGGTCATGGAATACATCCAAGGGCGCACGCTGCGGGACGAGGTGTACGAGCGCGACGGATCGCTCGCCCTGGCGGCGCAGTGGTTCCCGCTCCTGTGCGACGGGGTGATGGAGCTGCACGAGCAGTTCTCGCCGCCGTTGATCCATCGCGATTTGAAGCCCACCAATATCGTGGTGAGCGATGCGGGCCTTACGATCATCGACTTCGGTATCGCCCGGGTCTTTCGCGAGGGGGCCGACGGGGACACGGCTCATTTCGGCACGCGCTGCTACGCGCCGCCCGAGCAGTTCGGCTACGGGCAGACCGACGAGCGCAGCGACGTGTACGCGCTGGGAATGCTGCTCTACTACCTGCTGGCCGAGCGCGATCCGTCGCCGTCGGTGGCTGCGGCGGGATTCGCGGGGCCGGAAGTGCCTTTCGCGCTGCGCCCCGTGCTCCAGCGCGCCTGCGCCTTTGATCCGGCGGCCCGCTTCCAGACGGTGCGCGACCTGAAGGCGGCGTTCCTCGCGGCGCTCGCCCCAGCCGGGGCTTCTCCTGCAGACCGGGGTGTCGTTGTGACCCAGGTCGCCGGCGCGGGTCGGGTTTCCCCTGCGGATTGGGCCGCGACGGCGGTGAGTGCCGCAGCTCCGATCGATGACAGACCGCATGGCGTAGTCGTTTCTCGGGTAAGGCGTGCTTTCTCGACGCTCTCCTCCGGTGAGACGGCAGGGCTCGTGGTCGATGTCGCCCTCTTGGTGGTGTGGCTGCTGTTCATGGCAGTTCTCATCGCAATGCCGTTCACGCCCGACGAACGTTACGCCACCTGGCCGTTCTGGCTGCTCGCCTTTCAGTATTGGACGTTCGGTATTCCGTTCTTCACGGGCTTTCTTTTCATTTTGACCGACGTCCGCGTTTTACGTCGGGCGGCTCCGAGGCTTCGCCTTCTGCAGGGAGCTCGTTTGCGAATCTTGGGCATCGCGCTGGTTGTCGTGGGCGTGATAGCCGTGGGCGTGACGATGGCGATCGCGAACGCCATGGGACTTCCGACCGGCTCGTAGGGGGCCGAGCTTCCGCTCCATCCGTAGGGGGCTACCTCAGTCGCCCCTCACAAGAGGGATAACCTTGCCTGATGAGGGCTGACCAAGGTCAGCCCCTACGGGATGAGGCTGCGCGACGCTAGTCTTCCCAGCTACGGGATGTGGCTGCGCGACGCTAGCCTTCCCGGCGGGTTTCCCAGAAGGCGACGGCGCTGGCGGCGGCGACGTTCAGGGAATCGACCCCGTGGTGCATGGGGATGCGCACGGTCCAGTCGCAGGCGGCGATGGTGGAGGCGGCCAGGCCGTCGCCTTCCGTGCCCAGTACGAGGGCCAGCTTGTCGGTCGCCTTCAGGCGCGTATCGGCGATGGAAAGCGCGTCGTCGGCCAGGGCCAGGGCGGCTGTGGCAAAGCCGGCGTCGCGCAGGCGCGCCACGCCCTCGCACGCCCAATCGCGCGCGCTGCCGATGCGGGCCCAGGGCACTTGGAACACCGTACCCATGGAAACGCGCGACGCGCGGCGAAACAGCGGGTCATGGCAGGCCGGCGTGAGCAGCACCGCATCGATGCCGAGGGCGGCGGCGCTGCGGAAGATGGCCCCGATGTTGGTGTAGTTCGTGACGTCCTCCAGCACGGCGACGCGGTGGGCGCCAGTAAGCAGGGCGGCCAGGTCGGGCTCGGGCGGCCGGTGAAAGGCGGCCAAGGGCCCGCGGGTCACCTCGTAGCCGGTGATGGAGCGCATCTCCTCCGAGGAGACCACGGCCACGGGGGCGGCCGGATTGGCCGTGTGCACCTTTTCCAAGAGCACTTCGGAGGCGGCGAGCCAGCGCGCATCGGTGAGCACGGCGAAGGGGACGCACCCGGCGTTAAGGGCGCGGTCGATGACGTTCACGGACTCAGCGACGAACAGGCCCGACGCCAAGCGCTCCGGCGCGCCCTCCGGGTCGATGGCGCGGGCCAGGCCCACGAGCTGCTTGGGGTCGCGCAGCTGCCCGTCGGTCATAGACGAGAACGGCGCCAGATACGGGTCGCCCCCCGCCAGGAAAGATGTTTGCGACTTGTTCATGGGCCCTAGTATACGTTAGTGCGGCGTCTTCCGGAGCATGGTGGCCGGCGCGGGCGGCAGATAGCGGGCCGGATACACGATGATGCCGGCCTTCCCAAGGCGCGAAAGGACGGCCATGATCAGCACCGGCATGCCGTAGCAGACGAGCGCCGCCCCCACGGCCGCCATCCACGGTGCTGCTGTGACGGAGATGCCGGCCGCCTTCCAAAGATGGAAGTACAGAGCGAGGCAGATGCCGTGGAAGAGCCAGATGGCCATGGTGTAGCGGGTCACGAAGTCGTAGAAGCGGTTCTGCCGCCCGCTGCGGAACACGGTGGAGAACAGGGAGGTCGCCCACAGCACGCCGAGCGCGTCCAGAACGGCGTGGGACGTCTCGCCGGTCCAGCCGGCGTAGAAGGCGATCACGCTGGTGGCCACCCACAGGGCGCCGAGGGCCCAGGCCTTCTCGGATCCGCGCACGAGGGGCAGGCCCCGGTAGAGCGCCATGGCCATGCCGCCGGCGACCCAGATCCAGTTCTCGGCCACGGAGGTGACGGCGTAGGGGAGGCGCGTGGCCATCTCGGCGGTGGCGGGCAGCGAAGCGAGCGCCACGATGGCCGCTTTCGCTGCGACGGCGGCGAACAGGAGGCCGCTGGCGTTGCGGCGGCTCTTCACGGTGGGGGTGATGGCGTAAATGATGAGGCAGGTATAGAAGTAGCCGACGGGAATGACGGGCTCGATGAAGAGCGCGCGGAGGAGATCGGCGACCGACAGAGGCGGCTTCGCGCCGACGGCCGAGTTCGTGAGCAGCACGAGCACGGTGAACGCCGCGAAGGGGATGCCCATGAGCGCCAGCTCGCGGCGGAGGTTCTGGCCCCAGGCGCGAGGGGTGCGCGTCGTGCGGTAGCGCTGGTAGAGAAAGCCCAGGCAGAAGTAGAAAATCGGCAGCTGGAAGGGAACGAGGTACTCGAGAATCCACCGACTGGCGGTCGAGGGGGTGAAAAGGCCCTGGGCGCTGCAGGTGGTGATGAGGGTGCCGAAGGCGATGAGGAGGGACGCGGTGGCTTCCACGTTGTGCGTCCAGACGTCCTTGGGGCCGCCGGAGCCGTGGCCGTGCATCTCGCCTTCGGGGACGTCGGGCGTCTTTCGAGAGCGGCTTCCCGCAAATGTTGCCGAGTCTTTCGGGCGGCCGTCAGGGGAGGCGGTCGTTGCGCTTTCGAGTTGCGGCGATGCAGGGCACGCTATGTCGGCGAAGTTGCTCATGGGTTCACGGTAGCACGCGGGCACCACGACGAAGGCGGCGCGCGGGCGCCTGTTTCCCCAATGATGACCTCTCGCGGACGCGCCTGCGAGTGCCGGCGCCGCCTACCAGATGTGCGGGCGCGCTAGCGAACGGCGCTGGCTATGGCCGTCCTCCCTCCTGCCTGCCGTGGCGCAGGGCCGCCCTGCTGCGGAGGGTCGTGGGGCTGCCAGCGGGACGGTCGGGATCTCCGCGCTCTTGCTCGCTGCCAGGGTTTTGCGCGGGGAGGCCCGTCGCCGGGTTGTCGGAGCCGCCCCCGGGCAAGCAGGTATTTTGGCCGCAGAGGGCGCATCCGGGGCGCGCGGCGCCTCGGCCGTCGGGCGGTGTCGTTTGGTTGCTGCGGCAGCAGGGAGTGTCGCGACGGCCGCCGTCGCTCCGGTCGTCGTTGCGCTCGTCGGCCAGGATGACACGCTCGAAATCGCGCCGATTGCTGACATAGGCCTTCCGGAAGATATTCGTGGCATGGAATTGCACCGTGCGCACGGCCAGGTGCCGCTCGGCGGCGATGGTCGCATAGCTTTGATGCTGCAGGATGAGCTTGGCAATGGGCATCTCCTTGGGCGTGAGGCCCAGACTGTCCAGCTCTCCCTGGATCTGCTCGGCACGGGTGACGCGGCGCATTTGCTGCGTGCGCAGGCTTCTCTCCCGCAAGGCCAGCATCATGCCGAGTGCCGCCAGGGCGCAGGCCGCTGCCAAGGATCCGAACACGAGGGTCGACTGGTCGAGGTTCGCCGGCGCTGGCGCTCCGGCGGCGAACGAAACGGCAGCGCCGATGAGCACGAGAGCTAGCCCGAAGGAAGCCACGGCGCCTGCGAACAGGAGCGCGCCCGTCCGGTCGGTGCGCTCGCCGGTGTTTTCGCGGTTGAGCGGGGAGGGATGGAGGATGGGCGGGATCAGACCGCCGGGGTGGGCAGCTTTCAGCATGATAGTATCCTTTTGTCGGAAGGGGGAGACCCTTCGGTTGGTGGGCGCATCCGTGATGAGGCAAGGACGTCCGTGCGCCGCGGGTTGTGCCGCAGTGCGCCTG
This sequence comes from Adlercreutzia rubneri, assembly GCF_009755265.1. NCBI lineage: Bacteria > Bacillati > Actinomycetota > Coriobacteriia > Eggerthellales > Eggerthellaceae > Adlercreutzia > Adlercreutzia rubneri. Next base: position 26,859 of record NZ_WPOO01000009.1, on the reverse strand, counting down.
AGCGCCAGGAAGAGGGCGAGGCCTGTTGAGTTGAAAGCTGCGTTTGCCGGGCCGGAAAAACATTTCGCTTCCGGTCTCTCGCGGGTGTCCCATGATACCCCAATGGAACTGACATCGTTGGTAAAAGTGCGATCTTCGATAGTTTTATTACCACGATGCTTGGTGTTCGTTGGCGCATCGTTGCTTTCGAAAAGAGGATTTGAGCAGGGAAAACGAACCTGCTTGCTATGTTGTATCTGACATGAAATCGGCTACGTGCACAAGCCATGGTGGAATGGGCGGCACGCGCGACACGACGGGTTGTGTCGCGCGCTGCGAACGCTGGGCTGGCCGGCGCCTCGGTAGACCAAAGTGACAAACGTGGACTTTCTCCGTAGGAATCCTGACGATTCGCAGTGCCGTGATAGCATTTCCGAGGCTCGAAAGAGGGAGTGCCCCTTGTGCGCTTTTCCTCGTGTTGGCGGCGCGCTCTGGCCTGGGTTGCCGCTCGCCGCTTGGGCCGACAGACAAGCAAATCGTACGGAGGCAGTTTCTGTGGACATGTTCATCGAAGTTCTGAAGGCGTTCTTCATCGGCGTCGTGGAGGGCATCACCGAATGGCTGCCCATCTCTTCCACGGGCCACATGATTCTCGTGGACGAGTTCGTGAAGCTGAACGTGTCGGCGGAGTTCCTGGAGCTGTTCTTAGTGGTCATCCAACTGGGCGCCATCATGGCCGTGCTCATCCTGTACTTCCATAAGCTGAACCCGTTCTCGCCGAAGAAGACGTCGGCCGAGAAGCGCGGCACGTGGCGGCTGTGGGGCATGGTGGCCATCGGCTGCATCCCGGCGGCGGCCATCGGACTTACGCTGGACGACTTCTTCAACGAGTACTTCTACAACGCGTGGACGGTGGCCATCGCCCTTATCGTCTACGGCGTCGTGTTCATCCTGCTGGAGCGTCGCAACCGTCGGCGCGAGGCAGCCTATCTGGCCAGTCGCGCCCCCCGGCGTCCCCGCGGCGCCCATGCGCGTCCCGTGCCCGAGGTGGGTCCGGGCGACGATGGCGACGACGCCGAGATGGCCCTGTTCCGCGTGCGCACCGTGGACGAGATCGACTGGAAGACGTCGCTGAAGATCGGCTGCTTCCAAATGCTCGCCATCATCCCCGGCACGTCGCGCTCGGGCTCCACCATCATCGGCGGCATGCTCTGCGGCTGCTCGCGCACGGCGGCGGCGGAGTTCACGTTCTTTCTCGCGATTCCCGTCATGTTCGGCTGGGGCGTGCTGAAGCTCATCAAGTATCTGATGGCCGTGGGTCTGGCCATGACGGCCACCGAGATCGCCGTGCTCGTGGTGGGCATCGTGACGGCATTCGTGGTGTCGGTGATCTCCATCAAGTTCCTCATGGGCTACATCAAGAAGAACGACTTCACGGCGTTCGGCGTCTACCGCATCATCGTGGGTTTGGTGGTGCTCGCCTACTTCGGCGTGAAGGTGTTGCTGTAGCCGACGCAAAAGCGGCGCGATTTCAACGTGAATTAACCGTGCGAATCGGGAACGAAGGCCTTCTCGGAAAAGCTTGCCGTCGGATTCGGGCTGTTTTTTCGAGTTGTTAGACTTTAGGTACGCGCGATGGTTCGCTCAAAAACTGTGGCAGAACAAAATGTGTAAGAAAAGTAATAAAATACGATATATGAGAAGACAAGATGGAAGCAGGCAATCACCTGCGAGCGCGTTGGATGTCTAACAACTCGAAATTCTTGGTGCTGCTCTCCCTGAATCTTTCCTGACGGACGCATCGCTTCTTCGATTGTCTTATGATAATCTTAACGCCGGAATGCGGGGTCGGTGGGTTCCGTAGGCATTGTCTAGGGCAAGAGGAGGAGTCGTGTTCAGCGAACTGGTGGTTGCTTACCTCTTTCTGGGAGGGACAGGGGCGGGCGCGCTCTTGATTGCCGCAGTGCTGATGCTCCTCGCTGACGAGAGAGCCGTGAGCCGCGGAGTGGTTGTGCGCTTCAGAGACAACGGAAGCGCTGCCTATCGCCGACTGTTCGTGCCGATACTCGTGGCCTCGCTGGTAGTCTTAGTGCTGGGGGCCCTGTGCCTTGCGGCTGATGTGGGGCGCCTCGATCGCATCCTTTTGCTGGCGGTTTCATCCCCTTCGAATTATCTGGTCGTAGGATTCTGGGCACTTTTGCTTTGTGGCACGTTGGCGGCAGCCATGCTTCTTGTGTGGCTCGGGGTGCCGTCGGTGTCTCTGCCTCTATTCAGAGCGCTCGCTGTCTTGCTTGCGGCGGTGTCTTTCGTCGCGGTGATCTATACGGGACTGTTGCTGTCGGGTATGCCGTCGGTGCCGTTGTGGTTCGGCCCGTGGCTGCCGGGGCTGTTCGCGATCTCGGCTCTCTCGTGCGGAGTGGCGCTTGTGGGCATGGTGGCAGTATTTTCGGGAATGGCGACGGTTTTCGGCCGAACGATGCGGCAAGTCGTTCGCGCCGATATGGTTCTCCTTGCCCTGGAGGCGGTCGTCGTGGCGCTGTGGCTCGGTGCAGCGTGGCTGGAACACGGCGGCTCGGCTTCCTCGGGGGCAACGCCTACCGATGCGGCCGCGTTGGCATCGGTGGCCTCCGTATTGAACGGTGCGTGCTCTCTGCCGTTCTGGGGCGGCCTTGTGCTCGTTGGCCTTGTTGCTCCTTTTGCGATAGAGGCTGTCCTCGCGCGTTGCAATGCGAGTAAGGACGTCGCCGAGGCGTCTCTCGCCTCGCGCGCGTTGCTCGCCAGCGCCGGTTGCGTTCTTGTTGGCGGCGCCTGTTTGCGCGCGGTCGTAGTGGCGGCCGGGATGCTGCCCGTTGTTTCCGTTCCCTTCTAGTCCTTGAGAGAAAGGTCGTCCATGTTTCCCTTCGAAGTTGATCCGACAAGCGACTTGCCCCTGTGGGTGCAGCTGCGCAACCGCATCGCCTACCTCATCAACGACGGCACCCTGGCGCCCGGCGACAAGCTGCCCACGGTGCGCGGCCTGGCTTCGGAGATCTCCATCAACTACAACACGGTGAACAAGGCCTACCTGAGCCTCGTGTCCGACGGGTACCTGGAATCGACGCGGGGTCGTGGCGTGTTCGTGACCGATTTGGGTGCGAAGATGGGTGCGGAAGGGGAGGGTGAGGCCGATGCGGTGCTAGACGAGTGCATCGCGTCGTGCCGCGAGCTGGGCATGGGGCTAGATGACATCGAGCGCGCCATGAGCCGAAAGATCAAGCGCCTGAAGTACGATGAGGCCCGCGAGCGCGGCGAGGTGTCTGCCCGCATCATCGATTTCGAGAAGCCCGGAGCCCGGGCCGAGAAGGGAGCCTAAATGTCCCGCAAGGAGAAGTCTTCCGGCGAGCGCCGGTTCCGCGTGGCGCCCGATGCGGCCACGGAGGTGGTGGGGGAGCGTGCGTCCTCGACGGGCGTGCTGCTGTTCTCCGCCGTGCTGTTCGTCGCGGTGCTCGCTGCGGTGCTGGGCATCGGCTGGCTTACGGTCGGCCGTGTGACGTTGGAGGTCATCGTGGTGGCGGCCCTCGCGGCGCTGCTCGCCATCGGCTGCTGCCATGTCGCCCAGCAGTGGGAGCGCGTGGTGGTGCTGCGCCTCGGGCGCTTCAACCGCGTGTCGGGGCCGGGGCTGTTCTGGACCATCCCCGTCATCGAGTCGAACACCATGCGGGTGGACACGCGCACGCGGGTGACGACCTTTTACGCCGAGGAGACGCTGACGGCCGACCTGGTTCCCATGAACGTGGACGCCGTGCTGTTCTGGCACGTGTGGGACGCCGCCGCGGCCTGCACCGAGGTGGGCGACTTCACCCGTGCTGTGGAGATGGCCGCCCAGACGGCCCTGCGCGACGCCATCGGGCGGGCGAGCGCCGCCGAGGTGGCCATCCGTCGCGAGCAGCTGGATCGGGAGCTCAAACGGGTGCTGGAGGAGAAGGTGGCGCCCTGGGGTGTGACCATCCTTTCGGTGGAGGTGCGCGACATCCTTTTGCCCAAGGAGCTGCAAGAGGCCATGAGCCTGGAGGCCCAGGCCGAGCAGCGCAAGAAGGCCCGCATCATCCTCATGGAGGCCGAGCACGACATCTACGAGATCTTGGGCGAGATGGAAGAGCTCATCGGCGACCATGAGGCCGTGGCGCGCCTGCGCACCATGCACCTGCTGAACGAGTCGCTGCGCGAGGGCAAGGGCACGGTGGTCATCCCCAGCGCCTTCGCCGAGGGCTTCAACGAAGGCGTAGGCGACCTGTTCAAGGGGTAGGCGTCAAAAATATTTGATATTCGTCCCATTTCTCATTAATCAAGAGTATTTGACATTTTATGCGACGGCGCTCCGAAATGCCGTTGCGATTACGGGAGCAGCGAAATCTAATGAGTGCCCTTAGACTCTAGTTCGAAAATAGATTTACTAGACTTCGTAGTTAAAACTAGACTTACTAGATAACTAGATTTATAGATTTGCTCTGTTGGAATAGATTTCTTAGAATCTCTTGAAGGTAGCTGTATCTGGGAAGCAACGCATCGCCTCATCTGGAGGTGTCCTATGTTCGACAACCCGTTCACCCCGCTCTTTGGGGGAAGGCCTGGGTTCTTTTTTGGGCGCGAAGGTATTTTGCGGCGTTTCGATAGGGCTATGAGTGATTACGGAAGCGACGACCGTGCTCTTTTCATAACGGGTAGCCGCGGCTATGGGAAGGCGGCCCTGCTTGAGCAGTTGTCTATGCGCGCGAGAGCGCAGGGACGCAAAGTTATCGATGTGGGGTCCGACAATCCCATAGGCGGTATCATGCGTCACCTCGTTCCCTTCGACGAGGCCACTAAAACGATTGATCCCGAGGTGGAGATTAGCGTGATGGGCACGGGCGGGAGCCTCCGCGCGGGCTCCAGCTCGAAGACGGTGCGCTACGAGCGTGACGATTTCGAATACGTGTTCCTGAATGCCTGTCTGGAGGACGGATTCAAGCTTCTTGTCACCATTGACGAGATTCAGAAGGTCTCCCTTGATGGCGTGTCGCTGATCTCCGAAGCTTTCCAGATGGCGTCGCGCAAGGGCTGCGATGCAATGATTGCCATCGCTGGGTTGCCCTATGCCTACGAACCGATTATCCAAAAGAACGGCTGCGCGTTTCTGCGCCGCGCCTCTTACGAGCAGCTGGGGCCGCTCAGCGCCGATGAGGTGCGCGAGGCGCTCGAGGAGTCCTTTGGGAGCATTAAGGGTACCTCGCTCGAAAAGGATGCCCTTGAACTGCTGCTTCGGGAATCGAAAGGACACCCCTATATCATGCAGCTGCAGGGTTATTACTTGATTGACAATATAAACGAAAAGGTGCAGAAGCGCTCCTATCGTATTGAGGTGAAGGATGTCGAGTGCGCAATGCCGGCGGTGCGGAAAGCCTATGACAGTCGGGCCCTTGAGCCATTAGTCGCCGCCATGAGCCGTAGCGAGGTGGAGTATTTGCATGCCATGGCTGGGCTCCTTGGAGAGGAGCGAACGGCTGAGACGGGGGCGATTGCCCAGAAGATGGGGAAGTCCCAAAAGCAACTGAGTACCGTACGGGCGAATCTTGTTGACAACGGCATTGTCGGAGCGCCTGGACGAGGGAAGCTGGCGTTCATCATTCCTTACTTAGCCGACTATATACTGAGGACGGAGGGTGACGCCAATTCTGTTGTCGCATCAGCTCTCGAGTGGGGGATGTAAGCTAACTATCCTCAAAATAGATAACCTGTGCTGAAAAATTGTCCTATGATAATCCTTGCATTGCCATAGGACAATTTGCTATAGTGCCGCCAGAGGAATTTGGCCAATTCTCGGGAATACCAGTTTGAGGGGACTGGCGGCAACGAACATCGACAGGTGTGGTTGCGATGAAAAGTTCTCCGATGGTTTATTTGAAATACTTGGAACAAATCTGGTTAAACAACATCTCGCTTTTTGGACCCAAAAGAGTGGAGGAGAAGATAATGAGGAAAACGAAACGAGTTTCCCCTGAACTCACTCGGCGCAGCTTTCTCGCTGCAACGGCGGGGGCGGTTGCAGCTGGATCGCTTGCTGGATGCGCTTCGGGCAACACTGTAGGTGAGGAGGGTGAAAGTGTTTCGCTCGCCGGCACGGCGCCCCAAGTCGCTGAAGAAGTATACTTCAGCAGTTGTATGGGCAACTGTTCGGGCTGGGGATGCCCCATCAACGTTACCGTCCGCGAAGGGAAAGCGGCCAATCTGACTCGTCCCGATATGAAACTACCCGACGGATCTCCGAGTCCTTATCAACGTATCTGTTTGAAGGGCTATACCAACATCGAGCGCATGTATGCTGATACGCGCCTTCAGTATCCTTTGAAGCGCAAAGGCGAGCGAGGTGCTGGGGAGTGGGAGCGTATTTCCTGGGATGAGGCCATTGCGGAAATCACGGATACGTGGAAGAATCTGCAAGGAGATTTTGGGCCGGGCGCTGTAGGATTCTTGGCCGGATCGGGCAACGTGGACTCAACGGTTAAAACGTACGCTGATCGCCTGATTGCTTGCATGGGCGCTACGGTACTTCATAATTGTTACGACAATACAGGTGTCTATTGCCAGTACAACCATGGCGCTCTCGGTGCGACCACTACAGGAGGCCATAACGAGTATCGCGACATCGTCAATGCGGAAAATATCTTTGTATGGGGCTCCAATCCGTCTGAGTCATTCATTGTTGACTATCATTTCATCTCCGAAGCCTGCGAAGCGGGAGCCAAACTTGTTGTCATCGATCCCATTTTTACCACTACGGCAGCTAAGGCGGACCTCTACGTTTCCATCCGTCCCGGAACTGATGGTCTTCTAGCGGCAGGTATTGCCCAGATTGCCATTCGCGATGGCAAAATCGATGTCGAACACATGCGCACTAAGACGGTAGCTCCGTTTTTGGTCAAAGAGGATGGCTTCTACCTTCGCTTGAGCGATTTAGGTCGGGCAGAGGCGGGAAGCGACCAAGATAGGATTATGGTTTATGATGGCGTCCAACTCGCGCCCTTCGACGAGGTAGAGGAGCCTGTGCTCGAGGGCTCGTTCGAACTCGAGGGGTTTAAAGTCAGGCCAGCGTACCAGATTCTCGTCGATAGGTTCTCGGCGTGGACTTTGGACCAGATTTCCCAATACACTGACATTCCGCTCGACGTTATCGAGGAGGTTGCGAGTATCTATCTCTCGGGCCGATCGATGGTGCTGCTTGGCTTTGGGCAAGATCATTACGCAAACGGTCAGACGTTCTACGACGGTGTGTTTGCGCTTGCGGATATCACCGGGCAAGAGTGCAAACACGGAGCCGGAAGCACCTGCGTCGATTTGACTGGGGCTGTGGCGCAGGGCGTTCAGAGTACTGCCGGTATGAACCTGGATGGTGCTGTGGCTGGGCCTACAGTGTATGTGAACCATCTTCCTCAGTTAGTGGAGGAAGGATCGATTGGGGAATTCGACACGGCGCCGCGATCGATGTACATCTACTATTGCAACCCGCTGGCTAACATGCCCGATCGCCAAAGATGGCTTTCGATGCTCGACAAGATGGATCTTGTCGTGGTTTCGGACATGGTCATGTCCGAAACGGCGGAATACGCCGATATTGTTTTGCCTGTAGCCTTCCCCTTCGAGAAGAGCGATCTTACTTTTCGTCAGACTGGCTTCGTTAAGCTCATAGATCAGGCAGTGGAGACTCCCTTTGAGGTGAAGAGCGACTTTGATGTGATTACTCTGCTAGGCCGCGCAATGGGTTTCGAGCAGTACTTCACCCAGACTCTTGAGGATTTCCTTTCCTCATGTGTAGATAATGAAGTGGCTCAAGAAGCCGGTGTTACGTGGGATAAGCTGCAATCGGAGCATGCGGTATGGTCTCATCCCGAGGAGCCCAGCGTCATTGGATTGAACGCTCCCATCCTTACAGCGACAGGGCGTCTGGAGTTCTACCATGAGGGCATTAAACCCATGATGGATGTTGGCCAGGAGTGGGATATGCTCAAAGAGTCCTGCTGGTTCTGGGAACCTCCGTTAGAGGCCTGGCACGAGAATCCGCTTTTCGAGCGGTATCCGCTTGCTTTCATAAGCGAACGATGCAAGTATAAAACTCACACCATCTTCAACAACGTTCCTGCCTTGCTCGAGATCGACCCAGAGCCGTTCGTAAAGATGAGTCCCTCCGATGCGGCGTCGCGTGACATCAACACTGGCGATATAGTGCGTCTCTATAACGATCGCGGGCATGTGGTCCTTAAAGCGGTTGTCAGCAACGGATGCCGCAAAGGCGTGTTGGTGATCGATCACGGTTGGGAAGAGCGGAATTTCATCGAGGGGCATTACGGCGATCTCTCCAGCATCGCTTCGTGGCCACGCTTTGAGCAGGACAATTGGTTCGATTGTCTGTGCGAAATGGAAAAAGTTCAATAGGAGGACGTCATGCGATACGGAATGGCTATTGATTTGAAGAGATGCATGGGGTGCCAGACGTGTATGACATCCTGTCGGACGGCGAATAATCTTCCGACTGGTAATTGGTGGAATCGGGTCATCACTGACGGTGGAGAGAGTCTCGATTCGCCGGACGGTGAGTATCCGAATTGTACGCTCCAGCACTATCCGGTGACCTGCCAGCATTGCGAGAATGCCCCTTGCGTGGAGGTGTGTCCCACGGGTGCTACCATGAAGGATGAAGAAACAGGCATTGTGACCGTGGACGCGGAAACTTGCATTGGGTGCAAAACGTGCATGCAGGCTTGTCCTTATGAGGTGCGTGTGTACAACGATGGCGAGCCGAAGTACGCCATGGAGTTCGCCGTGGGTTTCGCGGACGCGCCGCAGCATGTGTCGAACACGGTGGAGAAGTGCACCATGTGCTCGAACTTGATTGCGCGCGGCGAAAAGCCCATGTGCGTGCAGGCGTGCGTGGGCTACGCCCGCTTCTTCGGTGATCTGGATGATCCGAACTCCGAGGTGTCCAAGCTCATTGCCGAGCGCGAGTGGGAGCAGCTGCTTCCCGAGCAGGGAACTAATCCGTCGGTGTACTACCTCAAGTAGCTTCTCGGCTTGTCCGACTAGGCTTATGGACCCTTCGCCCCCTCCCTCTGCGAAGGGTCCATTTCGTGGATGGCGTCTGGCCGTTGCTCCGAATGCGATTAAGGCGACTTCTGCTCCGGGCTCTGCACGTTTCAGATGGAGGGCGTGAGCTACGTGTTGCCTGGCATTCGGTTTCCTTGCAGATGAATTCATCTTTGACGAGGAATGGCGTTGGCGTCATTGCGCCCACCCTCCCCGTCAGGCTCCCTGTCCTTTTTGTGCGCGTCTCATGCCATACTCGCTTTGTAACTTGGAACCAAGCGCTTGGTGGGGGAGCTATGGGGGAGACGGCTCGTATGGCGCCACAGCGGGTCAAGGTGTCCAGCAGGCGGCAGATCGCTATTTCCGCGAAGGCCTACAAAGATATGGGGTTCACCGAGTATGCCCTCATTGAGCAGACCGACGAAGGGCTTCTCATCAAGCCGCTGAAGGTGGAGGACGAGAGGATCTCCCTCGATGTGTTGCGCCGGCTTATCGTCGAAGGCTGCGAGGGCGAGGCGCTGGTTGGATGCTAAGGCTACCGATCTCGCTCGTATTCAGGAGACGTTCGATCTCGTCACGGAGACCCAGGGGCAAATCAGTTGCCTTGGCATTACCGAGGTGCGTTTCAAAGATCCGGCGATGGATGTGGACCGCCTTTTCTTGGAGGCCATCATGAATCGTGTGCTTCGCATTACCGAGGGGTCGGCTCGCTCAGCGACGAAGCTCTTGCGCACTACGACTTCGAGCGTAGAGCCGTCAGGGGCGTTCGTAATCGGTTCGCTCACGACTACGGCGATGAAGTTGGGTCTGGAGCTGGAAGCGACGCGATTCTAGGGCGTTGCCGTTGTTGACGGAATGGTAACGCTGTCTTTTCGCAATGGTGGTCTTATTAACGGGTTGGTGACGGCGGGCGGCCTTCTTCAACTGATTGTTTTCAACGCTGATCTCAAGGCCCACCGTTTTGTGCGAGCGCTTTAGCATGTCGCCAGTAAGAGAGATCCGAAGGGCGCGGTCGCAGGGGAGGGTGGCGCGTGACCGGGGGTGTCGGATCCGAAGTAGGGGCGCTTAGGCGCCGAGCGAGAGGAGCAGCTGTGGAGAAGTTTCTGAACGTTGTGCGATCGAACAACATGGTGCAAGCGGTGCTTTGCATCGCGTTCGGGCTTTTCCTGATGATCTACCCGTCCATTACCGTGCAGGGCATCATTATGCTTTTCGGCGTGGCCCTGGCTTTGATGGGCGCGGCGGGGCTGCTGTCGTACTTCCGTCAGCGCAGCGTGCGCTACCGCGACTCGGGCACGCTCATGGCGGCGGTGTTCTACGTTATCATCGCAATCATCGCCTTCGTCTTTCCCAAGGTGATCGCCGGGTTCTTCTCGGTGGTCCTCGGCGTGGTGCTCATTTTGCTGGCCATCGTGAACGTGGTTCGCGCGTTCGGCCTGCGTGCGTTCGGCAGCAGCATTTGGATCGCTGTGCTTGCGGCGGCTGTGGCCGTGGGTATCGGTGGTGTGCTTATCGTGGTGAACCCATGGGGTGCGTCCATGACTTTCGTGCTCGTGCTCGGTGCGACATTCGTGGCCAACGGCGCGGTCGACCTGTTCATCGAGTGGTATACCCGCGATTCCGAGAAAAAAGTCGGCACTTTCATGCGTCGCTAGCGGTTTTTGCTGCGTAGTCTTCTCCGGGCTTTCCGTCTGCGCGAAGGGCGTGCGAAGGGCGTATTTGAATAGGCGTGCCCTTCGCTTTTGTCGATGGCGGGCGGTCGGGGGCTTCTATATCCGTTTCCCTTTGCGACCTCGGCGCGGACCGGGGTCTTTGCTATCATGAACGCCACGCGAGGGCGGCGGCGCTTTTAGGCGGTGCGGCCATGCTCGTTCAAGTTTTTGGTACACGAAAGGAAAAGCGATGTCTGAAGAGAACAGCAATCTTGCCGAGATTCAGAAGCATCGTGAGCAGATTGACGAGATCGATCGCGAGATCGTCGCGCTTCTGAACAAGCGCGCCGGTCACTCGCTGGTCATCCGCGGTCTGAAACCCGGTGCGCATCTGGGTCTGTACGACGCGCGCCGCGAGGAGGAAATCTTCGCGCGGGTGGATAGCTACAACGAGGGGCCGCTCTACAACGAGAACCTTCGGGAGATTTACGCTACCATCTTGAAGATCATGAAGGAGACGCCGTCCGTATGAGCGAAGTGAAGATTGCCCCCATCCCCGATCTCGGCCAGCGCACGGACGAGATCACCATTTATGCCGGGCCCTGCTCGGTGGAGTCCGCCGAGCAGTTCGACGAGGTGGCCGAGTGCATCGCCGATCTGGGCCTCACCTGGATCCGCGGCGGCGCCTTCAAGCCCCGCACCAACCCGCACTCGTTCCAGGGCCTCGGCGAGGAGGCGCTCAAGATCATGAAGAGCGCCGGCGACCGCTACAACCTGAAGACGCTGACCGAGGTGATGGATTCGGCCCACTGCCAGCTGGTGGCCGACTACGTGGACGGCCTGCAGGTGGGCGCCCGCAACTTCCAGAACTTCAGCCTGCTGAAGAAGATCGGCGAGGTGACGGCCGACACCCACCAGATGGTGCTGTACAAGCGCGGCTTCGCCGGCACTATCGCCGAGTGGCTCGCCGCCACCGACTACATCACTGATCACGGCAACACCAACGTGGTGCTCTGCGAGCGCGGCATCCGCACCTTCGAGACGGCCACGCGCTTCACGCTGGACATCGCGGCGGTGCCGGTCATCCACAAGCAGTCGCTGTACCCGGTGTGCATCGACGTGTCGCATCCGGCCGGACAGCGCGACCTGGTGCCGTCGCTGGCAAAGGCCGCCGTGGCCGCCGGGGCCGACTCGCTCATGATCGAGGTGCACCCCAACCCGCCCGTGGCGCTTTCCGACGGCCCCCAGCAGCTGACCCCGGCCCAGTTCCGCGAGCTCGTGGCCGAGCTGCGCGAGTTGGCCGCCGTCCTGGGAAAGAAGATCGTGTAGCGCGCTTTTCCGCTTGCAGGTTCATTATGCGACTGCGAAAAAGTGACCGTCCCCTTCTCGGGTTCGGCCACTTTGCTGTATAGGCCCCGAGATTGTTGCAAATCCTTTGTTTCTGTCTATTGAGCAAGAAAAACACGGCAATAATCGGGGGTTTGCGGCTCTGTTTTGGCAGATAAAGGTGCTTTGCAACAGGAATTCAGCCCCCATAGGGCGATTTAGCTGTTGCAAAGCGCTTGTTTTTGTCCAAATTATGCTGCGTGTTTGGCGAATATTGCCGATTTGCAACAGAGCGGGGTGCAGTTTGTCTGGCGTGATGCGCTATTCTTCCTTTCAGCCGCGCCGATTCTGCTATTTCCTCTGTGGTTTCGGTTGCTGTTGGGTGATGCAGTGGATGTTGCCGCCGCCGTAGAGAATCTGCGTGGTGTTCACGCCGACGATTTCGCGGTCGGGGAACATGCCCTGGATCTGCTCGATGGCGAGCTCGTCGTTGGGGTCGTCGTATTGGGGGACGATGACGCCGCCGTTGACAATGAGGAAATTGAGGTAGGATCCCATGACTTCGTAGTCGCTTGTGCGCTCTTTGGCCGTGTCCACCGTATCGATGGTGGCCGCTGCAGCCGGGTCGAGCGCTATGGGATTGGCTCCCATGCAGAGCTTGTGGACCTTCAGCTTGCGGCCTTTGGCGTCGGTGGCGGTCGAAAGGGTTGTGAAGGCGTCTTGGGCCACTTGGTAGTAGGGATGCTCTGTGTCATCGGTCCAGATACAAGCAACTTCGCCCGGGGCAACATAGGTCGCAACACCGTCGATGTGCCCGTTGGTCTCATCGGGATCAATGCCGTCCTTTACCCAAATGACCTTCTCGCAGCCAAGATAATCGCACAGGTGCTGTTCGATCTCGCCCTTGGTATAGTGCGGGTTACGACCGGGCGAGAGCAGGCACATCTCGGTAGTGATGACCGTTCCTTCCCCGTCAACGGTGAACGAGCCTCCCTCGAGGATGAAGTTGTCGGGCTTGTAGCGGTCGACGTGAGCCAGGTCGCACACCTTCATTCCGACGAGTTCGTCTTGGTTCCAGGGGAAGTAGAGGCCGTCGTGCAGGCCGCCCCAGGCATTGAATCCGAAATGAACCGCGCGCAGGTCTCCGGAGTCGTTGACAACGAAGGCGGGCCCGCAGTCGCGGATCCACGCATCGTCGGATTCCATCTCCACGATATCGATAAGCTGGTCGTTCTTAAAAAGGCAATGGGCAGCTGCGTAGTCGACGGGCTTGACTCCGATTGTCACGGGTTCGAAGTGGGCAATGGCGCGCGCCACGTCGGCGAAAACTTGCTGTGCGGGTTTTGCCCCGTATTGCCAGTTGTCGGTTCGATGAGGCCAAAGCATCCAGATGCGCTCTTGGGGCTCGTGCTCGCCGGGCATATGGAACCCGTCTGCTTTGGGCGTTGACTCGTTCTCGTAAATTGTTTTCTCCATAATGCATCCTTTCGTTCTGGGACAGTATCGGGGCTATTCTTTTCGCAGGCAGTTCATTTTTCGCTAATTTCTCGCCAGGTGCTCCTCTCTCTGGGATCGCTCTTCCTCAACTTCGGCTCCAGGTAGGGAACGGGCCGGTGGTTCGCCGCTCTTGCCCATGCCAAGGTAGGCCTGGGGACGTTTTTTGCCCGCGACGATGCGAACGACCTCTCCCAGTATGATGAAGGCGATAACGGTGATGAGCATGGGCAGTTTCGCTAGCTCCGACTCCGAGCCGTCGAGGGGTACGATGGTGATGAAGGCAGCTAGCACGAGGATCACTACGGGTAGCCACGCCAAGACGCTGAGAACGGCGCGCGAGCCGGGCACGCGGAAGAGTCGGTTTCGATTAGGGTCGATGCGCCGCAGTTTCAGGAAGGCCGGGAACATAGGAATGTAGCTGAAGAGCAGGAATACGACTCCCACGGAGAACAGCACCCAGAAAAAGTCCCCGATACCGAACGCCTCGGCGACGGGCAGGAGAAGCACGACGATGGATGCGATGATGCCGTTTGCTATAGTGACTCCCTTCGGCATGTTGCTTTTGCGGGTTTCCGTGGAAAACGCGGTCGGCATGTTCCGGTCTTTAGCTGCGCACACAACAACGAAATTAACGCCGAACGACCAGCTCACCATATTGCCGAACAGTGTAAGGAGGAAGACGACGCCGACGATGATGAGCGGGAGCGACCCGTCGCCCGTCATGATGGCGACGGCGTCCATGATGCCGGAATCGAGGCTCAGTTCAGTCGCAGGAATGGCGGCGCCGATGCCGAACGAGCCAGCCATGTAAATGGCGGCGATGACGATGCCCCCGATGATAATGGCCTTGGGAATCTGCACGCGTGGGTTTTCCATGTCGCTTGCGTAAGTGGCGACTACCTCGAATCCCAGGAAATTGAAGAGGATGATGGAGAGGTACGCAAGAGCGTTCATATCGAACGACGGCATGAACGTTGCCGGGGCCATATCGCTGGCGAATCCCGAAGTTGCCGCAAAGTAGATTCCGAGCCCTCCGAGGCACAGGGCTATAGCGACTTTGAGGACTGCGGCCACGTTCATGATCCAAATGGCGTCAGAGGCGCGGGAGAAGCTGATGAAGATGATGATCCAGATAAAAGCGAGCTCTATGGCCAAAGAGGGAACGAGACCCAGCTCTATACCTGCCATGGCTCCGAGGGTGCTGGGGAAGAGCACGGCCAAGCTGGCGATCCACAGGGGGAAGTTGATCCAGTAGTACCAGCTGACGCGGGCGCCCCACTTGTCGCCGAAGGCACGGCGCACCCAATCGTACAGGCCTCCCTCGTCGTCGGCATAGGCGGTTCCCAGCTCCGATACAATAAGGCCGTAGGGCAGAAGGAAGGTGATGATCAGGAATATCCACCAGAAGAACTGCTGGTTTCCGATGGCCGCGGCGGGAGCGATGGCTTCGGCAACGAACACCACGCAGATCACCGAGAGGATCACGTCTAAAAGCTTGAACTTCTTCTTACCACTCATAGTGTGGCTCCTTACTTGGAAGATGAAGGCGGGGGAGCCGCAACTCCCTCGACCCGGTACGTCTTACAGACCGTGCTTGCCCAGCTTTGCCATGCAGCTGTCGATGGTGGCGCGGTAGGCAGTCGCCTTCTCCTCGTCCGGCTCGCTCTGGGGGCACAGGGTGGCCAGGATGGCGCGGATGGAGTGCTTGCGGTTCTCAGCCTCGTCCCAGCACAGGCTGCGCGCGGGGTCATCCATCGCCTCGTCCACCACTTCCTCGCCGCGGGTGGCGGGCAGGCAGTGCATGAACTTGGAGTCCGGGCCGGCCGCG
The DNA here is from genome assembly GCF_009755265.1 of Adlercreutzia rubneri. NCBI lineage: Bacteria > Bacillati > Actinomycetota > Coriobacteriia > Eggerthellales > Eggerthellaceae > Adlercreutzia > Adlercreutzia rubneri. The sequence goes on along the minus strand of NZ_WPOO01000009.1, from coordinate 11,484 downwards.
TTCATCAGGTCCCAGGTCACCTGGTACTTCGGGTAGAACACGTCCATGTAGTTCTCGCCGGAGACCTCCTCGTCGTAGAGGCCGTACCACACGTCGGTGTAGACGAAGTCGGCGCCCTCGATGCAGGAGATGTCGTCGGAGACGGTGATGGTGCCGCCGGAGACCTTGCAGTTCTCCTCGCCGATGGCCATGAGCTGCTTGCCGAAGGCGGCGCGCTCCTCGTCGGTGCCCACGTGCAGGGCGCCGTCGGAGATCTGGTGGCCCTTCGGGCCGAACTGCACGAAGTCCATGCCCATCTTCGAGGCGATGAACATCAGCGACACGCACACCTGGGTGGCGTCGCCGATGAAGGCGAGCTTGCAGTCCTCGATCTTCTTGCCGGCGGGCAGGTTCTCGATCATGGTCATGAGGTCGCCGAGCTCCTGGGTGGGATGGTTGAACTCGCTCATGCCGTTGATGACCGGCGCGGCGGAGTACTTCGCCAGGTCCACCACGTCCTTGTGGCGGTCGACGCGGGCCATGAGGATGTCGACGAGGCTTCCCATGACGCGGCCGGAGTCCTCGATGGACTCATGGCCGCCCAGCTGGATGGAGCCGGGGCCGAAGAACTGCGCGTGGCCGCCGAGGTCGGTCATGGCCGTCTCGAAGGAGATGCGGGTGCGGGTGGACACCTGCTGGAAGATCATGCCGAGGGTCTTGTTCGCGAGCAGCAGCGGGTACTCGCCGCCCTCCTTGATGAGCCCCTTCATGGCGATGGCGAGGTCCACCATGCCGAGCAGTTCCTCCTTGGTGAAGTCGTTGGTGTCGATGTAATCCTTGACCATGGAAATCCTCCTATCTGGGGATATCGTCCGTAATATGGCAGAATCCCCCATTGGCTCGGCGGTTTGAGATACCGCTGCGCTTATGGTAAATTTGAGCGACGAACTATGAAATTCTTTGAGTTGTGCATCTTTTCATTCTGCATAAATATATGCAGCGCGGCGGCGAGTCCTAGAGTGCGGAGGCGTTATGATCTCGGAGTCGGAATGGCGGCAAATAGACGATGTAGTTTTTGACATATATCAGGCGGAGAACGTGAGGGACTTGCGACTCCGTTTCCTCGAGAGGATGAAACAGCTGGTTCCCCACGAGATTTCCGTGTTCGATCTCAAAGGCCGACGCCGAGGTCGAGATGTCTTCTTCGACCCGGTAACCACCACCATCGAGAAGAAGGCTCTTGATAGCTATTACGACGAATTCATCGAGAAGGACTACACATCGTGGGCGACGAGTCAGATGGGCGATATCGTTGCTTATCGAGATTCAGATTTCATTTCAGACGGAATGAGGCAGAAAAGCGAGTTTTACCAGAAATGGATGAGGCCCATGGGCGTCGTCTATGGCTGCGGTATCAACGTCTTCAGCCATGGCGTTGGCTTTGCGACGGTGACGTTTGCACGTGACGAAGGGGAGGGAGATTTCACCGATAAGGAGTTGGATATTCTATCGGTGACGGCTCGCCATCTCGGTGAAAAATTCCACCAACTGTATCCAGTGGGAGTTTCGTATCGCGGCCGAGGCGGGTCGCTCGAGAATTTTAACGAGTTGTATGGTCTTACGGCGAGAGAGGCGGAGATTTGCGAGATGGTATGCAGCGGCCTTCTTCCCGCAGAAATAGCCGCAAGCCTCACGATATCGACGAGTACGGTCAACCGACACTTAGCCAACATCTATCAGAAGACGGGAGCGGGGAATCGCTCAACGCTCCTGCGCAAAGCCCTGCGCTCTCTAGGGAAGGATGCCGTTTTCGACTGAATCGCGCAGTTGGGCTCTCGCAACGCACCCGTTTTCACCCCTCAACCCTTTCGCTCTCGCTTTTGCCCTCCAAGTCTTGCCCTTCAAGGGCCCGTTGGCGGGCGGTGGGGAAATTGGGGGTTGCGCGGTTGGTTTTCTGTGCTAAAGTACACGCAGCAATTGAATATACCTTAAACCGATGAGGCGAAAGTCAAGCCATCCGGGCACTCACAGAGAGCGGGCGCAGCTGAGATTCCCGCAGAACGCCAGAGGGTAAATGGATCGCCGAGGGAAAGGGGAAAGGCCCGACGTCGTTTGTTCCGACGAGGCCGAGTATCTGGACCGTGAGCCTGCGTTAAAGGCAGAACGGGTGATGGCCCGTTCATGAGAGGGTTCGCATCGCGCGAATCAATTAAAGGTGGCACCGCAGATCGAGGGATCTGTCCTTTAAGCGAAGGACAGATCCTTTTTTGTTGGGGTCGGCCGGGAACCTCTCGAAAGGCGTCGGCGAAGGAGCAATTGCTACGAATTGGAAGGCCCGTAAGAAGCGGGCACGAGGGGCGGTGGGGAAACCGCCCGAGAAAGGACTGATCGACATGGCAGAACTCCGTATGACCGCCGACGCTGAAACCGCAACCCCCGCCGCCGGCGCCAAGCGCACCGTGGCTGCGGCTGAGAAGAAGGGACTGGCCATCCAGGATCTCATCTTGGTGGCCGTGCTTCTGGCCGCCGGTGCCGTGCTGAAGCTCACGGTGGGCAGCCTGCTCGCCTCCTTCGGCATGAAGCCGAACTTCATTATCGCCGCCTACTGCCTGGCCATTATCATCATCCGACCGAACGTGGCCCAGTCGCTCGTCATCGGGCTCATCGCAGGCCTTGTGTGCCAGATTCCGATGCTGAACGCCACGCCGCTGCTCAACATTCCCTCGGAGCTTTTGGGTGCGCTCGCCTGCGGGCTGCTCATCCACGTGCCCATGAAGATCGGCAAGCTGGACGTGAACCCGCTCGTGAACACGTTCATCTCCACCTGCGTGTCCGGCTTCACCTTCGCGGCGCTGTCCGTCTACATCAACGTCGTGTCCGTGGGCGGCGACTTCGCCGTGGCCATGGCGGCCTACGTGGCCATCGTGCTGGGCACCGCCACCTTCAACTGCATCTTCGTCGAGGTGCTGGCGACGCCCCTGAAGAAGGTGCTGAAGCGTTAAACTGCTGGTCCGGCACGAGCAAGAAAGGTCATCATGATCGAGTTCAACGAGTTCAGTTTTCGGTACCGGGAAGGGGCCGAGCCCGTGGTGCGCGACATCACGCTTTCCATTCCCGACGGCTGCTTCGTCGGCATCACTGGGGCGGCGGGCAGCGGGAAGTCCACCCTCACCTACGCCATCAACGGCATCATCCCGCATTGCTATCCGGGCGACTTCTACGGCTCGGTCACGGTGGAAGGGTGCGATACCGTGGACACCTCGCTGACCGACCTGTCGCGACTGGTGGGCAGCGTGTGCCAGGACATCGACTCCCAGATGGTGTCCACCGTGGTGGAAGACGAGATCCTCTACGGCCTGGAGAACTTCGCCGTGCCGCGCGAGGAGATTCCCGCGCGGGTGGACGAGGCGCTCGCCTCCATGGGCATCGCGGATCTGCGCGACCGCACCATCGACAGCCTGTCCGGCGGCCAGAAGCAGAAGGTGGCCGTGGCCTCGGTGCTGGCGCTGCACCCCAAGGTGCTCGTGCTGGACGAGCCTACCGCCGAGCTGGACCCGGCCTCGTCGGTGACGGTGTTCGATCTGCTGGCCCGCTACGCCCGGGAACACGGCACCACGGTCGTCGTGGTGGAGCAGAAGATCGCGCTTCTATCCGACTACGCTGACATGCTCGTCATCGTGGACGAGGGCCGCATCCGCTTCGCCGATACGCCGGACGCGGTGCTGGCCCACTCCGAGGAGCTGCTGGCGCTCGGCGTGAACGTGCCGCGCTCGACGACGCTCATGAACGCGCTTTCCGCCCAGGGCCTGTACGCCGGCCCCACGGTGCGCAACGTGGCCGGGGCCGCGGCGGCGCTGAAGGAGGTTCTCGCATGATCGAGTTCAAGAACGTGTCGGCGTCCTACGACGGCGAGCTGGCCGTGCTGAACGACGTGAGCTTCACGGTGAACAACGGCGACTTCGTGGCCTTCGTCGGCACCAACGGAGCGGGGAAATCCACCACGATGCGACTCGTGAACGGGCTTTTGAAGCCCACCTCCGGCGAGGTGCTCATCGACGGCGTGCCCACGACCTCCCTGAAGACGAGCGAATTGGCCCGGCGCATCGGCTTTCTCTTCCAGAACCCCGATCGGCAAATTTGCTGCAACACCGTGCGCGAGGAGCTTATGTTCGGGTTCAAAGCGCTCGGCGAGGAGGGGTCGGAAGCGGAGGCGCGGGTGGACGCCATGATCGAGCGCTTCGGCTTCGACGCGGATGCCGAGCCCTACCTGCTGAACCGCGGCACGCGGCAGCTGCTCGCGCTGGCCTCCATCATCGTGCTGGCGCCGCCCACCATCATCCTGGACGAGCCGACCACCGGTCTCGACTTTCGCGAGTGCGTGAAGGTGATGGATGTGGTGCGCGAGCTGAACGAGAACGGCACCACGGTCATCATGGTCTGCCACGACATGGAAGTGGTGGGGGACTTCGCCCGCCGCGTCATCGCCATGACCGCTGGACGGGTGGTGGCCGACGGCCCCACCTTCGAGGTGCTGCGCGACGGGCGCGTGCTGAAGGAGGCGCACATCCTGCCGCCTCAGGTGACCGAGGTGTCGCTCATTCTCGGGCGCGAGGCGGCCTGTCCCGCGGCTGTGGCCGAGGCGAACACCGTGGCCCAAATGGTGACGGCGGTGGCCCAGGCATGCGATAGGGAGGTCGAAGACGTGGAAGTGGAGGCGATCGACTAATGGCCAAGTTTCTGGAATATGTGCCGGGGGAGAGCTTTCTGCACCGTATGAACCCCTGTGTGAAGCTCATCGGCGCGGTGCTCATCGCCATCGCCTGCTTCGTGACGAGCAACCTGGTGTTTCTGCTGATCCTTCTGGCCGCCGCGCTCGTCATGGCCGCTTCGTGCGGGCTGGGTCGCGAGACGGCCGGCCTCTGCAAGGCGGTGTTCGCGTTCTCGCTCATTCTGGCCGTGGTCATCCTGCTCACGACGCCCCACGGCATGCCGCTCGTGCCGCTGCCCTGGGGGTACATCGGCACCGGCAGCCTGCTGGCGGCGCTCACGGTCGTCGTGCGCCTCATGGCGGCGGCGATACCTTTGTTCCTCGTGTTCTACGTCACGAAGATGAACGACCTGACAAACGCGGCCGTCAAGCAGCTGCACGTGCCCTACAAGTACGCGTTCACCTTCACGAGCACGGTGCACTTCATTCCCGTGTTCATGAACGACATGGCCGGCATCATGGAGGCCCAGACAGCCCGCGGCGTGGAATTCGACGGCTCTTTTGCGAAGAAGGTGCGGCTCATGATTCCTCTGTGCGTGCCGCTTCTGGTGAGCTCGGTGCGCAAGACGAACTCCGCCGCCATCGCCGCCGAGGTGCGCGGCTTCAACCTGCGCACGCGCACGAGCGGCTACAAGGACTACCCGCTGCATGCCGAGGACTTCGTGGCCCTGGCCGTGTGCGTGGCGGTGCTGGCCGCCGCCATCGTGCTGGCAGTGGTGGGGTAGGGACTGGAGACAGGTGGCCTACCGCAGCGAGAACAGCTTGCGGGCTTCGGCGGCCAGTTGCTTGCGGCCGACCAGGAGCAGGATGGCCAGCAGGGCCGCGGCGGCTGCGCCGGCGGCTATGGCCAAGGGCGGCCAGGTGATGAGGCCGGCGGCCAGAAGCGCCAGGGGAACGAGCCCGAGCAGCACCTCGTAGATGAGGTACTTCGCGTATCCGGTGACAAACGGTCCGCGGAAGGCGATGAGGAGCACCGCGTTGAACGCGAGGGCCAGCATGCACAGGCCCGGCACCACGTAGGTGGTGACGATGAGGTTTCCCGTGGATGCGAACCACAGCCCCGCCACGGCCAAAAGCACGAGGAAGTAGCGCTCAACCACGCGGATGAAGTCGGGGGCGTGCACGATCATGTTCCGCACGAACAGCCAGTTCAGGGCCACGGCCGCACACGGCGCCCCCACGGCCAGCGCGCTGCCGCCCGCAGTGCCGCCCAAAAGCGCGATAAGTGCGATGCAGATAAGGGTGAGCACCGCCAGAACCGTGCGGACGCGGGTGCTCTTGCGCTCGAAGGAGTTCGGCGGGAACACCGATGGCACGGGAGCCGCCTTGCGGGCGGCCGCCAGCGGACCGGGGCGGTGGAACGCCGGCGCGTCGCGGTTTGCGTTCAGATATCCGCGCATCCCCTCGTCTTCCAAAACCTCTGCCAGGGCGCGGGTCACCTTCTGGCCGAGGAAGCGGCTGGAGATGCCGATGGATAGATCGTCGCCGTAGGTGCACACGATGAAGTTGAGGCCGGAGGTGGACGTGAGCGCGCTGATGCCTTCCACGTAGGGGGCCGTGCATTCGTCCAGCGCCACGCGGCCGAGGCTCGAGACGGTAGTGGTGACCTCGCGGGCGGCGCGCGCGTCGGCGACGGCCAGCGCCGCATCCTTCACGATGAGGGGCGCCGCGCGCAGAAGTGGGTTCTTCTCCAGCTTGATCATGGCCATCATACGGCGCTTCAGGGATGCGGGCTCGCATCCGGCGGTCAGCTGGCGCTGCACTTCGACGGCCACCTCGGCCACCGAGGCATTGGCGGCGCCGGGAGCGTAGGAGACGAAAGCGAGCCCGAAGAAGTTGCGCAGGGTGGCCGAGCCGAAGAGGCTGCGCAGGTCGACGGGGACGTCCAGGTGGATGGCCCGGCGCCGGTCGCGGGCGGTCATCGTGGCGCGCACGGCGCAGATGACCGCCGCGATGAGGTAGGAGGTGACGCTGACTCCGGCGTCTTTGGCGGCGGCATGCACGGCGCTGGCCGATAGGTGGTATTCCAGGTAAAGCGGGTCGGCGTCGGTCTTCAGGCCCGTCAGATGGAAGACGCGCGGCTTTTTCGCCTTTCCCGCCGCGGAGCGGTCGTAGTTGGTCGTGAAGCTGTCCTCGGTCTTCTGCGCCTCGGTGCCCGCATAAGCGCAGGCGGCGGCTTCGGGCAACCCGTAGCGCTCGGCCACGTAAGCGCCGAGCAGCGCTTTTAGGAACTCCAGGGCCCCGCGCCCGTCGGAGATCATGTGGGACACTTCGACGTTGATGCGCCGGCGATAGTAGCTCACGCGGAAGAGCACGCTTTGGGGCCCGGCATGCAGGCCGTAGCAGATGGGCAGGTTCTCGGGAGTCACGCGCGGCGCGGTGCCGGACGGTTCCAAGTAATGCCAGAACATGCCGGATCGCAGCGATACATTGAAGCCGGGGAACTGCGCCACGGTGGCGTCCAGCGCGCGCTGCAGCGCCTGCGCGTCCACCTCGTCGACCATGGTGGCCGCCAAGCGGAAGATGGTCTGGTTCGGGCTTCCCGCCTGGGCGGCGTAGAACTTGCCGACGTTGTCTAGTCGGTACCAAGAAGCGTCAGCCATGGCCGGTCACCGGGTTTCGGGAGCGGGTCGCCATCGAGGAAGTGCGCGATGAGGCGGTAGGTGTCGCGCACGAGCGAGAGCACGGAGGGGTACAAAAAGTAGCCGTGGACGCCGTCGTTCATGCGGAAGCAGGCCACTTCGTTGCCCTCCGCATCCAGGCGCGCAGCGAAAGCCTCGCCCTCGTCGCGCAAAGGGTCGTACTCGGCGGTGATGACGAGCGTGCGGGGCAGGTCGGCCAGCGACGTCGCGATGAGCGGTGCGAAGCGGGAGTCGTGGAAATCGGCGGGCGTGCGCAGGTACAGTTCGATGTAGTCGACGATGGCCTGGCGGGTGAGAATGTAGTCCTCGCCGTTGTCGCGCACGGAATCGAACAGCGTCGTTTCGGAGTGGTCGTTGTACACGAGCGGGTACAAGAGGATCTGGGTGCGCGGGCGGAAGTCGCCGCGCTCGCGGGCGAGAAGGCTCACGGCCGCCGTGAGGTTGCCGCCGGCCGAGTCGCCCATGAGCACGATGCGCCCGGGATCGGCGTCGCGGATAAGCGTGCCGGCGAACAGCTGCCGCGCCACGGCGTAGCAGTCCTCAAGCGCGGTGGGGAAGCGGTGCTCGGGGCTGCGCCGGTAGTCGACGGCGATGACGCGGCGCTCGAGCTTCAGCGCCGTGCGCATGCAGGCGTCGCTGTAGAATTCCACGTCGCCGTTGGCCCAGCCGCCGCCGTGCAAGTACAGGATGGTGCCGCGGTGATCCTCGTTCACGTGTAGGCCCCGCTTCAGGGAGAAGTCGATGTCGAGGGGCGTGAACACGCGCAAGGGAATCTCGTAGCCGTCGTCGGCTGTGGCGGTGATCTTGTCGATGCGGCAGCGCGGGTCGGCAATGGTGAGTTTGCCGGCGGCGTCCTCCACCTTGCGCTGGGAGTTCCAGGAATTGGCCACGTCGGGCTGCAGGCGCGTGATGGCCTTGATGACCGCTTGGACGGCGGGGTTCATGGGCATGAGCGCTCCTTGTCTCGGGGTCGGCGGCGTCGAGCGCCGCGGTCGACAGCGGCATCGGGCGCCGCAGTCGGCGACGCTTTTGACGCCACGTAAACGCTGAGTTCCATGCTAAGGGAAGTTGTCCCTGCTGACGTCTGGCTGCTGCCCCTTGGCATCAAACGGTAAACGACTCGCTACAGCCATACCGTCTTAGCATGGGAAGCGAAGTTGCGCGAATTTTGTGGAGGTCGGTGCGGTGGCGACTGGTGCTCAGGCGCGGGGCCGCTAGCATAGCGTTTCCCCTTGACGTCGGCGCATCTCACGGCTTCGACCTCTCAGGTTTCCCGGACGGGGCTCAGCGAGGGCCGAGCCGTCCGCGTTTCGCGAAATCTGGACGAGGAAGGAGAAGGCTGTGGATGCGGAACATGACGAAGCCCTGCTTCGGTCTGCAGACGCAGATGCCGATGCGGACACCGATGGAGGATCCCCTAGCATAGAAGCGGAAGAGCAAGCCCACCTTGACGAGGTGTTGGGTGCGGTGCGCGCGGCCGTCGATCGAGCGCGCGGGTTGGCCGAGCGTACGGAGGCGAGCCATCGCGAGGCGGGGGCGCAGCTGGCGGCCTCGCGTGGCGAATTGGCGCCGGAGGAGGCGCATCTTTCTGCCTATGAGCTGAACCGCATGGACGCCCAGGCCGCTTTGGCCCATCGCTCCCGAGGCCGGTTGGAGAAGCTGCTCGATTCGCCCTACTTCGCCCGGGTCGATTTCGTCGAAGGCGAGGAAGGGGCGTCCTCATCTGCCGGTTCGGCCGAAGGCGAGACGGCGGCCGCACGCCAGATCACCTACCTCGGGCGCTTCGCCCTCACCTGGGAGAACCAGGCGCTCATCTCCGATTGGCGAAGCCCGGTGGCCGCGCTGTTCTACGACTTCGAGCCGGGGCCGGCCGCCTTCGAGGCACCGGCCGGGCGCCGGGAGGGAACGCTCGCGCTCAAGCGGCAGATCTCCATCGAGGAGGGGCAGCTGCGCTACGCGGTGGACTCCAGCTCCAGCGTGCGCGACGAGGTACTCGCGACGGTTCTCGGGCGCACGTCTGACGCGAAGATGCATGATATCGTCTCCTCCATCCAGCGCGAGCAGAACGCCGTCATTCGCGATGAGGCGCCCGGCACGCTTATCATTCAGGGCGTGGCCGGCTCGGGCAAGACTTCCATCGCGCTGCACCGGGTTGCCTACCTGTTGTATCGCCAGAAAGAGCGGCTGACCTCGCAGTCGGTGGCCATCCTCTCGCCGAGCCGGGTGTTCTCCGACTACATTTCCGGGGTGCTGCCGGAGCTGGGCGAGGAGCCAGTGCGGCAGTGGAGCCTGCACGACTTGGCGGCCCTCCTTTTGGAAGGGATCACGAAAGTGGCGCTCCCGGTGTCGGCTGCCGATGAGGCCGACCCGGTTCGGGCGGCCCGTGCTGCCGCCAAGGGCACCGAGGCGTTCGCTGCCTCGTTGACGGCGTGGCTCGGCGCTCAGCTGGGGGAGAAGGGCTCCGGCGATGGGAAGGTGGCGGCATCGGAGCTCTTCGAGCCGCGCGACTTGGCCGTCGGGGGCGACGTGGCCGAGGCGTCCTGGCTCGCCGAGCGCTTTGCGGCTTACGCGCCGGTGCCCTTCGATGAGCGCCTCGACCTTATCGCCGGCGACGCGTTGGAGTTGGCCCATGGCAAGACCTTCGGCCGCTATGTCCACACCATGCCGACGCGCCGCGAGCTGCGCGGGCGGCTCCTGCGCATGATGCGGGCCAAGAACCCGCTGGCGCTGTACAAGCGCTTTTTAGCCGACACGGGCCAGAGCGCCCTGTTTAAGGCGCCGGCCAAGGGCGTGGTGGAATGGGAGGACGCCTTCCCCGTCGTGCTGTGCGCCCTGGCCTTCGCGGGCCCCGACGGATTCGCCCCCACTTCTGCCGTGCGCCATCTGGTCATCGATGAGATGCAGGATCTGACGCCGGTGCAGCACGAGGCCATCTCCCGCCTGTTCCGCTGCGATCGCACTATCCTGGGGGATGTGAACCAGCTCGTGGACGGCCGTGCGGTGTCGGCGCCCGAGGCGGTGGCGGCCCATTATCCGGGCGCGCGGGTGGTGCGGCTCATGACGAGTTACCGTTCGACCAGCGAGATCACCGAGCTGGCCGCCCGGGTGATGCCCGTTGCGGGTCTCGTCGCCGTCCAGCGCCATGGGGAGGCGGTGCGCTTTGCGCGCTGCGGCGACACCGTGGGGGTGCTCGCGGCGGTGGACGAAGCCATCGAGCGGTGGCGTGCCTCGGGGCGGCGCACCTTGGGAGTCATCGCGAAATCGGACTTCCTCGCCGCCCGCTACGCTGAGCTCATTGCGCGCGATCACGACCTTACGCTGCTCACCGATGAAACGGACGCCTACCCGGGCGGTATCGTCGTCAGCTCGGTGCGCCTAGCCAAGGGCCTCGAGTTCGACGAGGCGGTGCTGCTGGACGCCGACGGCCGCCAGTACGCCACCGAGGCCGATCGCAACCTGCTCTACGTGGCCGTCACCCGCGCCATGCACGCCCTGACCGTCCTCTACCGCGACGAACCGAGCCCGTTTCTGGGGGAGAAGCGGCTGCGTTAGGCCAAGCGCGGGCGGCCAAGCGGATCGGTTCTATTGCCCCAGCCCCATATCTGCAAGCGCTACGAGGCGGCACCCGCAGGCGGCGGCTTCGGCTCGGCAGGCGTCGGTAAAGCCGCTTTTCGAGAAGAGGAACAGCCGCTGTTTGTCGGCGCTCCCGATAAGGGTTTTGTATAGTCACGATTATAATAAACGTAACTATACAAAACTAGTACCGCTTGTACAGGAGAATCGGCCTCAGCACTTGCCTGGAATGAGGCGATGCCGCAGCTCTTTCTAGGGAAGAGACGGACGCGTTGGCCAAGCTTGTTATATTGTGGCGGGTCGACGCGCTTGGATCCGCTAAGAGCCAGTATGCGAAATTGGTCGGACGCCGAGTTGTCAGAATTTGTATCAAAATCTGCACTTATCAGCGTCCTGGGGGTGCGGACAGTTACTTGGACAGCGGCCTACGCCGCCAGCCCCAACCGCCTCCTGCGGTTGTCTATCGTATCGTAGACGGTCCTGCCGCCCTCCCGGAAGGCCTTTAGACGGACGGTCGAGTAG